>SLKC01000174.1 GCA_007134775.1 Ectothiorhodospiraceae bacterium | reverse complement strand
TGTAGCCGGCGGCGAGCAGGTGCGGCAGGCGCCCGATGTGGTCGATGTGGACGTGGGTTACCACGAGGGCGAGGACGTCGTCGACGGGGAAGTCGACGCGGTGGCGTTCGAGGACGTCGGCACCGCCGAGGTCGGCGCCCTGGAACAGGCCGCAGTCGATGAGCACGCTGCGGTCGGGGGCGATGCGCAGGCGGTGGCAGGAGCCGGTGACGCCGCTGGCGCCGCCGTGGTGTTCGATGGTGATCATGGGGTCCCTCCTGTCGCCGAAAGCACGAACCACGAAAGGCACGAAAGAGCACGAAAGGAATGTCTCCATTTCCCGCGCTTTCGTGCTCTTTCGCGCCTTTCGTGGTCACACACAAGATGGGGTCGGAGTCCATTGCGCGTGCCAGTCGCCTATCGTAATGCGGCGGGGAGGCGTTCGCGAGCCCGGGTTCGCGGGCGCGACCGCTATGGGTTGGGCGGGTGGGCCTCGCGGATGCGCCGGGCGGTGCTGCGTAGCAGCACGGCGCAGATCAGGGTCACGAGCACGAGGTAGAGGGTACTGCCCTGCACGCTCCACAGGCGCGCGCCCTGGAAGGCCAAGGCGCCGAAGCTGACCAGGGTGGCGCCGACGAGGCAGCTCGCCATGATGCGGTCGCCGTCGACGCGGATCAGTTCGCGCGCGGCGCGCCCCAGTGCCCAGGCGTGCGTGCCGAGCCAGAGCAGGGTCCAGGGGATGCCCATGGCGACGGTGAGGTTGAGCCAGGTATTGTGGTAGTTGCCCGAGCCGACGCGCCCTTTGCCCCAGATTTCATGGAGCATGTCGCGCACCGAGGCGGGCCCGACGCCCCAGACGGGGTTTTCGCTGATGTCGATCAGGCCCTGGCGGAACATGCGGTAGCGGTCGCCGAAAGAGCCGCGGGGGATGTCGTCGGGCTCGACATCGCCGGCGAGCAGCACTTCGATGGTCTCGTGGTCGTGGGCAAGGCGGTTCGATACCACTTCCCAGGACAGGGCGATGGCGAGCACGACCACCACGGCGCCGACACCGCTCGCGATCAGCGCCTTGCGCCGCTCCGCGGCATCCGCGCGCCGCCACAGATAGACGGCGCCGCCCGCCCCGAGCAGGAGGAGGGTGACGGCCATGGCGAGCCACGCGCCCCGGCTCTGGGCGCCGATGAAGACGAAGAGGTTGAACAGCGCCAGCACGGCGGTGGCCGCGATCAGTGTCCAGCGCGTTGCGGGTCGCAGCCGCTGCGCCCCGCGGGCGAGTGTGATCAGCACGGCGACGGTGAAGAACAGGATCGTTCCGGCCATCAGCCCGGCCTCGCCGAAGGCCGAGGCGAATTCGCGTTCGCCGCCGGGCAGGCCGGCGTGCAGGCGGTCCCAGCTATTGATGATGTAGATGACGCTGCCCACGCCGGTGAGCAGGAGCAGCAGGTAGCGGTGGCGCCAGTAGACGGCGACCCAGAAGGCGAAGAGCAGCGGCAGCAGGGGCGTGAACCGGGCGTGGTGCCAGATGGCACGCTCGTCGGGCTCCATGCCGCGCGCGTCGGCTGTTGCCAGATCGGCCCAGCCCCGCAGCAAGACCCAGAGGAAGAGCACGAGCACGAGCCAGAACAGCGGCTCGCGCAGCAGCACCGGCAGGGCGCGATCCGCGGCCAGGGCGAGGCCGATGAGTGCCAGCCCCATGCCGGTGTACATCGCGGTGGGACTGCGCAGGCCGAGGGAGAAGATCAGCACGATGCCGGCGAGGCCGAGCGCGCCCGCGATGCGCTGACGCAGCGTCGGATCGACCGGATCGAGCAGCGTCGAGGTCATATGTGCGATCCCTTCCCCGAGGGCCCCGGCCTGCGTGGGGCGCTGGCGTTGCGCTGCGGGGGATTCTACATCCTGTAGGCGCGGGTGCGGGCTCAGGTTGGGGTGTTGTAGCGCCCGATGGGGCGGCGGCCGATGCTGTAGTGGGTGAAGCCGCGCCGGGCCATGCCTTCCGGGTTGTAGAGGTTGCGCCCGTCGAAGATGGCGGGGTCGCTGAGGCGCTCGCGGATGAGTTCGAAGTCGGGGCTGCGGAAGACACTCCACTCGGTAACCACGGCGAGGGCATCGGCGCCGCTCAGGGCCTCCTCGGGGGTGGCGCAGAGTTCTAGGTCGTCGCGCTCGCCGTAGAGGCGCCGGCACTCGTCCATCGCCTCGGGGTCGAAGGCGCGCACGTAGGCGCCTTCGGCCCAGAGGCTCTCCATGAGCACGCGTGACGGTGCCTCGCGCATGTCGTCGGTGTTGGGCTTGAAGGCGAGGCCCCACAGGGCGATGGTGCGCCCGGCGAGCGCGTGGGAGAAGTGCTCACGCATGCGTTGGAACAGGACGAGTTTCTGCTCTTCGTTGACGGCCTCGACGGTCTCGACCAGCCGCGCGCGGTAGCCGTGCTGGCGTGCGGTCTGCGTCAGCGCCTGGACATCCTTGGGGAAACAGGAGCCGCCGTAGCCGCAGCCGGGGTAGATGAAGGCGTAGCCGATGCGCGGGTCGGAGCCGATGCCGTGGCGGACCTGTTCGATGTCGGCGTCGAGATGCTCGGCGAGGTTGGCCATTTCGTTCATGAAGCTGATCTTCGTCGCCAACATGGCGTTGGCGGCGTACTTGGTCAGCTCGGCCGAGCGCCGGTCCATGACGATGAGCTTGTCGTGGCTGCGCGCGAAGGGGGCGTAGAGTTCGCGCAGGACGGCGGTGGCGTGGTCGTCGCTGCTGCCGACGATGATGCGGTCGGGCTTCATGAAGTCCTGGACCGCAGCGCCCTCCTTGAGGAACTCCGGATTGGAGACGACGCGGCAGCCGAGTTCGACGCCGCGTTCGGCGAGGACGTCGCGCACGGTCGCCTCGACGCGGTCGCCCGTGCCCACCGGCACGGTCGATTTGGTGACGATGATGCGCCCAGCCATCATCTGCTCGGCGATGCTGCGCGCGACCTGCAGGACGTACTGGAGATCGGCGGAGCCATCCTCGTCGGGGGGTGTGCCGACGGCGATGAACTGGAGCTCGGCGTGGGCGACGGCGCGCGGGATGTCGGTGGTGAAGTCGATGTGGCCCAATCCGCGCGCGCGCTCAATGAGCGCGCCCAGGCCCGGTTCATAGATCGGGACGTCGCCGCGCTGCAGGGCGGCGACACGATCGGCGTCGACATCGATGCAGAGTACGCTGTTGCCGGCGTCGGCGAGACAGGCGGCCGTGACGAGGCCGACGTAGCCGGAGCCGAAGATGGTGACGTTCATACCGGGGTCCCGTTCACGATGCGTTCACGATGCGCGCGGGAACGAAAGGATACAGGCTGGAGGCGATTGTGACGAGCGTGGCGCGGGGCCACGAAAGACACGCAAGGGAAGGACCACGAAAGGCACGGAAAGCACGAAAGTGCGGGCAAGCACGCAGGAAATGGGGGATTTGTACCCCACGGATCGTGCCTGCCTGGCTACATGCCCGGCACCGGCCGCGCACCGTTCAGTGCGTCGATTCCAGGTCATTGCCGGGCGGCACGAAACGTTTGACCCGAGGCTTCGGGCCGCAGCGCTCGGCCTGCCATAGATCGAACATGGACTGCTGATTCAGCCAGCTCTCCGGCGAAGTGCCAAACGCCATGGACAGCCGGATCGCCATGTCGGGGCTGATGCCGGCGCGCCCATTCAGAATACTGGATAGTGTCTTGCGGCTGACTCCGAGCGCTTCCGCGGCCTCCTTGACACTCAAGCCCAACGGCTCAAGGCACAAGTCTCTCAGAATCTCGCCGGGATGAGGGGGATTGTGCATACGCATCGCGTTAACCTCAGTGATAGTCCTCATAATCGACAACAACTGCGTCGCCGCCTTCAAACGCGAAGGTAACGCGCCAGTTCCCGCTGACCTGCACGGACCAGGTGCCCCTGCGGTTTCCACTCAAGGGATGCAGGGCCAAGCCCGGCAAATCCATATCTTCCGGACCACTCGCTGCATGGAGGCGCGCCAGGATCAAACGCAGCCGATCCGCGTGCCGGGCCTGGATTCCGGCCTTGCTGCCGGACCGAAAGAAGCGTTCCAGGCCCTTGTGCCGGAATCCCTTGATCATGCGCTGAGTGTAACCCGTAACGCCTCGGGTTACGAGATCAAACGGGGAATGGAGTCATCTCTGTCGTGCCTTTCGTGGTCAGGAGAAGGGAAATGTGGGTAATGGCAATCTGGAGGGCGCGGGGCGCCCTCCAACGGACCTAGGGTTACTGGAACAGCTCGGCCAGATAGGCGCCCGGGTCGGGTTGGACCATGAAGGCTTCGCCGACGAGGAAGGCGTGGATGCCGGCGCTACGCATGCGGGCGACGTCGGCGCGGGTGTGGATGCCGCTCTCGGTGACCAGGAGGACGTCGTCGGGCACACGTGTGCGCAGGGTGAGCGAGGTCTCGAGGTCGGTGTGGAAGGTGCGCAGGTCGCGATTGTTGATGCCGATGAGGCCGCAGCCGGTGGCGAGTGCGCGGTCGAGTTCGTCGCCGTCGTGGGCCTCGATGAGGGCATCCATGCCGAGGTGCACGGCGAGGTCGTGGAGCTCGCGCAGGGCGGCATCGCCGAGGGCGGCGACGATGAGCAGGACGCAGTCGGCGCCCATCGCGCGCGCCTCGTAGACCTGGTAGGGGTCGATGACGAAGTCCTTGCGGATGACGGGCAGGCCGCTGGCCGCGCGCGCGGCCTGCAGGTGCTCGGGTGCGCCCTGGAAGAAATCGCGATCGGTGAGCACGGAGAGGCAGGCGGCCCCGCCCGCGGCGTAGCTCGCGGCGATGGTGCCGGGGTCGAAGTCTTCACGCAGTACGCCCTTGCTCGGCGAGGCCTTCTTGATCTCGGCGATGACGCCGGCGCCCCCGGCCTCGATGCGCTGTTCGAGCGCGGCGCGAAAACCCCGGGGGGCGTCGGCGTCGCCGGCGCGCTCGGCGACTGCCGCGAGTGGTTCGCGCTCGGCGGCCGCGGCGATCTCCTCGGCCTTGCGCGCGAGGATGCGGCGCAGGATGTCGGGGGGCGCGGGGGCGGCGTCAGCGTTCATGGCTCGCTCGCTTGAACTCGTCGAGGTTGATGCGCGCGGCGCCGTTGGCGATCGCCGTACGCGCGCGTTCGATGCCATCGCTGAGGCTGGTGGCGACGCCGGCGACGTAGATGGCGGCGCCGGCGTTGAGGGCGACGATGTCGCGCGCGGGTCCGGGCTCGTTGTCGAGCACGCCGCGAAGCATCTCCAGGCTGGCGTCGATGCTGGAGACGCGGATGCGGTTGAGGTTGGCGCGTTCGGCGCCGAAGTCCTCGGGCTGGATGGTGTAGCTCTGGATCTGGCCGTCGCGGTATTCGGCGACATAGGTCTCCGCCGAGATGCTGATCTCGTCGAGGCCGTCGGCGGCGTGGACGACCATGACGTGGCGGCTGCCGAGTTCGCCGAGCACACGCGCGACATGCTCGACCCAGCGGTCATCGAAGACGCCGATGACCTGATTGGGCGCACCGGCGGGGTTGGTCAGCGGGCCGAGGACGTTGAAGATGGTGCGCACGCCCATCTCGCGGCGCGGGCCGATGGCGTACTTCATCGCCTTGTGGTGGGCCGGGGCGAAGAGGAAGCCGATGCCGGTCTTCTCGATGCAGCGCCCCACCTGTTCCGGCGTGAGGTTGAGGTTGACGCCAGCGGCCTCAAGGACATCAGCGCTGCCGGAGGCGCTGGAGACGGAGCGGTTGCCGTGCTTGGCGACATTGGCGCCCGCGCCGGCGGCGACCAGGGCGGCAGCGGTGGAGATGTTGAAGGTGCCGGAGGCGTCGCCGCCCGTGCCGCAGGTGTCGACGAGGTGGTCGACGTTGGCGCGCACGCGCGCGGAGAGTTCGCGCATGACGGTCGCGGCGCCGACGACTTCGTCGACGGTCTCGCCCTTCATGCGCAGGCCGACGAGGAAGCCGCCGATCTGGGCGTCGGTGGCCTCGCCGGTCATGATCTGGCGCATGACGGCGATCATCTCTTCGCTGTCGAGATCGCGCCCTTCGGTGATGGCGCGCAGGGCTTCCTGTACGTTCATGCCGGTTCCGCCTCCTTCGCGGTGGTGCCGGTGAGGAAGTTGTGCAGCAGGTCGTGGCCGTGCCGGGTCAGGATCGATTCAGGATGGAACTGTACCCCCTCGATCGCGAGTTCGCGATGGCGCAGTCCCATGATCTCATCGATACCGCCGCTGTCGTCTTCGGTCCAGGCCGTGATCTCGAGACAGTCGGGGAAGCCGTCACGGCTGACGACGAGCGAGTGGTAGCGCGTCGCCTCGAAGGGGTTGGCGAGGCCGGCAAACACGCCCTCGCCGCGGTGGTGAATGAGCGAGGTCTTGCCATGCATGATGGCGTTGGCGTGGACGACGCGACCGCCGTAGGCCTGGCCGATGCTCTGGTGGCCGAGGCAGACGCCAAGGATGGGTATCCGCCCGGCGAAGTGGCGCACGGCGGCGACGGAGATGCCGGCCTCGTTGGGGGTACACGGCCCCGGCGAGATCATCAGGTGGCTGGGGCCGAGCGCCTCGATCCCGGCGAGGTCGATGGCGTCGTTGCGGAAGACCTGCACTTCCCAGCCGAGCTCGCCGAGGTACTGGACGAGGTTCCAGGTGAAGGAGTCGTAGTTGTCGATCATCACGAGCATGGTCTTGCTCCGGTAGCGCGCTCGAAAATCAAGCGCCGTGCGAAGGGAATCTCGCCAAGCCGCCAAGCACGCCAAGTTTTCATCGCGATGTCTCCAGACCGTTGGCGATCCGTACGACACCCTGTTTCATCAGA
>SLKC01000019.1 GCA_007134775.1 Ectothiorhodospiraceae bacterium | reverse complement strand
CGCCTCGACGGGGTTGCCGTTGGACAGCAGCACCGGGTACTGCGCCTTGTCGGCGACGAGGGTGACGGTGAACACGGCCATGTTGTCCGGCCGATCGACGAAGTAGGTGATGCGGCGGAAGCCCTCGGGCTCGCACTGGGTGCAGAACTTGCCGCCGGAGGTGTAGAGGCCCTCGAGCGCGGTGTTCGCGTTCGGGTGGCACTCGGTGATCAGCGTGAGTTCGAACCGATCGGGGGCTTCGGGAATAATCAGCCGGTGGTCGTCGAAGCGGTAGTTGCCAGAGTGCAGCTCCTCGCCGTCGAGGCTTACGGAGATGAGCCCGAGCTGCTCGCCGTCGAGGACGAGAGGCGATCCCGGCGAGACCTCGTCGCGCCGGCGCACGGCCATGTGCGCGGTTACCTGCGTCGTCTCGGGGTCCAGATCGAAGCGCAGGTGAACGTCATCGACATGGAACGACGGTGGCTCGTATTCTGCGAGGTAAACGGGTCGAGGCGCTTCGGGGGCTTCAGGGGCTTCGTTCATCGAGCGGCGACGCTCCGTGCGGCGGTGAGGGGGCCATTGTGCGTGCCGCCGGGTAGCGGGTCCAGAAGGCTGCGCGGGTCGAACGGCCCCGGGCGGGTGGGCCTACATGGAGAAATGGTAAGGCGGTATTCAGGACCCGTTCATGCTCCAGCCTCAGACTCAACGTTCGTGCGTCTCTCGGCGCCACTGAATCCCGGCGCGGGGAGCAATACGATGGAGACGGAACAATGCATCACTACAACAAGACCCTGACCACTTCTCTGATCGCCGGCGCATTGGCACTCGGCATCTCGGCGGCGGTACACGCCGACGCGGACGAGATGGAGGGCGTCGATCAGGCCGCGCTCGACCTCTACGAGAACGAAGTCGCCTCCGGTTCCGGCGATCTACGCGCCGAGGACGTCACCGATGAGGACCTGGAGAACTTCCTGGTGGCGGCGCAGGCGGTCAGCGGGGTGCGCGAGCAGCGCCTGGATATGATCCGCGAGATGCCGAGCGACCGGGCCGCCCCCCTGATCGAGGCGGCGGCAAGCGCGATGCAGGACAACATCGAGGTCAATGATCTGACGGTCGAGGAGTATCGCCAGATCGCCTATCTCGTGCACAACGACGACGAGGTCCGCGAACGCCTCAACGCGGTCGCCGCGGGCATGTAGTCGGCCATGCGCGCCGGGGCACTCGGCACACGCGGAGTCAACCGCGCGTCGAGCTCCCCGGCGCCGGATTGGGCATCTCGACGCGATTGACGTCGTGCCCTTCCGGGATATCGAGCTCCGGCGGTGGTGGAATCCGCTGGCACTCCTCGAAGATGCGCGCGGTACAGCGCGAGCAGATATCCCCATCGAGCCGGTCGAAGATCTTCTCGATCGCCTCGGCCTTGGTGATGAAGATGTTCTCCAAGCCGAACCGGCTGGCGTAGCCGCTGCGGCGCAGGAATAGCCGCGAGTCGATGCGCAGCGCGCAAAGGTAGAGATCCCCGCCCTCCTCTTGCCAGCGTTCGCGCTCGCGCACGAGCATCTGTGCGGCCGCACTGTCGACGTAGGGCACACCCGAGCAAACGATGAGCAGGTGCGGGCGGGCGTCTGCCCCCTCACTGAAGCGCTGCAGCGCCTCGGCGACCGGTTGCACGGAGCCGAAGAACAACGGCCCATCGATCCGGATGATCTTCAACTGCGGGCATTCGGACAGATCGCGCCGGCGCAGATTGCGAAAGCGGCGCTTCGGGTGCGAGGGATCGGGCGCGATGCTGAAGATCGAGGGATTGGCCGCACGCGTGAGAAACAGCACGAGCGACAGCAAGACCCCGGCGAGGATGGCGAAGGCGAGGTCGAAGAGCAAGGTCGCGGCGAACGTGACCAGCAGGATGGCCGTATCCTGGCGACTGGTGCGCAGGGTCTCGCGGATGCTGTCGCGATCGACCAGATTCCAGGCCACCACGATCAGCATGCCGGACATCGCCGCCGTCGGCAGCCACTCACCCCAGGGCGCGAGCACGAGCACGATCAGCGCGAGGAAGGCAGCGGCGAGCAGTGCCGACAGCGGCGTCTTGGCCCCGGCGGCGTAGTTGATCCCCGACCGGGTCAGCGAGCCCGAGCTGGCGTAGCTGGAGAAGCAGGCGCCAACGACGTTGGACAACCCCTGACCGATGAACTCCTGATTGCCGTCGAGGCGCTGGTTCGAGCGCAGCGCGATCGCGCGAGCGATGGAGGCCGCCTCGATCAGGCCGAGCAGGGCCAGTGCGAGCGCCTCGGGCGCGAGCATGCGGATGATCTCAAGGTCGAACTCGGGTAGCTGCACGGGCGGCGGCTCGCGCGGAATGGCGCCGACGGTGTCGACGCCGTGCGCCGGCGCATTCAGGAGAATACCGGCGGCGACACCGGAGAGCATCGACAGCAGCAGCCAGGGCCAGGAGGGGCGCCAGTGGCGCAGCACGACCGCGACCGCGAAGCTGGTCGCGCCGATCACGGCGACCCGCCAGTCGAGGTCCGGCAGATGGCTTGCGGCGTAGACCCACGTCTCGGCGAAACCGAGTTCGCGCGGGATATCGACACCGAGGATGTGGCGCAGCTGACTCGTCACGACGAGCAGGGCCGCACCCGTGATGAAGCCGGTGACGACCGCGGGCGAGACGAAGTTGACCAATGCGCCGAGGCGGGCGAAACCGAAGGCGAGCTGGTAGAGGCCGCAAAAGAAGGTGAGGGCGAGGGCGAGGCCGATGTACTCGGCCGTCCCCGGCTCGGCGATCGGTGCCAGCGTCGAGAAGATGACGATGGAGAGCGCGAGCGTCGGGCCCGAAATCAGGTGCCAGGACGAGCCCCACAGCGCGGCAATGATTGCCGGGAAGATGGCCGTGTAAAGTCCGTACTGCGGCGGCAGGCCCGCGATGATGGCGAAGGCGACGCCCTGGGGCAGTACCACCACGGCATTGGTCAGCCCCGCCGCGGCGTCCGCGCGCAGCGTATTGCGATCGACGCGCGGCCACCAGCGCAGGAACGGCAGAGCGCGACGAAGGCCGGGCGTGGCGAGCGGATTCATGGCCGCTCGCGCATGCGGGCTGTGTTGTGGGGCTGAGTTGCGATCACCTGCCCATTATGCCGTCGGCGGAACCGACACGGCGAGCTTCCCCGCACCATCAACGGGTACTTGACGCCCTGTGACGGGCGGGCCAGTGTTGCCCGTCCTGGTTTGCCCCCGGAGCATCCCGCGCGTGCCTGACCTGCCCCCCACGACCTGGCTTCGCAGTTTCGAAACGGCGGGACGGCACATGAGCTTCACGGATGCGGCCGCGGAGCTGAGTCTCACCCAGTCCGCCGTCAGCCAGCATGTCCGGTTGCTGGAGGATCGCCTCGGCCACCGCCTGTTCCATCGTCACGCGCGTGGACTGCAACTCACCGAGAGCGGCAAGGCCTATTTGCCTGTGGTCCGCGACGCCTTCGAACGCCTGGCGCTGGGGACGGGGGCCGTGTTCGGCCATGACCACGAGACACCGCTGACGCTACGCGCTACCACGGGCTTTATCGAGTTATGGTTGGCGCCCCGGCTCGATCGCCTGTTCGCCGAACGGCCGGAGCTGGAACTGCGGGTGGCATCGCTGATCTGGAACAGCGAGTTCATCGAGACCGGTGTTGACCTGGAGGTCCGCTACGGCCAGGGGGAATGGGTCGGGCTCGAGGCGGAGCGTCTGTCCCGCGAGACCCTCTTCCCGGTGTGCAGTCCCGCCGTCGCCGCCCGGATCGCCGGCGACCCTGCACGGCTCGCCGACGAGCGCCTGCTCCACATCGATGGGTTTCGCAACGGCTGGACCGAGTGGCTGCATCACGCAGGGGCGAGTGTGCGGATCGCCGGGCGAGGCGGCTGCCACTTCGACACGACCCTCACCGCTGTGCACCTGGCCATCGCGGGGCTCGGTGTCGTCCTCGGCCGCTCCTCGCTGGTGAGCGGCGCGCTGGCGCGCGGCGAACTCATTGCCCCCTTCGACAGCGTGCTCGACACCGAAGAGGCCTTCTACGTGGTGTGGCCCGCCGATGCCCCCCTGCGACCGCAAGCCCGCATCCTGCTGGAATGGCTCCGGCGCGAAGCCGGCGAACCGCTCCCCGGGGCAACCCCATAACGCGCGGTGGCCCTCAGGGGCCGGAATCATTGATTGTCCCCGGCGCACCGCCGGCGCCAGACTACAGCATCGATGAGCGACGATGCTGGAGGAAGCACCACGATGACGGCAGAAGCGCAGATTGCAGACGCTACCGGCCCCATTGTCGACATGGGCGAACTCTCCGACTACGCCGATGCGCGCCGACTCACGGCCGTCGAACCGGGTACGCACGCGCTCACGCTGACCTGGAGCGACGGCGAACAGGCCTCGTTCCATTACGTCTGGCTACGCGACCACTGCGCCTGCACCGAGTGCCGCCACCCGCAGACGCACGAACGCATGTTCCGCCTCGTTGACCTGCCCGCCGAGATCCCCGCTCCGAGCGCTCGGATCACCGACATGGGGGCCCTCGCGCTGGATTGGCCCGCGATGACGGGCATCGACGCCCATCGCAGCCTCTTCGATCCGGGCTGGCTGCGCCAGCGCGCCGACGATGACGGCGGCCCGATGACGACCGCCATCGAGCCGGTGCCGTGGGACGCCGGCTTCGCGGAGGAACTGCCCATCATCGACCACCACGCGTTCATGCACACCGACGCCGGCCTCCATGACTGGCTGACCGGCATGATGCGCTCCGGACTGGTGCTGCTGCGTAACGGGCCGACCGAAGAGGGTGAGGTACTGCGCGCCGCCGAACGCATTGGCTGGCCGCGGGAGACCAATTTCGGCCGGCATTTCGATGTCGTTTCGAAGCCGAATCCGAATAATGCTGCCTACACGGCGGCGGCACTGGAGCCCCACGTCGACCTGCCCAACTGGGAGCGTTCGCCCGATTATCAGTTCCTCTACTGTCTGGCGAACGAGGCCGAGGGCGGCGCCTCGGTTTTCACCGATGGTGTGGCCGTCGCCGAGGCACTGCGCGCTGAGGACCCGGAAGGCTTCCGCGTGCTGAGCGAGACCCCGATCGATTTCCGTTTCCAGGACGAAACGGCCGATCTGGCCATGCGCACCCCCGTGATCGAGCTCGACGACGCCGGGCGCCCAACGCGAATCCGCTTCAACAACTGGATCCGGGACACGCTGCGGGTGCCCGGTCACCAAGTCGAACCCTTCTACCGCGCCTACCGCCGGTACTGGGAGCTGCTGCGCGACCCGCGCTACACCGTACGCTTTACCCTGCGCCCCGGCGAGATGATCGCCTTCGACAACCTGCGCGTGCTCCATGGCCGCGACGCCTTCGACCCGAACACAGGCCATCGCCAGCTACAGGGCTGCTACCTCGACCGCGATCTGCTGCGTTCACGCCTGCGCGTGCTCGCGCGGGGCAGTGCTCCCGGTGCGGGTTGAGGCTCCAGGGTCGTCGAAAGAGGCCCACCCTTGCAGGGGGGTCGGCTTGTGCTCTAGAATCCGCGGTCCTTTGTTGCCCGGCCGATTCCGAGGAATGGCGTCATGAAAGCCGAAACCCATCCCAGTTACGAGAACGTTCGCATTACCTGCTCCTGCGGGAACACGTTCGAGACGCGCTCGACCGTCGGCCATGATCTGCAGGTAGAGGTGTGCTCGGCCTGCCATCCCTTCTTTACGGGCAAGCAGAAGCTCATGGATACCGCGGGCCAGGTCGACAAGTTCCGCCGCCGCTACCGCCGCTGAGCCCGCTGCGCGGGACAGGCTGTCCGCAGAGGCGACCCGCATCGGCGCCTCTCCGGACCCTCGATCCTCGCGGGATACGGCGCGCACGTCACCACCCATGCCGGCGACACCGCTCCAGTCCACCATGACGGAGCCGGTTTACCTGATCGACGCAAGCATCTACATCTTCCGCGGCTGGTATCAGGTGCCCGCCGATCGCGTCGCGGAGGACGGCCGGCCGGTCAATGCCGTCCACGGATTCGTCGACTTCCTGGCGCGCTTCCACGAGCGCACCGGGGCGCACGCACTCGCGGTCTGTTTCGATGCCCACGGCGGCAGCCGCGCACGCAGCGCCATCTACCCAGCCTACAAGGCCAACCGCGAGCCCCCGCCGGCCGAGCTCGTCGAGCAGTTCCGGCTCTGCCGCGCCGTCGTCGATGCGGCGGGAATCGCCGCCTTCGCCGGTGACGGCGTCGAGGCCGACGACGTCATCGCCACGCTTGCCGGCCATGTGCATGCGGCCGGGCATCGCGTGAGCATCATCAGTGGTGACAAGGATCTCGCGCAGGTCGTCGCCGACGACGGTGAATGGTGGGACTTCGCCCGCGATCGTCGCCTCGATGTGCGCGGCATCACCCGCCACTTTGGCGTACGCCCCGACCAGATCGCGGATCTGCTCGCGCTGGCCGGCGACCCCAGCGACAACATCCCGGGTATCCCCGGCATCGGGGTCGCCACCGCCGCGCGGCTGCTGACGCGTTGGCACGACCTCGACACCCTGTTCGCCAACGTCGATGCCGTGGCGCGGATGCGCTTTCGCGGTGCGGCGCGCGCGGCGCGCCTGTTGCGCGAGCACGAGGCTTCCGCGCGTCTGGGCCGGCGCGTCACCGGCATGCTGGTTGCACCCGGTCTGCCCTCGGACCCGGCGGCCCTGGTGCGTCGCCCCGCCGACGGGGAGCGCCTGGCCGGACTGCTCGCCGAGGTCGGCCTGCCGCGTGATGCGCGGCGCCGGCTGTGCGACTGCTTCGCTGCGCCCTGACCGGCGCTCACGCTCACAGGGGGCGTAACCGCCCGGTGCGGCGGATGTGCGCCGCCGTGGGTTATCCTGTCCTGCGCCTCGTCCGGGTTGCGGTCGGCCCACGGGAGGTCACGGGGCTCGAACCGGGCGCCTGGCGCCGCGCGCCCGTGGCGGCCGGCTTGGTGGCGAAGACCGGCGGGCGCGATCACCCAACGAAGGGAGGAGCGGCACGTGGAAATCGGTCTGATCGTCATCGGCGACGAAATCCTCAGCGGGCGTCGGCGTGACGGCCACCTCGGCGCGGTCGTTGAACGGCTCCATGCCCGCGGCCTCACCCTGGACTGGTGCCGGATCGTCGGCGACGATGTGGAGCGCCTCACGCGCACGCTGCGCGAGACGCTGGCGACGGAGGCGCTGGTCTTCAGCTGCGGCGGCATCGGCGCCACGCCCGACGACGTCACCCGCGCGGCCGCCGCGGCGGCCACGGGGCGTCCGCTTGTGCGCCATCCGGAGGGTGAGGCGCTGCTGCGTGCGCGCTTCGGTGATGATGCCAGCGATCTGCGCCTGCGCATGGTGGAGTTCCCCGAGGGCGCCGGGCTGATACCGAATCCCGTCAACCAGGTGCCGGGCTTCCAACTCAACGCACACTACTTCGTGCCGGGGTTCCCCAGCATGGCCTGGCCGATGATCGAATGGGTTCTCGATACGCACTACGCCGAGCATGCCAGCACACCGCCGGTGACCCGCTCCATCCGCGTGATCGCGCGCGAGAGCGACCTCATCCCGCTGCTCGAACGCCTCGGCGACGAGCACCCCGACGTGCGCTTCTCCAGCCTGCCCGACATGAGCGGCGACGATTACGTCGTCGAACTCGGCATCGTGGGCCCGCCCGCGGCCGTCGATGCCGCACAGGGCGGACTCGATGAGGCGCTCACACACGCCGGTGTCGTGCGCGAACGCAACCATTGATGCAGGAGGTGCGATGTACGAGCGCCTGTTCACCTACGGCACCCTGCAGTTCCCGGCCATGATGCGCGCGGTACTCGGGCGCACGCTGGCGATGCGCCCGGCCGAACTGCCCGGGTTTGCCCGGTATCAGGTCCGGCGGCGGGTGTTCCCCGGGGTCGTGCCGGCCCCGCAGAGCGCGGTGCCGGGCTATCTGATCGAGCGCGTCGACCCGATCACCCTCGCCTGGATCGACGACTACGAGGGCCCGCCCTTCCGCCGCCATCGTGTCGCGGTGCGGCTACCCGACGACGGCACCGAGATAGAGGCGATCACCTACATACTGCGCCCGCGCTATCACTGCCTGCTGCTCGACCGTGACTGGGACCCGGAGCATTTCCGCCGACAGTGGCACGATGCCTATGTCCGCGAGTATCAACGCGTCTACGGCACCGGCGACGCGTGAACCGACTCAGTCGCGCCGCAGCTCGACACGACCGCGACTCTCGAAGGGCAGGGTGAGCCCCCAGCCGGAGAGGCGCGCATCGCCGTGGATCCCGTAGTCGAAGGCCTCGCGATCACCTCCGAGCCAGCCACCGATGAGCGTGACGGCGCGCACGGCGTCGCTCGAGAGGATGACCTCGAAGTCGTCGTCGCCGCCTGCGGGCAGACGCAGATCCTCCGCGCCCACCCCTTCGAACAGATCCGTGCCCTCAAGGGCGAGCGTGAAGCGCAGGCGACCGACGTTGAGCGGATAGGGGTTCGGATTGCGCAGATTGAGGCCGACACGGTAGCGCTGCTCGTCAAGGCGCAGCGATTCGACCGCGATCGAGGTCACGCGGACCTCAGGCGCCTCCGGCTCCGGCAGCAGGGCCTCGCAACCCGCGAGCAGGAACAGCAGGGGGAGCAACCCGAAAAAGCGCCAGATAGCGCCTCGTTGTGTTGCCGGGAGCCGTGCCATCGGGCTGCGGCGGCGTGCGCTTTCGCGAGTCGTTTTCATCGATTGATTATCGCACGCCCACCGCGGCAGGCGTGCGCCACGGTCGCGCTACCAGGGCAGCTCCTCGCCGTTGGCATGGAAGAAGCGGCCCGCGCTGTCGGGGCCGAGGCGGTCGATGCGCTCGGCGAGCATGGCGGCGGCCTCCGCGGGCTCCACATGGCCGTTGCCACCGGTCATCTCGGTGCGCACGAACCCCGGGTGGAAGATCCCCACGGCGATACCGCGCGGGGCCAGATCCAGGGCCAGCGAACGCCCGCCGGCGTTGAGGGCGGCCTTCGACATGCGGTAGCCGTAACTGCCGCCGGAATCGTTGTCCGCGATCGACCCCATGCGGCTCGTGATCAGCGCGACCTTCGAACCGCGCCCGAGCTGGTCGGCCAGGGCGTGCGTCATGCGCAGCGGCCCGAGCGTGTTGACCTCGAACTGGCGGCGCATCTGCTCCAGTGCCTCGGCGTCGCCGAGCGCCTCAAACGACTCCTGGGAGAGGATACCCGCGTTGTTGATGAGCACGTCGACGCGGGTGTCGCCGAGTTCAGCGGCGGCGCTTTCGGGGCCATCGGCTGCGGCAACGTCGACGCCCTCGATGACCGTCGCCCCCGTCTGCGCCAGCGCCGGGCTCGCCGTGCGGCACAAGGCGATGACGCGGTCGCCACGCTGGCCGAACAGCCGGGCCAGCTCCAGGCCGATGCCGCGGTTCGCTCCGGTGATCACGATGGTATGGCCAGTCATCTCGCCTCCGGGGATTGTGTTCGACAGTGAGGAATCTGGGGCAACGCGCGCGGCTTGACAAGGCCGGCTGCCTTCACGTCGCGCTGCGGGCGCGAGGCGCCCTCATCCCGACCGACGCGCTTGGGGGGGTGAGCGGGCAGCCATCCTCGAACCGGCGTTGCGCCTTACCGTTCCCCGTCAATCCGGACCGTGCCCCGCACCACGCCATCCTGATCGACAAAGCGAACGCCGCGGTACCCCTCGGGCAGATGGATCTCGAGACAGGGTCGCGTCAGCGCCTGGGTGACCGCCTCGTCCGCGCCGGGCACGCGCCACTCCACACGCAGCACCGCGACCCGGTCGACGACGCGGACCGGCTCGGTGTCGGTCAGCGTGACGGCGTAGCCGCCCGTCGAGCGCTGCCCCATGCCCAGACGAATACGGTGGGCGCCAACATCGGTACGCCCCAACAGGGCGGCGCCGGCCGCCTCGGGGGGTGCCGGGCAGTGGCTTGCCTGCTCGATCACGGCAACGGACGCGCGCGGTCGCTGCTCGGTGTCCATCGCGACGCAGCCGCTGGCGAACAGGGCGCCAAGCAGGGCGGCAAGACCCCGGCCAATGCGCGCCTGCCGGGCGTTGCGGGCGCCGGCACGGTACAGCGCCGCGTCAGCGGGGCGCGACATAGCCGCCCGGAACCCCTCGCGGCGAGAGCACGATCTGCCACAGATTGTTCAGCCGCGCCCGGAAGGAGCCCGCACAGCTGAGCAGGTAGAAACGCCACATGCGGAAGAAACGCTCGCCGTATTCTTCCGCGAGTTCGGACCAGGCGCTCTCGAAGTTGTCGTACCAGGCATGCAGCGTCGAGTCATAGTGCGTGCCGAAGTTGTGCCAGTCTTCGAGCAGCAGTATGCGATCGGCGGCGTCCGCGACCTGGGCGGCCGACGGCACCACGGAGTTGGGAAAGATGTAGCGTTCGATCCATGGATCCGTACGCGCCGTGGTGATGTTGTTGCCGATCGTGTGGAGCAGCAGCAGGCCATCCGGCGGCAGCAGCCGATGGCAGGCCGCCATGAAGGTGCGGTAGTTCTTGTGGCCCACGTGTTCGAACATCCCCACCGAGACGATGCGATCGAAGCGCTCGTCGACCTCGCGGTAGTCCTGGAGGCGGATGTCCACGGGCCAGCCTTCGCACAGGCGCCGGCCGTATTCGACCTGCTCGCGCGAGATGGTCACGCCCACTACCTCGACACCATAGTGTTCGGCCATGAAGCGCGCCAGCTCCGCCCAGCCACAGCCGATGTCGAGCACGCGCATACCCGGCTCGAGTGCGAGCTTGCGACAGATGAGGTCCATCTTCGCCCACTGGGCATCATCGAGATTATCGGCCCGCGCCCAGTAACCGCAGGAGTAGGCCATGTAGCGCCCGAGCATGCGCTCGTAGAGGCGGTTGCCGATATCGTAGTGTTGTACGCCGACGCGGAAGGCGCGACGGCGGTTCTGCTGGTTGACCACCCGCGCCATCAACAACCGCGGCGCCTCGCGCCACGGGCGCACGGCGGCGTCGACGCGATAGCGCAGGATACGCGCCATTGCCTCGGCCAGGTCCTCGCAGTCCCACCAGCCATCCATGTAGGCCTCGCCGAAGCCGAGCGAGCCCTCGGCGATCACGCGGGCGTAGAGGCGTTCGTCATGGACCTGGATATCGCAGGGGCGATCGCCATTGAAGCGGACATCACAGGGCTCTAGCAGGCGCTCGAGCTGCGCTCGATAGCGGTTCGCCCTTGTGTTAGGCCGTGCAACCGTAGTGGTCTCCTGCAACATGATGCCGTCCTCCTGGAATCTCTACGGCGATCGTCGAAAACGATTGATAATCGTCGTGTCAAGTCATTATGTTTGACGCATCAAAGCGCTGGCAAGACGCGCCCAGATGGGCGCCGGAGAGCGGGTTGAACGATACGCCACGACAGGATGGCGGGGGGCTGCGCACTGCCGTCGTCGAACTCCTGGCACGGGGTGGGCGGGGGCACTGCGACATCCACGAGATCTCTGCGCTGAGCGGCGGCTGCATCCATGGCGCGGCCCGCGCGCGCATGGCCGATGGCGAGTACCTCTTCGTCAAACACGCGGAGGCAGGTGCCGTCGAGGCTTTTCGGGCCGAGGCCGACGGCCTGGAGGCACTGGCCGAGAGTGGAGCCTTCCGAGTGCCGACCGTTGTTGCCAGCGGCGAGGCCAACGGGCAGGCCCTGCTGGTACTGGAGTTCATCGACCGGGCACCAGCGGGCGGCGACCCCGCACGCTTCGGTGAGGCGCTCGCCGCGCTGCATGCCACGCTGGGAGAGTCCTTCGGCTGGCACCGGGACAACTTCATCGGCACGACGCCGCAGCACAATGCCCCGGCGGATGAGTGGGGCCATTTCTGGTGGGCGTGTCGGCTTCATCCCCTGCTGGAGCGGTTGGAAGCAGCCGGTGACGCGCGCCCAATGGCGTTGGCCGCGCGCCTGGAGGCGGCGACGGCGACCCTGCTTGCCGGGCACCACCCGGCGCCGTCGCTGCTCCACGGCGACCTCTGGGCCGGCAATGGCGACTACGACAGCAGGGGCCAGCCCGTGGTCTTCGACCCGGCGGTCTATTGCGGTGATCGCGAGGCCGACCTCGCGATGACCGAACTCTTCGGCGGTTTCCCGGCACGTGTCTACGACGCCTACCAGGCCGTCGCCCCGCTCGCGCCCGGCTATCCGCTCCGCCGCGAGCTCTACAACCTCTACCACGTCCTCAATCACGCCCTGCTCTTCGGCGGCGGCTATGCCGCTCGGGCGTGCCGGATGATCGAGCGGCTCTGCGCCGAGGCGGGCTCCTAGCGCGCCCTCAACGATCACGCTCGAGGGCATGGTGCGCGAGGCCGGCCAGAGCGTCGCGGTAAGAGCCGGACGGTAGCGTGTCGAGCTGGGCGAGCGCCGCGGCCGATTCCGCCTCTGCGCGCCGGCGCGCGTACTCGATCGAGCCGGCGCGGACGAGGATCTCGCCGATGCGCTCGATGTGCTCGACGCCACCCTCCTCGATCGCCGTGCGGATCAGGGCGCGCTCGTGCGCCTGCGCATGCGCGTGGGCGTGGATCAGTGGCAGGGTTGGCTTGCCCTCAGCGAGATCGTCGCCGACGTTCTTGCCCATATCGGAGGCGCAGGCACTGTAGTCGAGCACGTCGTCGATGAGCTGGAAGGCCGTGCCGAGATGCATGCCGTAGTGCGCCAGTGCGGTCTCGGCGGTGTCATCGACGCCGGCGAGTACACCGCCGAGCTGGCTCGCGGCCTCGAACAGCCGCGCGGTCTTGCTGCGGATCACACCGAGATAGCGCTCTTCCGTGGTATCGGCGTCGTGGACATTCAGCAGCTGCATCACCTCGCCCTCGGCGATCGCGTTCGTCGTCCGTGCGAGGATCTCCATCACGCGCATGCTGCCGACATCGACCATCATCTCGAACGCGCGCGAGTAGAGGAAGTCGCCGACGAGCACGGCGGCTTCGTTGCCCCAGATGTCGTTCGCGGTGCGCTGGCCGCGGCGCATGTCGGAGGCATCGACGACGTCGTCATGCAGCAACGTTGCGGTGTGGATGAACTCGATGATCGCGGCGACCGTGACATGCGCCCGGCCCGTGTAGCCGGTCGCACCCGCCGCGAGCAGCACGAGGTGGGGGCGTAAGCGCTTGCCGCCGTTGTTGACGATGTAACGGCCGAGCTGGTTGATCAGCACGACCTCGGAGCGCAGACGGGCATGAATCGTCTCGTCGACCGCCTCCATGTCGGGCGCGACGAGGGCCTGGATCGCCTGCAGATGCATTGGGACCGTCCGGGGAGGAACGCCAGCATGCTAGAAAGCGCCCCCTGTAGTGTCAAGGTGCGCAATGTGTCCAGGCGTTGACCCGACGCCCGCGCGCGGCTATCATTTCGCGGCTTCACGGGGCTGCCTATCGCAGCCGGCGAGCGCAATCGGGAGAGCAGGATGTACGCGGTCATCAAGACGGGTGGCAAGCAGTACCGGGTCACCCCCGGTCAGGTCCTTCGGGTCGAGCGCCTTGACGCGGCCGAAGGCGATTCGGTCGAAATCGATGATGTCCTGCTCGTGTCCGACGGCGACGACGTGCGCGTGGGCACGCCGTGCGTCGAGGGCGGCCGGGTCAACGCGAAGGTCCGCGGCCACGGACGCGGGCGCAAGATCGAGATCATCAAGTTCAAGCGCCGCAAGCACCACGAGAAGCGGATGGGTCATCGGCAGGGCTACACCGAGCTCGAGATCACCGACATCCAAGGCTGACGGCGACGACGGAGGCAGCAGGTCATGGCACACAAGAAGGCAGGCGGTAGCACGCGCAACGGGCGCGACTCCCACTCGAAGCGCCTCGGCGTCAAGCGCTTCGGCGGCCAGCAGGTCAGCGCGGGCAGCATCCTGGTGCGCCAGCGGGGGACCAAATTCCACCCCGGCGCGCATGTCGGTGTCGGCAAGGACTACACGCTCTACGCCCGCACCGACGGCGAGGTTCGCTTCGCCCGCCGCGGGCCGAAGCAGCGCAAGTACGTGGAGATCGTGCCGCGCACCGACGCCTGAAGCCGGCGGCCGGGCGCAAGCCTGCATCGAACCCCGCCGCCGGCGGGGTTTTTTGTGGGTAACAGGAAGCGAGTGATGAAATTCGTCGATGAAGCATGGATCCACGTCAAGGCGGGTGATGGCGGCCACGGCGCGCTCTCCTTCCGCCGCGAGAAGTTCCTGCCCCGCGGCGGTCCCGACGGCGGTGACGGCGGTGACGGCGGCGGCGTGTGGCTCGTCGGCGACGAGGGCTTGGGCACGCTCGCGGACTTCCGCCACTCGCGCCGGCATCGCGCCGAGCGCGGCCGCGATGGCGCGGGCCGCAACCGGACCGGCGCCAGCGGGGCCGACCTCGAGATCCGGGTGCCGACGGGCACGGTCGTCTTCGACGCCGAGACCGACGAGGTCATCGGTGATGTCACCGCGCATGGCGAACGCCTGCTCGTTGCCCGCGGCGGCATCCACGGCAAGGGCAACACGCGCTTCAAGAGCTCGACCAACCAGGCGCCGCGCCAGACCACGCCGGGGACGCCGGGCGAGGCGCGCGAGCTGCGCCTCGAGCTGCGGCTGCTCGCCGATGTCGGCCTACTCGGCTACCCCAATGCCGGCAAGTCGACCCTGATCGAGGCCGTATCGGGCGCCCGCCCGCGGATCGCCGACTACCCCTTCACCACCATCAACCCGCAACTCGGTGTGGTACGGGTCGGCCCCGATCAGAGCTTTGTCATGGCCGACATTCCGGGCCTGATCGAGGGCGCGTCCGAGGGCGCCGGGCTCGGCCAGCGTTTCCTGCGCCATCTCGCGCGCACCCGACTGCTGCTCCATGTGGTCGATGTCGCGACCACGCACGACGGCGGCGATCCCGCCGCCGCAGCCCGGGCACTGGTCGCCGAGCTCGGCCGCTACTCGCCCGAACTCGCCAACCGCGAGCGCTGGCTCGTGATCAACAAGATGGACCTCGTCGCCGCCGACGAAGGCGCCGCCGCTGTGGAGCGGATCACCGCGGCGCTCGACTGGGACGGCCCCGTCTACGCAATATCGGCCATCGCCGGCGACGGCACGGATGCGCTCTGCCGCGCGGTCATGCAGCGGCTCGAGGCGCTGGGATCAGCGACGGCGGACGCGGCCGAACCCCCGGAAAGTGGTGATGACCGCGGGTCGTGAGCGCATCGCGCGGGCACGGCGCTGGGTGGTCAAGATCGGCAGCGCCCTGGTCACCGCGGGCGGTCGCGGCCTTGACGCCGACGCGATCCGCGCCTGGACGGACGAACTCGCCGCACTGCACGGCGAGGGCGCCGAGGTCCTGTTGGTCTCCTCGGGCGCTGTCGCCGAGGGCATGACCCGGCTCGGCTGGACACGCCGCCCGCACGCCCTCAACGAGCTGCAGGCGGCGGCGGCCGTCGGCCAGGTCGGGCTCGTGCACGCCTACGAAACGGCCTTCGACGCGCACAACATCCGCAGCGCGCAGATCCTGCTCACGCACGACGATCTCAGCAACCGCCGGCGCTATCTCAATGCGCGCAGCACGCTGCGCGCGCTTGGCGCGCTGCGCGTGCTGCCCGTGGTCAACGAGAACGACACCGTCGCCAACGACGAATTCCGCTTCGGCGAGAACGACACGCTCGCCGCACTCGTCGCCAATCTGGTCGAGGCGGACCTGCTCGTCATCCTCACCGACACGGCGGGGCTCTACGAGCGCGATCCGCGCAGCGACCCCGACGCCGCCATCATCCGCCACGCCACGGCGGGCGACCCCCGGCTGGCGGCGATGGCCGGCGGCAGCGGCTCGATCTGGGGGCGTGGCGGCATGGCGACGAAGATCGATGCGGCGGCACGGGCGGCGCGCTCCGGTACCGCCACCGTGATCGCGCCCGGCAGCGAGCCGGGCGTGCTCGGGCGCCTGCGCGCGGGCGAGGAGCTGGGCACCCTGCTCGAGCCGAGCCAGGAGCCGCTGGTCGCGCGCAAGCGCTGGCTGGCCAACCAGCTCCAGGTCCGCGGCCAGCTCGTCATCGACGCCGGTGCCGCGCGCGCGCTCGCCGAGGGCAACCGCTCGCTACTCGCCGTCGGCGTGCAGCGCGTCGAGGGCGCCTTCCAGCGCGGCGAGGTCGTCGCCTGCGTCGACCCGCACGGGCGCGAGATCGCGCGCGGCCTGGTCAACTACCCGGCCAGCGAGGTCCGCCGCATCCGGGGGCGCCCGAGCAGCGAGATCGAAACGATCCTCGGCTACGTCGTCGAACCCGAACTCATCGACCGCGACAACCTGGTCCTCACCGGCCGTTGAAGCACACCCCTCCGTGCGACTGGCACTGAATGGGCGGCAAGCGGATCCCTGCCAACCTCCGGTTCGATGACTCCAGGGAGACGCGAGTGTTGACGCGGCGGCCGCGAGCGTATCCAGGTGCGTGGAGCCCGACGCGAGGGGCGCTCGCTCAAGGGCCGATCCCGACATGGCGTGGGCGCATGCCCGCGATCAGCAGCACAGCGACGAAGCAGGTCGCGCCAGCGGCGATCAGCATGCCCAGCTCGCCCACGCGCGCCTGCCAAGCGAGATCGTCCAGCGTCGCCAGCGGCGAGCTCAACACCAGCAGCAGTCCACCCATCGCCGCGGTAGCTGCGACCAGGCGCAGCCAGAACCGACCCCAACCCGGTTCACGCCGGTAAACCCCGTCACGGCGCAGGCCGCGGTAGAGCAGGCCGGCCTGCAGCCAGCCCGACAGCGCCGTCGCCAGTGCCAAGCCGGCATGGGGGGCGATGAAGTCGGCCAGCACCATACCACCGACGATGATCCCGTTGAGCACCATGTTCGAGGTCAGGCTGATGACCGCGATCTTGACCGGCGTGCGGGTGTCCTGACGCGAGAAGAAGCCCGGCTGCAGCACCTTGACCAACAAGAACGCGGGCAGGCCGAGGCCGTAGCCGAACAGCGCCAGCGCGGCCATGTAGGTATCGTCGGCGGTGAACTCGCCGTGGGCGAAGAGCGTGGCGATGATCGGCCCGGCGAGCAGGATCAGACCCGCGGTCGCCGGCAGCCCGACGAGCAGGACCAGGCGCAGCGCCTGATCAATGGTCCGGCGAAAGGCATCCGGATCGGTCTGCGCGTGCTGCGCGGACAGCCGCGGCAGGATCGCCGTACCCAGGGCGACGCCGAGGAGGCCGAGCGGGAATTCCATGAGCCGGTCGGCGTAGTAGAGCCAGCTCACGCTGCCCGCGACCAGCAGCGAGGCGATCAGCGTATCGACGAGCAGATTGATCTGCGCCACCGAGGCGCCGAACAGCGTCGGGATGAGCAGCCGGATCACGCGCTGCACCCCGGTATGGCGCCAACCCCAGCGCGGGCGCACCAGCATGCCGATGCGGATGAGCCACGGCAGCTGGAAGGCGAGCTGGACGACACCGGCGACGAAGACCGCGCCCGCGAGCGCGTAGATGGGCACGTCGAGCCGGGGGGCCGCCCACAGGGCGCCGAAGATCAGGCAGAGGTTGAGGAATACAGGCGTGAACGCGGGCACGGCGAACCGGCCGAAACTCTGCAGCATGCCTCCGGCGGCCGCGACCAACGAGATGAACAGGAGGTAGGGGAAGGTCAGGCGCAGCATGTCGACCGCGAGGTCATAGCGCTCGGCGTCGGCGTAGAACCCCGGGGCGAAGATCAACACCAGCAGCGGCGCGAGCGCCACGCCGATCGCGGTCACACCGAGGAGGACGCCGGCGAGCGTGCCGATCACATGGGCCGCAAGGTCGCGCAGCTCGGCGCGGCTGCGCCGCTCCTTGTACTCGGTGAACACGGGCACGAAAGCCTGCGTGAAGCCGCCCTCCGCGAACAGGCGGCGCAGGAAGTTGGGGATCCGGAAGGCGACGAAGAAGGCGTCGGCGGCGATGCCCGCGCCGAACACGCGGGCGATGACCACGTCTCGGACGAAGCCAAGCAGGCGCGAGATCAGGGTCATCAGCCCGACCGTGCCGCCCGTGCGCCAGATGCCGCCCGCCGCCTCGCTCATTCGGATCGCCCGCTGTCCCCGTCGGTTGCGGCGCGAGTGTAGCAGGCACGTTGACAGCGGGGGCCGTCCCGGAGATAATCCCGCGCCTTCAGAGAACCCGATCGACGAACGACACGGAGCGCAACCTTGGCCAATACTCCGCAGGCTCGCAAGCGGGCACGACAGAACGACGCCCGGCGTGTGCACAATCACAGCATGCGTTCGCACATGCGCACGCACGTGAAGAAGGTCCTGAAGGCACTGCGCGCAGGCGATGTCGACACCGCGCGCGAGCGCTACCAGGTCGCGGTCCCGCTCGTTGACCGCATGGCCGGCAAGGGGCTGATCCACAAGAATCGCGCCGCGCGCTACAAGAGTCGGCTGAACAAGCGCCTCCGCGCCCTCGATTCGTAGCCCCGCCGCCGCAGCACGGCGGCGCTCCGAGAAAGCCGGCCCCCGCGCCGGCTTTCGCGCGTGTGGCAGGGCAACAACGGGAGGCGACGTCGGCACGCGGCGCCTGTTCTCGGACTCACCGGGCCGGGCTTCGCCGCACTGTGCGCAGCGGATTGGTGGCCTATAATGAATGGTTTGGGCCGTCCGTGCCGGGATATTCCGTGGAACTGATCCGAGGCCGCCATAACCTGCGCGCGCGCCACCACGGCTGTGCCGTGACCATCGGCAATTTCGATGGCGTCCACCTCGGCCACCAGGCGGTCATCCGCCAACTCGCGGAGCGGGCGCGCGAGTGGCACGCCCCGTCCTGCGTAGTGACTTTCGAGCCGCATCCGCGCGAGTACTTCGCGCCCGCGCAGGCACCGGTGCGGCTGTCGCGGCTGCGCGACAAGGTCGCCGCGCTGCGCCGGCTCGGCGTCGACCGGCTGCTCGTGCTGCGCTTCGATCGCAGGCTCGTCGAGCAGTCTCCCGCCGACTTCGTCGCGGAGCTGCTGATCCGCGAGCTCGGCGCACGCCAGGTCGTCGTCGGCGACGACTTTCGCTTCGGACGCGGGCGCGCCGGGGATTTTTCGCTGCTGGCGCAGATGGGCGCAGACCACGGCTTCGCCGTCGAGCGCGCCACCACCTTCAGCCTCGATGGCGAGCGCGTGAGCAGCACGCGGGTGCGCGCCGCCCTCGCCGCCGGCGACATGGCGAGCGCCGCCCGCCTGCTCGGGGGGCCCTACACGATCCGTGGGCGCGTCGTGCATGGCGAGAAGCTCGGCCGCGACCTGGGCTACCCCACGGCGAATCTGCCGCTGCGCGGGCACCAGGTGCCGGTGACCGGCGTCTTCGCCGTGGTAGCATGGAGCGACGATGGCCGGACCCTGCCGGGCGTGGCCAGCCTTGGCTGGCGGCCCACCGTCGCGGGCACTGTACCGCTGCTCGAGGTCCACGCCTTCGATTTCGCCGGCGATCTCTACGGGGCTCACCTCGCCGTCGCCCTCCTCGAGCGGCTGCGACCGGAGGTGCGCTTCGACTCCCTGGCCGAACTGACCGAACAGATGCACCGCGACGCCGCCGCGGCGCGGGCATGCCTGCAACACCACGAGGGCGCGCGCCGCGACGGCACCGCGCCACCCCTACAACCGGGCGGGAACTGACGACGTGAGCGACTACAAGAAGACCCTGAACCTGCCGCAGACGCGATTCCCGATGAAGGCGAACCTCGCCGGGCGCGAGCCGGAGCGCCTCGCCGCCTGGGAGGCGCAGGACCTGTACCACCGCATCCGCGCCGCGCGCGCCGGACGCGAGCAATTCATCCTGCACGACGGCCCGCCCTACGCCAACGGCTCGATCCACATCGGCCACGCCGTGAACAAGATCCTCAAGGACATCATCGTCAAGTCGAAGACGCTGGCGGGCTACGACGCCCCCTACGTCCCCGGCTGGGACTGCCACGGCCTGCCGATCGAGCACGCTGTCGAGAAGGAGGCGGGGCAGTCCGGCGCCGAGATGGGGCCGCGCGAGTTCCGCCGGCGCTGCCGGGCCTACGCAAGCGAGCAGATCGACAATCAGCGCGCCGACTTCAAACGCCTCGGTGTGATCGGTGACTGGGACGACCCCTATCTGACCATGGCGCCGCGCACCGAGGCCGAGATCCTGCGCGCGCTCGGGCGCATGGTCACGCAGGGCCACGTCTACAAGGGCCTGAAGCCGGTCCACTGGTGTCTGGAGTGCGGCTCGTCGCTCGCCGAGGCGGAGATCGAATACCACGACAAGACCTCGACGGCCGTCGATGTGCGCTTCCCGGTCACCGACCGCGAGGCCGTGGCCGCCGCCTTCGACCACGACCCGGGCGAGCGCCCCGTCGCCGTCGTCATCTGGACCACCACGCCGTGGACGCTGCCGGGCAACCAGGCCGTTTGCGTCCACCCCGAGCTCGAGTACGCCCTGATCGACACGGGCGACGAACTGCTCATCATCGCCGCGGACATGGTCGAAGACGCCACCGGGCGCTGGGACCGGTCCGGCGAGATCGTCGCGCGCGTGCGCGGCAGCGCGCTCGAACATCTCGGTCTGCGCCACCCGCTGGAAGCGCGCGGCGTGCCCGTGGTCCTCGGCACCCATGTGACCCTGGAGGCGGGCACGGGCTGCGTGCATACCGCACCGGGGCACGGCCAGGATGACTACCAGGTGGGTCTCGCCTACGACCTGCCGATCGAGAACCCCGTGCGCGGCGATGGCCGCTTCCGCGAGTCGACGCCGCTGTTCGCGGGCCTGCATGTGCGCGAGTCCGATGGCCCCATCTGCGAACAGCTCACCGCGGCGGGGGCGCTGGTCCACCAACAGGCCTATGACCACGCCTATCCCAACTGCTGGCGCCATAAGACGCCCGTGCTCTTCCTCGCCACACCGCAGTGGTTCATCAGCCTGGATCACGACACGCTGCGCGAGCGCGCGCTGCGCGCGATCGACGGCGTGCGTTTTACCCCGGCCTGGGGCCAGGCGCGGATCCGCGGCATGGTCGAGCATCGCCCCGACTGGTGCATCTCGCGCCAGCGCATGTGGGGTGTACCGATCGCGCTGTTCCTCCACCGCGACACGGGCGAGCTGCATCCGCGCACGGACGAGATCATCGAGGCGGTGGCGCAGCGGATGGAGACGGGCGGTATCGACGCCTGGTTCGACACACCGCCCGAGGAGCTGCTCGGCGACGAGGCCGGCGAGTACGAGCGTGTCGAGGACATTGTCGACGTCTGGTTCGACTCGGGCGTCACGCACGCCGCCGTGCTCGACCACCACCCGGCCCTGCGGGCGCCCGCGGACATGTATCTGGAGGGCTCCGACCAGCACCGCGGCTGGTTCCAGTCGTCGCTGGTCTCCGGTGTCGCCCTGCGCGGCGAGGCGCCCTATTACCAGGTGCTGACCCACGGTTTCACCGTCGACGGCCAGGGCCGGAAGATGTCGAAGTCGATGGGCAACGTCATCGCCCCGCAGGAAGTCATGCGCACGCTCGGTGCCGATATCATCCGGCTGTGGGTCGCGTCGGCGGACTATCGCGGTGAGCTCGCGGTCTCCGACGAGATCCTCAAGCGCATGACCGACTCCTACCGGCGCATGCGCAACACCGCGCGCTTCCTCCTCGGCAATCTGCACGACTTCAGCCCGGAGCGCGACGCGCTGGCACCGGCCGACATGGTCGCCCTCGACCGCTGGGCCGTGGATCGCGCCCGCGCCGTACAG
Organism: Ectothiorhodospiraceae bacterium; assembly: GCA_007134775.1. Taxonomy (GTDB): domain Bacteria; phylum Pseudomonadota; class Gammaproteobacteria; order XJ16; family Halofilaceae; genus Halofilum. The sequence goes on along the minus strand of SLKC01000019.1, from coordinate 519 downwards.
GAGGAGGTCGCCGCCGCCTACCATGCCTACAACTTCCACCGCGTCTATCAGCTCGTGCACAACTTCTGCACCGTCGACATGGGCGGCTTCTATCTCGACGTGCTCAAGGACCGGCTCTACACCACCGCGACAGCCGGTGCGCCGAGGCGCTCGGCGCAGACGGCGATGCACCATGTCCTCGAGGCGCTGGTGCGGTGGCTCGCTCCGGTGCTCTCCTACACCGCCGACGAAATCCACGAACACATGCCCGGCGGTGACACCGGTGCGGTGTTCACCGCGGAGTGGTACGACGGCCTGTTCGCGCTCGACCCGCGCGAGGCGCTCGGCAACGCCGACTGGGAGCGCATCATGGCGCTGCGTGCGGCGGTGCAGCGCCGCCTCGAGGCGCTGCGCAACGCCGGTACCATCGGCGCCGGCCTCGACGCCGAGGTCACCGTCTACTGCGACGGCGCCCTCTACGAGGCCGCGGCGCGACTCGGCGGCGAGCTGCGCTTCGTGCTGCTGACTTCGGAGGCGGCG
>SLKC01000129.1 GCA_007134775.1 Ectothiorhodospiraceae bacterium | reverse complement strand
TGCAACAACGAACGGGTATTTTGCCAAGCCGCGGGGCACGTCCAGAGCCATTGGATTCCTTGGTAAGCGTTGCGTGTTCGCCCAACGGGTGGGATGTGCTGGAGCTGCCCCGGCACGTCAACTAGCCGCAGAAATCCCTTTTCGTGCTTTTCGTGGTTCCTAAAACCCGCTCTCTAGTGGTTCCTCACCAGCGGTTCCTCGACAGTCCCACTGATGAACGTCATTCCGGCGTATCGCGCTCCAGCAGCCCTTCCAGCAATCGCGGGTCGTCGAAGTGGCGGCGGCCGATGAAGGCGATGGCGTGGTGGCCTTCCTGGCGCATCGCCCCGGCGCTGGGGACGCCGAAGGGCCAGAGGAAGAAGCGCTCGGCGCGCCGCGAGGCGGGGATCAGGCCGTCGCTGTCGTACGCGCTGGCGTGGCCACCGTTGGGCAGTGGTAGCGAACGCAGGTGGTCGCTTGGCAGGGGGGCGAGCGGTGCATCTGTGGGGGCGTCATCGCGCTCGACCGTATCGACGGCGAGGATGTAGTGGGGCCCGCTCTCGAGGCTGACCCGTATCTGCTCATTCGGCCCCGGTTGCGGTGCCGGCAGGGGCGCGAAGACGGGCTCTTCGCGCAGCGGCAGGTCCGCGACCGCGCGCCAGCTCGGCCCGGGGAGCAGGGTGTAATAGCAGCCGCAGGCGTGGATGCTGTCGTAGGCGAGTACACGGCCCGCGGGGCCCAGGGTGACGCGCCAGGTTACCGCGTCGAGGTGGCCGGCGTAGGGGTCGATCCAGCCGTCGCGGGGGCGTTCGGGGAACCAGACGGTATAGTTGAGCTGCGGCAGCACCAGTTCGTCGATCCGCGTCCAGCTGAAGTGGCGGTATTCGACGGGGCGCTCGGTATCGACGACGGGCCGGCCGCCGTCCTCGAGGACCAGGGCGCCGGGGCGATCGGCCTCCGAGGTCGTCTCGACTTGCCACAGCGGCGCGTGGGCGGAGAACAGGGTGGCGCGCTCGCGCTCATCGGGTACGGGGATGCCGAGGGCGTCACGCCGCAGCGTCCGCGCGGTAGCAGCGGCCTCCGCTACCGTGGGAGCGGTGTCGCCGAGCGATTCCGTGGGAACCTGGTAATCGCGGGTGATGTCGGTATCCGGGCCTGTTTCGAGGCCCTCGGCCAAGCGCTCGTGGAGCGCGACGACCTGGGGGCGGCCGAACAGGCGGGCGACGGGGTAGAGGCCGACGACGCGCATCCAGGTGGCGTAGGCGTCGGGCACGGTGGCGGCGGCGCGCAGGCGCTCGCGGGCGTCGTCGTCACGCCGCAGCTCGTCGTTCAGGATCTCGCGGCATGTCGCCAGCGCGGTCTCCGGCTCGGGCGGCAGGCCACGGGCCCGCGCCGCCGGCTCCCACTGCGCCGCCAGTGCGTCCCGTCGCTCTGCGGGTAGATTGGCCAGCTCGTGGCTGCGCGCCTCGGCGTCGAGGCGCGCAAGGTGGCGCAGCCAGGCGTTGAATCGAGGGCCACTGGTGACCTCGTCGCGGAAGGAGGCGAGAGGGCGGTCGACCCGGAGCCAGGGGAACTCCGCGATCGGCTCGGCCCGCGCGTCGACGGTGTCGGCCGCGCGTGCGGCGGCATCGGCGCGCTCGAACAGGTTATGGCAGGCGCGCGTCGGCGCCTCTCCCGCGTCGACGGGCCCCTCCGGCAGCGTGGCACAGCCGCCGGCGATCAGCGCGGCCAGGGTCGCGGCCGCAAGCCGCCCGGTGTGTGCCCGCCCCACCCGCGTCAGCCCTCGCCGCCGACGCGCTGCCACTCTGCCGGCGTGTAGGCACGGATCGACAGTGCATGGATCTCGCCCGACTTGATCTGCGGATCGAGCGCGGCGTAGACGAGGCGGTGGCGCGCGAGCATGTTCTGGTCGTCGAACGCCTCACTGATCACGGTCGCCTCGAACTTGCCGCCGCCGCCGCTGACGGTGGCCTGCGCGTCGGGGATGTGCTGAGCGATCATCTGTTCATAGTCGGCGGTCTCGGCCATGCAGCCTCCTGGCGGGGCAAAACCGCCATTATACCGGTGCGGTCGCGTTCGTGGTGGCTGGGTCAGGCGCTGCGGATCTCCACATGCTCGACACCGACGTAGGCCAGCAGGTCGGGCATGAGATCCTCAATCTGCTGCTGTACCGGTGCCGATGTAAGCTGGCGGTAATCGATGCCCTCGGTCCAGCCGTAGAGGGAGTGGGTCAGGTCTTCGCGGGTACGGACATTGTGTTCGATGTCGAAGAGGATGCGGCGGAACTCCGTGGGCGTGGGCTGCACGCCAAGGGCGCGGAAGAGATCACCGAGGCGGGCCATCATCGGTGCCGCCTCGGGTCCGAGGTCGAAATCCTCGGGGGCGTAGTCCGCCTCGCCCACGCTGGCCCGCGGCACCCAGATGCTGAAGCCGACCTTCTGTAGCGAGTGGTAGAGCGGCTCCTCGGCGATCAGCACAACCACGAGGTTGTTCGGGTTCGCGGCAAACACCGCGTCGCGGAAGTGCCACTCGGCGTCGACGAGGAAGCGGTAGAGGCGCAGGTGCTCGCGGAAGTCGGCCGCCTGGAGTTGGTCCAGGATCAGCATCGTCTTCTCGCCCTCGGAGTGGGCGCAGGCATCGGATATCGCCCGCTCGAAAGCCGGGATGGGGGGTTCTTGCCGCCCCTCTTCGTCGCGACTCGGCGGCGGGATCACCTTGGGGGGTGGATCGTTGACCTGGGTGAAGTCGTGGTAGATCGATTGGGGGTATTCCAGCGCTGCCGCCAGGGCATTGGCGAAAGCGGTCTTGCGCCGCCCCGAGTCGCCCTCGACGTTGAGCGCGGGCACGGCCCCGCCGGGCTGAGAGAGCAGGCAGCGGACGTGGTAGCCGTAGTCGATGTTCGACTCGAAGCCGTGCTCCGCCATCCGGTCGCGCAGTGAAGTCATCGCCTCGGGTTTCCGTCACGACTGCCCCGAGTGTAGCGTGCCGGGCGTGGTGGCGGCGAGCGGCCCTATGGCGCGAAGCGCAGCGACAGGTCGAGGGCGCGGACATGCTTGGTCAGCGCGCCGATGGAGATGCTGTCGACCCCCGTGGCCGCGATCGCCGCGAGATCGTCTTGGGTGATGCCGCCCGAGGCCTCCAGATGGGCGCGACCGGCGGTCTCGGCGACCGCCGTTCGCAGATCCGCGAGTGCGAAGTTGTCCAGCAGCAGCCGGTCGGCGCCCGCGGCGAGCGCCTCGCGGACCTGGCCCAGGGTTTCCACCTCCACGGTGAGTGGTGCGGTGGGGTGGGCGCGGCGTATGGCATTCACGGCGGCCGCGATGCCGCCGGCGGCGTGCAGATGATTCTCCTTGAGCATGGCGCCATCGTGCAGGCCCATGCGGTGGTTGGCGCCGCCGCCACAGGCGACGGCGTACTTCTGGGCCGCGCGCAACCCCGGCAGGGTCTTGCGCGTGTCGAGGATCATCACCCCGGTGCCGGCGACGGCGTCGACACAGGCCCGGGTCGCGGTGGCGACCCCGGAGAGCAGCTGGAGGAAATTCAGCGCCGTGCGCTCGGCCGTGAACAGGCCGCGCGCGGGTCCCGATAGAGTGCAGACCGTGTCGTTGGCACCGATGGCATCGCCGTCGCCGTGCGTCCAGTCGATCCGGATGCCCGGTTCGACGGCGGCGAAGGCGCGCTCGAACCAGGGGCAGCCGCAGAGCACACCGGCCTCGCGGGCGATCACGCGGGCCTCGATAGGCCGTTGCGGCGGGATCGCCGCCGCGCTCAGGTCGGCATCGGCGCCATCCTCGGCGAGGGCGCGCGCGATATCGGCATCGATGCTGTCGGGGGGCCGGGGGGACATCCGCGTGATTCCTCGGTCGTAATGCGCAGATTGCAATCTAGCCCGGGGCAAATGGCAAGGGCCCGGCAGCGCTGTACGCCCCTTGTAGCGCGCCGCTGGGTAACGCTATAGTCGCCCGCGCATTACTCCACACGTTGTTACACGGCTGTTTCGGGCCGCGAGACAGTGGGTTGTGAATGCATTTGATGGGTAATCACGAACGTCCCATGGGGGGGCTATGGAAAGTAGTCACGAGCAGTTCGAAGCGAAGGAGATCCCGCAGGCTGTGCGTTTGCGTCACCCGGCACGGGTGACCGGCTGGCTGTTGACCGCCAGCGCGGCGATCCTGCTGGCCGCGTGCGGAGGCAGTAGCAGTAGCAGTGGCAACGGTGATGATGACGATACGGCAGCCGAGGAAGATGACGATACCGGTGTGACGCTGAGCGAGGAGCGTGCGCGCGCCTTGGCGGGCGCCACGACGGGCCAGGTTACGCAGGCGATCGACAGCGCCCGGCTGGCGAGCGAAGCAGGGCGGGATTTCGACAGCGATGACCTCGATGACCTTGACCCGGGTCAGCTCCCGATCGGCGGGCAAGGGGCACAGTCCCAGAGCGCCGGTGTGCAGCCGTTGGTCGATGTCCAGCGCATCACGCAACAAGCGTTCGATGAAGTGTGCCAGTCAGGGTCACACCACATCACCCAGGTCAGTGAGAACGGCCTCGTTGGTGAAGCGTTTGTGATGAACAATTGCCAGAATAGTCTGGATGAAGAAGGCATCTTCTTCGCCATCGAAATGGATGGTTCGCTCCAGTTCCTGAGCGACCAGGTTGGTAATATCGATCTGAGCAGCGACGACTTCTCGGTGGAGGTCGATTTCGAGATGGAGGAGATGGACTTTGGCGAGGAGACGGTCCCGGGGATTGGACCGATCGGCGCGAACTTCAGCTCCGATGGTGGCTATTCGGGGGCCGTCGACGACAACGGCTTCTCCATGACCGGCGACTGGGATCTCGGCCTCGGGCTCACATGCCAGGATGAGGGCTTCGATTTCGGCCTGTCGTTGAACGATTTCTCCGTCGAATCGCAGCAGGTGGGCACAGCCGAGTGGACCTACGAACTCAACGGCACGGTTGAGATCGACGTTGCGGCCGATGTCTGGGACGAGGATGTCCGTGAGAAGGTCACCTACAACACGATCGAGCCCCTGCGGCAGAAGGAGGAGACCAATCCGGCTACGGGCCAGCTTGAGACGGAGGTCTATCAGGGTATGCTGGAGATCGGGGTCGGCGGTCAGTCGGTGACGATGAATTTCGTCGAAGGGGGTGTCTACTTCGGCGAAGATGAATTCGTCGCAAACGAGGATCTCGACGATCTGCAGCAGGATGAACTCGGCCCCGATCTTGAGGGGGCGGTCTTCGAGCAGTGTGCCGGCGATCTGGATCTCGAGGCCTTCCAGCCCTGATCGCGCTGCGGCACTGAGTCCGTCGTCTCACCGGGCTCCTGTGGGGCACAGGGAAGTGCTCGCCGCCACAGGCGCGGCTTTGCTATCCGGGGGAGGAACCGGGCAACCTCCCGCCTCACTGCGGCCCGCCCGGATGGCCGTAGAGGTAGTTTTCGAGCATATGTCGATACTCGCGGACGCGGGTGACATAGACCACTGGCTCCATGCCCCGCGCATAGCCGAAGCGCAGATCGTGGTAGTACTGCGGGTCGGCCAGTAGCGGCAGGACCTCGCGCATGTCCGCCCAACTGTGCGGATCCTTACCGAGTTCGCGCGCCAGGCCCTGGGCATCGTGGAGGTGGCCCCGGCCGACGTTGTAGGCCGCCAGGGCGAGGAAGGTCCGGTCCGGTTCCTCGACCTCTTCGGCGATGCGGCTGCGCATCCAGTCGAGATAGCGGGCGCCGCCGAAGATACTCTCGCGCGGGTCGAGGCGGTTGTCGACATTGATCTGCTCCGCGGCCCGCTGGGTCAGCATCATGACGCCGCGAACCCCCGTGGGACTGACCGCGTCCTCCCGCCAGTGGGATTCCTGATAGGCGACCGCGGCCAACAGGGTGTAGGGGATGTCGTTGCGGGTGCCTGCGGTCCGGAACCAGGGCTGCAAGTCCCAGAAGCGCTCGTCGATGGCCCGGACGAAGCGCCAGGAGTCGACATAGTCGAATCGGCGCAGGTGCCCGTAGAATGCCTCACGATGGCGGTCCATTCGACTGGTCTGCTTGAAGTCACGCAGCCACTCTTCGATCGCCGTTTCGAGATCATCACGCTCCTTGGGGAGTGCCCAGCCGAGTTGCTGCTCACCGGTGAGGTCCTGCGAGACGACCAGTTCACGGAACAGCCGCCGATTCATATCGACGATGGTGGAATCGGCGATGGTGCAATCGATTTCCTGCTGCCAGACTTCCTGCAACAGCAATTCGGTCGTGACGCCTTCGCGCTCCTGCCAGTCCAGCTCCGGGTGTTTCTGCGCGAGTTCTTCGAGGCGCTCGACGTAGGCGCTGTCGGCGATTACATGGATGTCGTGGCCGGGCATTTCGGCCGGCGACTGGGGCTGCGGCCCGCCACGGCGGCAGACGAGCTGTTGTCGAATGGGTTGATAGCCTGGACCGAAGCGGAAGCGTTCGCGGCGCTTCGCCGTGATGGTCAGCCCGGCGGCCGCAACATCGGCCTCGCCGTCTGCGACGGCATCCATCGCTGCGCTGATAGTGTCGTGGATGCGGAAGTCGGCCTCAACGCCTAGCCAGCTCGCGAACGAATCGATGAGTTCGTACTCGGGCCCGGTCGGTTCGCCGTGGCGGTCGATGTACCAGGTCGTGGGCGCATTGCGCGTGGCCACAATGAGGGTGCCGTCCTCGCGGATGTCGTCGAGCGAGCGTTCAGGTCCGTTTTCGGCGTCGGCCGAGGGGCCGCACGCCGCAAGGATTAAGGCGAGGAGGAGCGGGCTGTCCCTCCTCGGGCGCAGACTTCGCGACATGTTGCTATCCTGGCGCGATTGTCGCTCCAGACTAG
>SLKC01000141.1 GCA_007134775.1 Ectothiorhodospiraceae bacterium | reverse complement strand
TCCGGTGGCCTTAGTGCGGTCGACAGGCCGCTCGGAGAGTGTGAATTGAAGATTAGCATCATCATCCCGTGCTTCAACGAGCGTGAGACCATTGCGTCCTTGCTCACCGCGATCGAGCAGCGGTCCGGTCAGTCAGAGCGCGAATGTATCATCGTCGACGACGGCTCAACCGATGGCACACCCGAACTGCTCACTAACCGCTTGGCCGATTGTTTCGATTGCCTCATTACGCATGACCGCAACCGCGGCAAGGGTGCGGCGATCCAGTCCGGCCTCCGCGTTGCCAGCGGCGACGCCGTGGTGATCCAGGATGCGGATCTAGAATACGATCCAGCGGAGTACTCGGCGCTACTCGCGCCCATTGGTCAAGATCGCGCGGATGTCGTCTACGGCTCCCGCTTCTGGGGTAACGAGGAACGGCGTGTGGGCTCCTACTGGCACGCGAAAGGCAACGGTTTCGTGACTGCCCTTTTGAATATGCTGGCCGACGTGCATCTTACGGACATGGCGACCTGCTACAAGGTGTTCCGCCGCGAGGTCATCGCCGATTTGGAACTCTCTGAGCGGGGTTTCGGTTTCGATCCGGAAGTCACTGCCCGCGTCGCACGCGCAGGTTGGAGAATTGTCGAGGTGCCGATCTCGTACCAGCCGCGTGATTACAGCGCGGGCAAGAAATTCCGTTGGCGCGATCGCTTTCGAATCTTGTACTGCATTGTGCGCTATAACGCGTACGTCCCGCTGCGCCGCCAGCGGCAATGAGGTGATCACTGTGTCGGGTTCAAAGCTCGATTGCCCGCATTATCTTCAGCAGCGTCACTTGTGTGCTACGAACGAACGGTGCGAGGTGGCGCTCAATGGAGCACTGTGGGGCCGCTGCGGTCCCGAGCCGGGTTTGTGGCGCAGCAAGCAATTGGTTGTAGGAATCATGGCTCCGAACAAGCAGAACGGCGAGATCGAGGACGGCTTCACTGCCCTCCAAACCCTTCTCGAAAACGAAAATAATTGCGAAGCAAGAAGATATCCGTCGCTTTCGCAGCGAACATGAAGTTTATGGTGGTTTGATCATGCAGCGCAAGGGAGATTCGCTGGTCCGGCTCGGTTGCAAGTCAACAAGTCATTTGCTAGCTTCGGCTCCGCTGTTTACCTGCCTGCGGTTGAGGCGGCTAGAATAAGAATCACAATCCCTCGCCATGATGCACTGAGGTCACTTGGCTAGGAGGGTAGGCGAGAGTGGGCGTGAAGCCCATCCCTACTTCATAAGGGTAACGCCGTGGCCTGGATGTCTGACAAGCTATCGACGCCCAACGCGCACGCCATCCTGTCCTCGTTATGCGGGGCCGTTCTATTCCTCGTTGGCGCAGCGCAAGGTGCTCTCGGTATGACCGCCGCGGCGGCAGACACGGATAACGAAGCGGGGGTCGCGGCGCAAATGGCGGTAGCCAAACGCCAAGGCCTTTGCCGTGCAATGGACGGTCACCTGCATCATCTACGTGATGACCCACCTGCAGCCGAGCGCAACGAAGCGCTACGCGCGCTGTCACTGCTCGCCAGCGACCTCCTCAATCACTATTCCCGCGAATACCGTACAGAGGACTCCCGGGCCGCACCGACCATCTGGGGGAGCACGGGAATGTCCACCTTCCGGGAACATCGCGATGCACTTCGCGAAGAGGTAACGGCAGCACGCCACGACTGGGACCCCGCGGTGCCCGAGCGGCTGGCGCAGGCTTGTCTGGAGTGTCACCGGGCTTCCACGACCGAGGAGCCCGAAATCAGCGTCGAGTCCGAAGCATTTCCACGCCTCGGGGGCAGTGTCGGCTGGCCTTCGATCGACGAAGGGGCGAGCGCCGGCTGGCAGTAATTCAGCGGTGGCCGGAAATGGGCTTCTGCGAATAGAGAAGACAATCAGGGGGACCCAAAATGGGTATTGGGGAAAGGAATACCTGCTCCGGTGTGAGCGGGCTGGCGTGGCTTCGTCTGGGGTTGATCATCGCGCTGCTGGCGCTGGTGGTTGCTTGCGGGGGCAGCGGTAGCTCGTCCTCGGGTGACAGCGACGAGGAGGCTGTCACCGAGCCGGACGAGGGCACCGACCCTGATGAAGATAGTGACCCCGACGAGGGCACGGAGCCGGACGAAGGTGCCGATCCCGATGAAGGTACTGAGCCGGGCGAAGGCGCGGAGCCGGACGAGGGCGACGAATCGGATGGCGGCGGTGACGCGGGTACTGAGCCCGGCGATGGCACAGGTTCCGGTGACGGATCGGATGATAGCGGCGACGACTCCTCGCCAGGCGACGATCCCGCGCAGCCCGAGACGCAGGCAGAGGAACTACTGCAGGAAGCCCGCGATCTGCTTAATGCTGACGCCGAGCCCATCACGGACGAAGAGTTTGCCGAAACGGAGCTAGCGGAGAACCTAGCAGACCCGGCGCGTGGAGAGCGCAAGCGGCGAGCGCACTCGTTGGCGATGGCAGCTGAGGACCCCGACCCGGAATGGTTCGCCACGGTAATTGAGCAGGAGGTGATTTTCACCGACGCCGGAGAGCGCCACACCCTTGCTGTCAACCAGCTCGACCCCAATGGCGACACGCTAGGACCGGTAGATCCGGAACGCATGCGGATTGTGGTTCGTATCCAGCGCGATGACCACGATTTCGACTATATCCCGCGCGAATACAATGAGGCGTTGGCGCGCTGGTCGAGCAGTGGCCAGCTTGAGATCGATGTGCCGGCAGACCTTGAGCGCGGGCGCATGGTCGTCGCGGTGCGCCCCGATCTCGACGATCCGGGTCAGACCGCCCTCGCCGAGCGTTGGTCGGCGGCTGTCTCGTTGGAGGTTTGGCCGACCCGCTCCGGCGTTACCGTGTTGTCGGACGACGAGGTGTTGTTTCCGGATGGCACTGCCGACGACGGTGTCGCAAGTGATAGCAAATTCTCGCGAGCGGAGATTGCCGACGAAGTCCAGCGAGAGTTGAACAATGGCCAGTTCTTGATTCCGTTAGTGACTGCCGATACGAGTGTGAGTGTCGACGCGCTGGTCGACTACCGGCTGGACGGGCAACCGATGGGTGGTCGCGCCGAGCGAACGGTCGAACGTGACGGCCAGCAACTGCTGCTATTGGCCCCGACGTGGTTTGATGTTTACGACATCACAGATGCCTCGGATGATTTCATGGTCGAGCAGGGCCTGTCGCCCGAGTTCGTACCTTACCGCGAGGGTCCTCCCGTGCCCGGCTACGATGCGCAATATCGTGGCGATTCAAGTTACCTTGGACCGGCGGACCGCGCTGACATTAGTGCCACGCCCGAGGAGGTCGAAGCCGAGGGCTTGCGTGAGCAGATGAGCGCTACCGACTCGGAAGCGCTGGACGGGACCGGTCCTATTACGCAGTCCGCGGGCGCGGGGAATGGGTTGTTCAGCGCCGATTGCAGTGGTGGAGCCCAAGTCAGTTTCGTGTTTTCGCCCGATATTTCGCTGAGTCCGGCCGATGCGAGCGTCGATTTCACGGCATCGATCGATGGAGGGGGGCAATGCTACATCGATGCTGACCCAGGTGGAGGGGATCAGGGGAATCGGATCCTGTCGCCCGCGGGTGGTCTGCCCGGGATCCTGATTCGAGCCCTGCTCGGGGGAGATTTGGACATCCGACCATTCGGTCGATTCATTGTGTCGTTGGACGGAACCGGCGCGGATAATCTCTCGGTCAGCAAGAGCTATAGCGTTCGCAACGGGGCGGACTTTGATCTCACGTTCTTCGAGGGTGGCGGCGATGGTGTTACTGGGCTGCTGGGCACGGCGAACGTGATCGAGGGCGCGGCTTCGCTGGACGGTGGGGTTCGCGCTTCGCTCTTCTTGACGGGGCAATCAGGCATTCTGGGCTCCATTCTGGGACGCCTCGGTCTAGACGCACCGGACGTGGGGGTTAACGCAGAAGCCGGCATCAGGGGTTCTTTGGGGCTCGATGGGGCTAACGCTGCCGCCGTCTACCAGGATGTTGCAGTTTCAGGCGGCTCAATCACGGGCGAGCTGTTTGGCCGTATTGCGCCGAGTGACACCCTCAAGGTCCTGGGGAATCATCTCGGGCTACAGGAGTTTCTTGAGTTCCGACCAACAGTATCGCTGCCAGAGCGCCAATTCCCTGCCGAGTTTGGCTTCGATGATGTCTCGGACTATGGCACCGGAAAGGCCTGGATTTGGGGGCTGGCGCCTGGGAATGCCGCCCTACGCGCGATTTTCGGCCCAAGTCAGAGGGGAGCGGTATCGGGGCGCATGGGGCCGGACGACTCAGATAGCTCGGTTTTCGAAGATCCCGAACGCGAGATCACCTACGACCTCGATGAGTGCGAGGCCAAGGGCGGCGAGATCTCTGCTCCTGTAGTCGCTTGCATTGGGCCGATGTTCTGTGGCGAGACCGAACCGGCCACGTTCTGCGGTGGTGACCTCGATGTCTCGTCGGTCAGTGCCTCGGCTGCTGTAGGCGAAACCGCACGGACATCCGGCAGCGTCAGTCTGGGCGATGCAGCGGCCGATGACGATGGTGCCTCCATCCCACTGTCGGTCTCGCTGAGTGGCAGCCCACTGTCGCCCGACCCCGGAAACGTCTCCCTTACGTGGGGTGCTTCCGAATCCTTCGAAGCCACGCATCACTGCACGTCGAAGGGGACCATTCAGGGCCAGATCACTGCCACGTCGGGCGAGCTCGAAGACGAGGCCTCCAACCAGGTCAACTGCCGCTGCAGCTCGGATGATCCAGACTGCGACAAGAGCTGGGGTTCGCCGCACATGATTACCGCGGATGGACTCGGCTACGACTACTACGCCTCCGGCGACTACATCCTCTCGGATGTGCCCGACGTCGACGATATCCAGGTCCAAGCGCGCTTCTTGCCGGGCTTCGATGTGTCCTGGCCGCAGGCGGTGGCGCTGCAGGTCGGCCCCGATGTCGTCGAGATCCAGGCGTTTCGGGAGGCTGTGCGAGGTCCTAGGTGGCCCGAGAGCCACCTGCTGGTGGTTCGGGTCAACGGGGAGAAGGTGTTCCCGAAGCACGAGTGGCAGCCACTGGTGGATGACCCGCACATCGTGCTGCGCGGAGGCGGGAGCATCTTCATCGACCAATTCATGAAACGCACACGCGGGCGGGAGACGGATCCGATCGCGATGACCGTGACCTGGCCCTTCGACAGCCCGGCCAGCGGCTATGCGGTGAGCGTCCAGGGTATCGCCTATGAACAGGGTGAGGCGCGCCAGTTCGAGGACACGCCACCGCTGATCGAGATCGAGCTCACGCGCCCGGATACGTATGCCGGCGACGAGCGCGGGCTGCTAGGCACCAACGACGGCGATCCGAGCACCGACTTCACGCGACGCAATGGCGATGTGCTCGATGATGCCACGGTGAGCTGGACGCAGCTCTACGCCCTGTTCGGTGCGGACTGGCTGGTGCGGCCCCAGGAGTGCTTGTTCGCCAACGGCTGCATCGAGCCGCAGTTCCCCGCCGCGGCGGAGGTCGTACCGCCAGCGCAGCGCGAGATGGCCGAGGCGGCGTGTCAGGGATTGCAGGGCTGGTACCGCGAGACCTGCATCCACGATGTCGGCCTGTCCGAATCGCCGGAGCTGGTTGAGCAGTACTACGCCGAGACCGAAGATCTGAACCACATGGCCGATCGCATCCGCAACCCGGGTGTCGACGTGCCCCTCTACTCGCTCGACCTCGGCCAGCGCTCGTCCCTGCCCGAAGCGGAGGCCGCGGCACCCGCATTTGCCCAGTCGTTCACCGTGGAGCTGATCGAGACCACGGCGGATGGCGATGGCGACTTCATGCTCACCACGCGCCCGCCGGCGGGCGGCAGCGTCCGCTTCACCTCCTCGGGCGAGCGCAGCCTGACGGAGACCGGCGATCACGACGACACCCTCGAGGTCTTGTGCGGCGAGCCGGACGAGGAGTGGGGGGAGTATGCGGGTCTACTGCCGGCGACGGGCGCCCTGCAGCTATGGACGATCGACCCGTTGTCCGGCAACGCCGGCGAGCTGCTCGCCGAGGAGGCGCTGTTCTGTCGGGATGACAATCAACAACGTATGGCGATCGGCAGTTCGCACAGTGTGGTCACTGTGAATCGGCGCGCGCTGGCCTGGGGCAGTAATTCGTCCGGACAGTTGGGCAATGATGCGAGCGGCCCCTGGCAACAAGAGCGCGTACCCGTGGACGTTCATCACTTCACGGGTGATCCGCTCGCGATGGCCTTCGCCGGCGCGGCCCATACGCTTGCCATTGACAGTGGCGGCGAGGTCTGGGCTTGGGGGGACAATGCGGCAGACCAGCTTGGCCTCGGCGCTGATGCGCCGGACGAAGTCACCCTGCCCAGAGTGGTAACGCTACCCGGTAGCGCCTCGGCGATTGTCGGCTCGACGGGTGATGAGCACAATCTAGTGATCGACGATGCTCACCGGCTTTGGGCCTGGGGTGACAATAATCACGGTCAGCTGGGTACGGGTTCCGGCCTTCCCGGTAGCCCGAATCCCATGGAAGTCAATCTGGGCGTCTTGGACGACGTGAGACCACAGGACGTGGCAGCGGGTTCAGATCACAGCCTCCTGCTGGATACGGAGGGTCGGATTTGGGCCTGGGGTAGCAACGCTTCGGGCCAGCTCGGTACGGGGCCTGCGGGCGGTTCCGAAGATACACCGGTCGCGATCGACCTGCCGGTGGATGAGGATCCGCAATTCCTCGCGATTGCGGCGGGCGATCAGTTCAGCCTTGCGCTTGATCAGGCCGGCCGCATCTGGTCCTGGGGCGCGAACGAATACGGCCAGCTCGGTGAAGC
>SLKC01000111.1 GCA_007134775.1 Ectothiorhodospiraceae bacterium | reverse complement strand
TGTAGCGAAACGGGACCGAAACCTGACGCTCTACCCGTAAACCACGTTCTCGGAGTTCGTACGCGAGCGCAACCTCGTAGACTGATTCCAGCAGCCCCGGGCCCAGCGCCTGATGCACCCCTACGGCTGCATCCACGACTTCCCGCCCGATCGCGTCCTCGTTCATTCAACCCTCCTTGGCGATCTTGGCGTCTTGGCGAGAGTCCTTCCATTGCCGAAAGGATCATCTCCGCGGTAATCCATCAGCCGCATCAAGGCCGGCTTCGGCGAGTTCGACGGCGCGGAACATGGCGCGCGCCTTGTTCATGGTTTCGTCCCATTCGTTCTGTGGCACGGAGTCGTAGACGACGCCGGCGCCGGCCTGGATGTGGAGCTGGCCCTCGGCGATGACGGCGGTGCGGATGGCGATGGCCGTGTCCATGTTGCCCGACCAGGAGAGGTAGCCGATCGCACCGGAGTAGACGCCGCGCTGGACGGGCTCGAGCTCGTCGATGATCTCAAGCGCGCGGATCTTCGGGGCGCCGGAGAGCGTGCCCGCGGGGAAGGTGGCGCGCAGCACGTCCATGGCCGAGAGCTCCGGGCGCAGGCGGCCGGTGACGTTGGAGACGATGTGCATGACGTGGGAGTAGCGCTCGATGGCCATCTGGTCGGTGACGCTGACGGAGCCGATCTCGCTGACGCGGCCGACGTCGTTGCGTCCGAGGTCGATGAGCATCAGGTGCTCGGCGATCTCCTTGGGATCGGCGAGCAGGTCGCGCTCGAATTCGCGGTCCTGGCCCTCGGTGGCGCCGCGCGGACGGGTGCCCGCGATGGGGCGCACGGTGACTTCACCCTCCTCGAGCCGGGTGAGGATCTCGGGCGAGGCACCGACGACCTGGAAGTCGGCGCAGTCGAGGAGGTACATGTAGGGCGACGGGTTGAGCGCGCGCAGGGCGCGGTAGAGGTCGAGCGGGCGGGCGCTGAAGGGCACGGAGAGGCGCTGCGAGAGCACGACCTGCATGGCGTCGCCGTCGATGATGTACTGGCGGGCGCGCTCGACGGCGGCCTTGAATCCCTCTTCGGTGAAGCCGGAGACGAAGTCCTTCTCGGCGACGGCGGCCACGCGCGCAGGGGGTGGATAGCCGCCGGCGGGGCCGCGCAGGGTCGCGACCAGATCGTCGAGGCGCGCCTGCCCGGCACTCCAGGCGGCCTCGGTGGGCTCGACGAAGATGATGATGCGGGCACTGCCGCGCAGGTTGTCGAAGACGACCACTTCGTCGGAGACCATGAGCAGGATGTCGGGCGAGCCGAGCGGGTCGGGGCGCGGATCGGCCACGTTCAGCCGCGGCTCGATGTAGCGGATGGTGTCGTAGCCGAAGTAGCCGACGAGGCCGCCGTTGACGCGGGGCAAATCGGCGACCTCGGGCACCCGGAAGCGGGCGTGGAAGGCCTCGATCCAGGCGAGCGGGTCGTCGGGGTGCGCGCGCTCGACGATCTCGTCGTCCGTGCTCACGGTGATCTCGCCATCGTTGACGCGCACGACGGTACGGCACGGCAGGCCGATGACGGAGTAGCGGCCCCACTTCTCGCCGCCCTGGACGGATTCGAAGAGGTAGCTGTAGGGGCCGTCGACGAGTTTGGTATAGGTCGACAGCGGGGTGTCGAAGTCGGCGAGGATCTCGCGCGACAGCGGGATGCGGTTGTAGCCCTGGCGGGCGTAGGCTTCGAATTCTGCGGGCGTCATGCGGGACAGCTCCGGATGCCGGTGGACGGGTGGCGCGGGATCAGCAGACCGCGCACCGCCATCGCCGCGCGGGCGGCGTCCGGTTCATCCGAGGGCTGTCGGGCAGGTGCGGCATGGGGCTCGAAACGTTGTACAAACGAGGCGTCATTAAACCGACAGGCCGGTAGCAGGTCAAGTCGGAGTGCGGTTGCGGCCTTTCGCGAGCCGCAAGCACGAACCACGAAAGGCACGAATGAACACGAAAGCCCTCTTCTTCCCCGCTTTCGTGCTTTTCGTGCCTTTCGTTGGTCAGTAATCAAACGGGGGCGGCGGCGATTCTCTTGCGCAAGTTACGCCCGTCGCGGTGCAACGGCGCGGCGGGCCCTGCTCCGGGGCCCGCTCCAGCCTTCCATGGGCGCTAGGGGCGCGGCTAGGAGCCGGCGATGGTCATGCGGTCGATGAGGATCGAGGGGGTGCGGATGGAGGAGCGGGTGTCGAGATCGTTGCCGAGGGCGACGATGCCGGCGTACATGTCCTGCAGGCGCCCGGCGACGGTAATCTCCTGGACGGGGTGGCTGATGGCGCCATCCTCGACCCAGTAGCCGGCGGCACCGCGGGAGTAGTCGCCGGTGACCGTGTTCACGCCCTGGCCCATCATCTCGGTGACGATGAGTCCACGCTCCATGCGCGCGACGAGTTCGTCGAAGCTGGCCTCGCCCGGCTCCAGGGTGAGGTTGTGTACGCCGCCGGCGTTGGCGGTGGTCGCCATGCCGAGGCGCCGGGCGGCATAGGTGTCGAGGACGTAGCCCTGGAGGACGCCGTCGCGGACGAGGTCGCGGGCGGCGGTAGCAACGCCTTCGCGGTCGAAGGCGCAGGAGCCGAGGGCGCGCGGCCGATGCGGCTGCTCGTGGAGGCGGACGAAAGCGGGGAAGATCGCTTCGCCGAGGCGGTCCTTGAGGAAGCTCGCCTCGCGGTAGAGGGCGCTGCCGCGCACCGCGCCGACGAGGTGGCCGATGAGTGAGCGCGCCATCTCGGGGGCGAAGAGCACGGGGCATTCGGTGGTGGCGATCTGCCGGGCACCGAGACGCGCGAGGGTGCGCGCGGCGGCTCGGCGGCCGACGTCGACGGCGGGCTCGAGGTCGTCGGCGGCGCGGGCGACGGTGTGCCAGAAGTCGCGCTGCATGGCGTCACCCTCGCCGCCGATGACGGCACAGCCGATGGAGTGGCGGCTGCCGCGCTCGCTGGCGAGGAAGCCGTGGGTGTTGCCCAGCGCGATGACGCCGGCGTGGGTGTCGATGCCGGCGCCCTCGGAGTTGGTGATGCCGGGCTGTTCACGCGCCGCGCCCTCGCAGGCGAGGGCGAGGTCGATGGCCCCCTCGGCGTCGAGCGCCCAGGGGTGGTAGAGATCGAGATCGGGGAAGGTGCTCGCCAGGCGCTCGCGTTCGGGCAGGCCGCTGTAGGGGTCTTCGGCGGTAAAACGCGCAATGCGGCAGGCGGCCTCGACGGCTTCGGCGACGGCGGCCTCGCGGAAGTCGGTGGTCGAGGCCGAGCCGGTGCGCTGGCCGAAGAAGACGGTGATGGACAGGTCGCGGCGGCGGTGGTGCTCGAGGGTCTCGACCTCGCCCATGCGCACGCTCGCGGAGAGACCAAGCGCCGCGCTCGCCGTCGCCTCGGCGGCGCTGGCGCCGGCGCGGGTGGCGGTGGCGAGTGCCTGTTCGATGACGTGTTCGAGCGCCTCCGGTGCGGGCAGCTCGGCGCTTGCGGGCGCGGTTTCGACGGGTGTCGCGCTCATGTCTGCGGGCTCCCAGGTCCGTGTTGCCGATACGCGGCTCAGCCGGTGGCCGTGCCGCCGACGGTGATGCCGTCGAGCTTGAGCGTGGGCTGGCCGACGCCGACGGGCACGCTCTGACCCTCCTTGCCGCACATGCCGATGCCGGGGTCGAGCGCGAGGTCGTTGCCCACCATCGAGATGCGCGTGAGCGCCTCAGCGCCGTTGCCGATGAGCGTGGCACCACGCACGGGCGTGGTGATACGCCCGTTCTCGATGCGGTAGGCCTCGGAGGCGGAGAAGACGAACTTGCCCGAGGTGATATCGACCTGGCCGCCACCGAAGTTGACGGCGTAGAGCCCGTCCTTGACGGAGGCGATGATCTCGCCCGGATCGTGCTCGCCGTTGCGCATGTAGGTGTTGGTCATGCGCGGCATCGGCAGGTGGGCGTAGGACTCGCGGCGGCCGTTGCCGGTGGGGGCGTTGCCCGACAGGCGCGCGTTGAGCCGATCCTGCATGTAGCCGACGAGGATGCCGTCTTCGATCAGGGTGTTGCAGGCGCTCGCGGTGCCCTCGTCGTCGACGGTGAGCGAGCCGCGCCGCCCGGGCAGGGTGCCGTCGTCGACGACGGTGCAGCCGGGCGCGGCGACACGCTCGCCGATGCGGCCGCTGAACGCCGATGTGCCCTTGCGATTGAAGTCGCCCTCGAGGCCGTGGCCGACGGCCTCGTGCAGGAGCACGCCGGGCCAGCCGGCGCCGAGGACGACGGGCAGCGTGCCGGCCGGGGCGTCCTCGGCCTCGAGGTTGACCAGTGCCTGGCGCACCGCCTCCTGGGCGTATTCGCACGCCTTGTCCTGCGTGACCAGCCACTCGTAGCCGCAGCGTCCGCCGCCGCCGGCGCCGCCCTGCTCGCGGCGGCCGTTGCGCTCGGCGATGACGGCGACGTTGAGGCGCACGAGGGGCCGTACGTCGGCGGAGAGGGTACCGTCGGAGGCGGCGACGAGGACGACCTCGTGGACGCCGGCGAGGCTGGCGATGACCTGGCGCACGGCCGGGTCGGCGGCGCGGGCGACGCGGTCGCAGGTGGCGAGGAGTTCGACCTTGTCGTCGTCGCTCAGGGTCGCCAGCGGGTCGATCGCGGGATAGAGCGCGGCGCGCGGTGCCGATTGCCAGGCGGCGACGCGCCCGGACTGGCCGGCGCGGGCGATGGCGCGGGCCGCGCCCGCGGCCTGTTCGAGCGCGGGGAGTTCGATGTCGTCGGCGTAGGCGAAGCCGGTGCGCTCGCCGGCCATCGCGCGCACACCGACGCCGCGTTCGGTGCCGTGGCTGCCTTCGCGCACGATGCCGTCCTCGAGCACCCAGGTCTCGTGGCGCGCGCTCTGGAAGTAGAGATCGCCCGCATCGACGGCGTGGCCGAGCATGCGGTCGAGGACGCGCTCGAGCGAGCCGGTCTCCAGCCCCGCGGGCGCGAGCAGATGGTCGTGCGCGATATCGATCGCCTGTCGGGTCATCGCTTCTCCCCTGGTCGATCCGGCCCGGACGGGCCGGTCAGATGCGGCGGTGCTGCAGCGCCGGGAAGTTGGCGCGCGTGCGCTGCTGGAATTGGGGGTCGAGGTCGGCGAATACAACCCCGCTGCCCTGCTCCTTGACGCCGAGGATGGTGCCCCACGGGTCGACCACCATGGTGTGCCCCCAGGTCTCGCGCTGGTTGACGTGGTAGCCGCCCTGCGCCGGCGCGATCACGTAGGCGAGGTTCTCGATCGCGCGGGCGCGCAGCAGCGGCTCCCAGTGCGCGCCACCGGTGATGCGGGTAAAGGCGCTCGGCACCAGGAAGATTTCCGCCCCCTGGTCGAGCAGTGAGCGATAGAGCTCGGGGAAGCGCAGATCGTAGCAGACGGTCAGCCCGAGGCGGCCGATGGGGCTGTCCACGGCGAAAAGCTGATCGCCCGGTTCGATGGAGCCGGACTCGCGGTAGGTCTCGCCGCTGGGCTGCAGGGTGACGTCGAACAGGTGGATCTTGTCGTAGCGCGCGACGCGGCGACCGGTGTCGTCGTAGAGCAGGAGGGCCTGGCGCACGCGCTCGCCCGCGGGCGTCGCTAGCGGCACGCTGCCGCCCACGACCCAGACGCCGTGCTTCGCCGCGGCCGCGGCGAGGCCGTCCTGCATGGGCCCGCTGCCATCGGCCTCGGCGTGGCGTAGTTTGACGGTCTCGCTCTCGCCGATCAGGCCGAAGTTCTCGGGCAGCGCAACGAAGCGCGCACCACCGGCCGCGGCCTCGGCGATCAGCCGTGTGGCCTCGTCCATGTTGGCCTGTACGTTCGGCCCCGATGCCATCTGGATGGCGGCGACCCGATTCATTGTCTCCCCCCGTTCGTCGTGCGCCGTATCATCAGTTCCACCTCGCCATCGAGGCCACCGCCGACGGCGAGCACCGTGGCATCGCCGGGCACCCCGAGCGCGACGAGCCACGACCGCAGCTCCTCGCCCCAGAGCAAGCCGCTTTCGCCGCTGGGGTGGCGGACGACGAGTTCCGCCGACGGTGTCTGCGCCCACGCCCGCACGGCATCGCGCACGGCGGGCATGGCGGTCACGGCCTCGGCACTGCGCGGTCGCGCCCACTCCGCGGCGTCGAGCGCAAAGCGCGTATCGGCCGCAAGCAGTGTCGGGGCCAGCACGAGACCGAGCCCCCAGGCAGCTTGTCGCAGGCGTGTTCGTCGCTGCACCATGTCAGCGCCTCCGTGGATCGCCGGCAGAGCCCGGGCCGCTCGGTTCGAGCAGCGATTCATCGTTGTCGATGCGTATCCGCTCTACGTTGGGCTCGGCCCACGACCCTGTCAAGGCGTAGTGCACCTCGGCCGCCGCCTCCCAATCGGCGCCGAGCCCGCGCATGAGCTGCTGGACGAGGGCAACGGTCAGCCCACCGACCGGCCCGCCCGCGATCGCGCCGATCACGGGCAGGGAGTAGTTCAGCCCCGGGCGGAACTCGATGTGCTGGTCGAAATCGCGCGCGACGAGTCCGATGCGGCCGTTGACCCGGGCGCGGCCCGCTGGGCCCTGCATCTCGAGGCGGTCGACATAGACATTGCCCTGTTCGGCATTGAGCCGCCCGCGGATGTGATCGTATTCGAAGCCGCTGCGGAAAAGGCCGGCGAAGTCGAGCGCGAGACGCCGCGACAGGCTCTGCAGCGAGAACAGACTGATCAGGCGAGCGGGGCCCGGATCGACGGCCGTGACCACGCCGTCGGCGAGTTCGATCTGCATCTGCCCGGAGAGGGTGGTGAGTTCGGGCGCCCAGGGCGGACCGCTCCAGTCGGCTTCGGCCGTCATGCCGCCGCTGCCGCGGAGGAAACCGCTTGCGT
>SLKC01000086.1 GCA_007134775.1 Ectothiorhodospiraceae bacterium | reverse complement strand
GCCGTGACCGTTGCCGTGACCGTTGCCGTGACCGTTGCCGTGACCGTTGCCGTGACCGTTGCCGTGACCGTTGCCATGATCGTTGCCATGATCGTCGTCACCATTGTGGTCACCATGACCGTGTTCCTGCAGGTCGGCCAGGATTTCGTCGGGGTGACGGAACGTGAAGTCGTGCAGCATGACGACCACCTCCTGGACGTCGTCATCGGCCTCGTCCGGGTCACGCACGATCAGGAGAGGTGATAAGGGGGTGACGTTTTCTTCAACAATGTCCATGGCGGAATCAACAGCAGCGAAAAACATGGCCTCATGATCCGATGATGTTGTGCTCAGGCCCGTACGGAAAACCGGTGATGTTGTCTGCACCGTCCTCGGTGACGACCAGGATGTCGTGCTCGCGGTAACCGCCGGCGCCCGGCTGCCCTTCGGGGATCATGATCATCGGTTCCATCGAAACCACCATGCCCGGCTCCAGCACAGTCTCGACGTCCTCGCGCAGTTCGAGACCCGCTTCCCGGCCGTAGTAGTGGCAGAGCACGCCGAACGAGTGACCGTAGCCAAACGTGCGGTACTTCAGCAGATCGTGCTTGCGGTAGATGTCGTTCAGCGCGTGTGCAATGTCGCAACAGCGCGTGCCGGGACGGATGAGCTTGCAACCGGCCTCGAAGACCTCCACGTTGGCCTGCCACAGGCGCAGATGCACATCCGAACATTCCTCCGCGAACAGGGTTCGCTCGAGGGCCGTGTAGTAGCCCGCCGGCATCGGGAAACAGTTCAGGCTCAGGATGTCGCCGCGCTCAATCCGCCGGGTGGTGACCGGGTTGTGCGCCCCGTCGGTGTTGATCCCGGACTGGAACCAGGTCCAGGTGTCCATCAGCTCGGCATGCGGGAACGTCCGTGCGATCTCCCGGACCATCGCCTGGGTCGAGTGCAGGGCCACCTCGTGCTCGGGTACACCCACGCCGATGGCTTCAATGCAGGCATATCCCCCAACGTTTGCGATGCGGGCACTCTCGCGAATCTGGGCGATCTCCTCGTTGGACTTGATCATCCGCTGGCGCATCGCGGGCTTGCTGATGTCCACCAGGGTGGCGGTGGGCAGTGCGCCCTGCAGCTTGCGCAGGTTCTCGAGACTGATGTGGTCGTACTCGACGCCGACGCGCACACCATCGGGGATCAACTTGCGCACGGCGACAAAGAAGTTGTCCTGGTGCCAGTCGGTGTAGACGATGTTGTCACCGAAAGTTCGGCGCCATGGCTGACCGCCGTCGATGTTCGCCGAGATCGTGGTCGCGTTGTCGTGCGTCACGGCCAGTCCGTAGTTGCGGCCGAATTTGCAGTAGAGAAAGTCGCTGTAATAATTGATGTTGTGATAGGAGGTGAACAGAACGGCATCGACGTCGTGCTCGGACATGACCGAGCGCAGGCGGTCGAGGCGCGACTGCATCTCGCGCTCGGAAAAGGTTCCGTTGACCTTGCCACCGTTCCTGATCCCGAGGGTCTGTGGTAGATCCATGGTGATGCTCCTGAGGTTGTTCGCGATCCGGAGGCGGCTGCCCGAAGGACCAGCCGGCCTCGTCTCGCGACCCAATATACGCTGACTGTAGGGCACGACTTGACCCGATCCGCCATCAGCATGCACGACTTCGACATTCACGGCGGGACGTGGAGGCGAATGAGGGGTCACCGGACGGGGCAGGCACGCCGGTGGCGATACCGTGGGCCGGCTTGCGAGCGCCAGCGATCCAGCCGGCTTGGTGGTGGCCGGCATCACGCACTGTGTGGAGTTGACCCGCTTCGGTGGACATCTGACCCACTGGGATGACAGAGGAGATCAAGATGCCACGAACGAATCCACCCTACCCACGAGAATTCCGGCGCCAGATGGTCCAACTGGTCCAGGCCGGACGCATCCCCGAGGACCTCGCGCAAGAGTTCGAGCCGTCGGCGCAGACCATCCGCGACGGGGTCGCGCAGGCGGCGCGTGATACCGGCGAGCGCAGCGACGGGCCTTCCACGGCCGAGCAGGAGGAGCTGCGGCGGCTGCGCCACGAGAATCGGCGCTTGCGCGAAGAGCGCAAGATCTTGGCAAAAGCGACGCCCGGGTTCGCTCGGGAGACCACCGAGACGGCCTACGGCCCTTCGAGTCCTTCGAGATGAACCGGGCCTTTCACCGTGTCGCCACGATGTGCCCGATGCTGGACGTCTCCCCCCCAGCGGCTACTATGCGTGGCATCAGCGCCGGCCTGCGGCGCGCAAGATCGAGGATCCAGAGCTGACCACGGCCATTTGCGCTTCTCACAAGGCTTCGCACGGCACGTAGGGCCGTCCGCGCATCCATGCCGATCTCGCCGCTCAGGGCTGGCAGGTCGGCGCCAGATGCGCTCTCTGTCGCCGACATCACCTACATCCCGATCTGGCGGACTTTATCTACCTGGCGATCGTGCTCGATGTGTTCAGCCGGCGTATCGCCGGCTGGCGCATGGCGACACACCTGAAGAGCGAACTCGTTCGCGGCGCGCTGGACATGGCGCTGTGGCAGGACCGTCCCAACGGCGTCATCCACCACAGCGACCAGGGCTGCCAATACACTTCGATCGACTTCGCCCAGCGCTGCCGCCAGGCCGGTGTCTTGCCGTCGATGGGCTCCGTCGGTGACTGCTACGACAACGCCATGGCCGAGAGTTTCTTCGCAACACTCGTATGTACGGTTCACGGAGATCGGCTCGGTGATCATCCAGGAATCGCGTCCGTGAGATCACTAAATCAGACGTTCCCTGGCCCACTAGGGAGGGGCGGACCACTCCATAATCCGACACGCGGTTAGCTGGCGTGCCGTTGACGGAAAACGATTTCGCCTCGGTCCAGATCAAATGGGAGGACCAGCATGCGATTCCTGCTGTGATCGAAAGCGAAGGGCGCCAAGGCGTGCGGGAAGTCCGGTGTCCGGGGGTATATCAGCCATACCTCGTTATCGCTGGAACCGGGCAGCCCCTGTTTACAGTAGGCGAACATCTGGTATGCATCCGCTTGACTGATGGACGCCTTGGGCGCCTCTGTCAGGCCAATCAGCTTCCACTTCGTGTCCGCAATGATCCGGCGACCGTCGTAATCGATCACGATGTCCGGCTTGAGACCGAACGCGGCTGTTCCCGCGTGGTCCTCGACCAGATGGCCCGCATCAACCTGCGCCCGAACCCGTGCGCCCGACCAATACCGTCGCAAGCGCGAGACGACGAATTCCTCGAAAACGCGCTCCATTGGGAAGAGCACAGAGACCACGCTGTTCTCGCCCTTTCGCGTCAGCGGATTCATCCGCTCGAGGATCAGCCCGCACAACGGCATGACCCGGGCGTAGTGGCTGGTGTTGCGGTCCCAGTGCATGCTGCGCCAGTCGCGCCGCCAGTCCATGCTGGCCGGCACACTTTGCAGCCGGGCATGCAGCTCCCGAGCGAGTTGCTGCTCACGATGCCCCCGCGCAAGCACACGGACCACATCGAGCGCAGTACGGACCAGTCGATTGATGGGCCGATCGGGGCTCAAAATCTCGTATTCGCAGTACAACCGCGCCGCGTTGGCTGCATTGAGACGCGTGTTCTCATTGACAAGCAGCTTGCCGCGCAAGGCAGAGAGGTTCTCCTCGACACTGACGTACGCCTGCGCCAGACCGCCTCTCAGTACAACTGCGACTTCGTCAAGGAACTGACGGAGCAGCAGATCGAGCAGGCGCATCCGATGTGCCTGAAGCGCGGCGGCAGTGCCGCGACGGAAGGGAGCATCCCGAGCCTCGATCAGCATCTGCACCAGTGTCCGCCGGCACTCTCCGGCATCCATGCTGCGCGCGACCTTGGGCAACAACTCGATCTGCGTGCCGTTTTGCGTCCGAATGACCCCGACATGATTGTTTGCGCACAGATACTCCCGGCCGTTTTGCCGAACCCATGCCAACGGAATGCCTCCGTCATCCGGATTCGTACCACCACCGTCTGCCAGCGCTGCCAGCCCGTCGAATTCATCCGGAGCGAGTTCGAGATTGCCGCCGTCCGAGCGGCTCACTGTGCCCCGCCGGATCCAGCCATGTTCGGCGACCCAGAGATCCCTTTCCGACATCGGCATCCTCTCAGACATCAGTCCGCGGCGCATCGTAGATCTTCCGATACGCTTCCGGGTTCTCCAGGGCATCCGGGTTCAGGCGGAACACCTGCTGTCGACCGATGTCCTGCGCCTCTCCCCCAAGGTCGCACTCCTTGACGGTAATGAACTGCGCCGTGTCATCATCCGCCAGATTGTCCCCCAGGATGAGCCGGATCCGAGCCCAGTCTTCGAAGAAATACTCGGCCAACAACGGAAGCACCTGGCGCTCGAAAATACGCGGCAGATCCACGTCCTGCAGGAAGTAGCTGTGACCGATCCGATGGTCGCGGTCATACAGTGCCTCGATCCGCTCATTCATCCGCGTGAGGAGCGCTTGGCCATCGATTAGCTCATCACCAACGACCAGCTCCCGCGAAACACTGGACGGGGTCGGCTCCATTTCCAAGAACTGGAAGCGCCTCCGCAGTGCCGCGTCCAGATGCGTAAGTGAGCGATCCGCCGTGTTCATGGTCCCGATCACGTCGAGATTGGGGGGCACACTGAATTCATCGCCGGAATACGGCAGCCGAACGGAGACGGCCTGCTCCGCTCCTTCACGCTTGTCCGGTTCCAGCAGCGAGATCAGCTCACCAAATATCCGTGACACGTTGCCACGGTTGATTTCGTCGATGAACAACGCGTAGCGGTTCTCAGGATCTCTTCGTGCGCGCTCGGATAGAGATCGGAATACCCCGTGACGCAACTCGTAACGCAGGCCATCCGACTCCTCATCGACAACAGGCCGTATGCCCTCGACGAAATCTTCGTAGCTGTAGGACTGGTGAAAGGTCACGAACTCGTAACGGCGCACGCGTTCATTTTCCGTCTGCGGTCCTCGGCGAATCCTTTCCCGCGTCGCGCGCACAATCTCATCCGTCTCGTCCCATCCTTCGACCAACCGCCATCGGCTGTTGCTCTCCTTCCAGAACCAATGGGGCGGATTGCGTCTGCTGAGGCTGACTCCTTCGCAATCCGGATCGGCATGCATTTGCAGCACGCCCCAGAGCCGAGCCCGAAGGTTCCGCGCTCCGCTGCCACTCACGGCCGCGCGGGCCAGCACCACATCTTGTTGTGCCATGTCACCGACACTCATCCCAGCAGGCTCGGCATCGAGCAGCGCAAGCGCCACGACCTCGCGCCAGCGCAGCTCTCCGACCATCCCTTGGAGCCAAATGTTGCGGTCGACCCTCTCGGGCTTTTCGGCATATTCTCCCTGGCGCTGTTTCAGCGCGTACGTCTTGCCGGTCCCGGGCGGGCCATAGAGGATCTCGTTTCTTGGCCGAAGGGCGTCGATCTGCACGCAAGCATCCCTCTCCGTTGCCGCGTCATCACTTGCGTGTTGATCTGCAGTGAGTGCCGCCCAGAGGAACGACTGCACGTCCACCATGTCCTGGGGCTGCCATTCCGCGAGACCACCTTTGACCGCCTCCATGACATCTCGCACCCGAAGATACTCACGACCTTTCAGGTAGCGACCGTGGCCCAGAGTCTTCACGGACAAGCGACCGAGTACATCATCGAAGAATGTGGGCTTGATATACATGTGCGCCTCAGGGCGCCAAAGAAACAGGAAGAGGCTCAACCATACCTTGCTGCTGCCTGCACGAATTCCCGCGCCGCGGCACCAATCCGCGAACTCATCAATCACCCCGGCAAGAGGTTCCCGTTCATCGGCGTGACGCAACAGCCGCTGAACAAGATCGGCAAATTCGCCTCGACGATCCGGCTGTTCCAACACCTTGAAAAGGGTCTGGTTCTCGCGCCAGTTCGTCAGGTTCTGTGGATGCGTGGAGCCGTCTATCGGACGAGTGAGGATATCCTGGAGACCATTGACGAAGGCATCCGCTTCGACAGACTCCTGTTTGAGCGTACTTTCTACAAGGGTTTGAAACTCCCGGCTCAATTGCCGCTTATACCCCGTCTCACGCGCCACGAAGCGCTCACCCGGTTCTACAAAGGACCGGAACTTCGGAAAGTCCTTATGGAAGCGATCCTGAAGATCGCGGAGCGCATCATTGTCAATCATGCAGAAATCCTTCTTGTGTCGGCTTGTCATCATTCCCGGCGAGATGAAGATGTCGTTGAATCGAGTTGTATTGGCGCAGAACGCCTCATATTGATGGATGCAGCGTATAGACGACCGGGTGCGCCATCGCAGGCCTGCTAGTCGTGCAGCCCTGCCTGTATCCGGGCCATGATGTGCCGGCATGCGGAGGGCGACAGTGGCCGGCTCCATTATGCCGATCATGGGTCGCTCCATTAAGGCGGTCATCGACAGCAGTACCTGCAGCAGGGTGTCGCGCAGCGGCGATTGTTGTCCGAGGTGCCAGCGGTGAACGACGCCCACTGACAACGACGTCGTACCCCCTACGCTGCGCGGGTGACGCCCATCGTGCTCTCGAATCGGCGATGACCGTGGGTAAGTTGGTGCTGGTGCCGTGATCTATCCTGCCCCCCCTGTTCACGGTAGAAGAGCCATTGGCAGGCTGGGAAAACAGCCGGCTGTCAACCGTAGCGAGGACTGCCTCCGGCTGGAGAAACAATTGACTTGGAGTGATTCCGAGGGCTACCGTACAGATACTGATTTGCGAGCTGAGTGTCGGCAGTGAGGCCTCGGCGTCCCGCCGCCCGTAAAGGAATGTGACAGGCTATGAACAAGTCAGAGGAACGACGTGAGCAATCACGCCATCCCGTT
>SLKC01000030.1 GCA_007134775.1 Ectothiorhodospiraceae bacterium | reverse complement strand
GCGCCCGCCTGGGTGTGAACTACAAGCAGATTCCGGTCAATGCCCCGGTGGCACCGGTGAACGCGTACAGCAAGGAAGGCGTGATGCGCATCCAGAACGTGTCCGATCCGGTGTACGCGCCCAACTCCAAGGGCGGGCCCGTTGCCGACGGCCAGCGCTATCCGGAATCGGCAACCTGGGCCGCAAGATGGTGAGCGGGTGCATGCCCCCTACAGCCAACGCAAGGACGACGACGACTTTGTGCAGGCCCACGCCCTGGTGCGCGAGGTGATGGATGACGAGGCTCGGGAGCGCCTGATTTCCAACGTGGTGGGGCACCTGCAGAAAGGCGTCACAGAGCCTGTGCTGGAACGCGCTTTTGAGTACTGGCGCAAGATCGACCCAGAGGTGGGCGAGCGGATCGAGCAGGGTGTCCGTCTGAGG
Source organism: Ectothiorhodospiraceae bacterium (assembly GCA_007134775.1). Classification (GTDB taxonomy): domain Bacteria; phylum Pseudomonadota; class Gammaproteobacteria; order XJ16; family Halofilaceae; genus Halofilum. Next base: position 6,526 of record SLKC01000030.1, on the reverse strand, counting down.
GCCCCGCGCCGACGTGCGGTGCTTGGGATAGACCGCGGCCAGGCCCATGGTGGCCATCAGGCGCTGGACGCGCTTGGGGTTGACCACGCCATGGCCGCGGTCCCGCGGTCAGCGAGTTCGTTGCGGATTCTCCGGCTGCCGTAGAAGCGGTACTCGAGATGGATCCGGTCGATCTCGCCCATCACCACCAGATCTTGTGTCGCCGCCGGCTGCTCTGTCAGGACCGACTGATATTGCCCGCACGCCCAAATGGGACCCCGCCCGTCGTGGTTGACACAAGCGCCTTCCTGGCCAATCGCTGCCGACGTCGCCGTCTCGCCTAGATCCGCCGGGCACTGGCGGTCACGGACAACGATGCGGCGAACGAGGCCTCACCGACCGACGCTGACGTGATCCATCGGTGCCCGCACTGTCACAAGCCGACCCTGCGGGTGATCGCAGCGATCCGGGCGCAACCGACGATGCGCCGGCGGCCCCGCCACCGCAAAGCGCACCGGCACTGACCATGACATCGCGCGCACGCGAGAGAAGACCTGTCCCAATCCGGCCCAGGCCAGGGTCGCGGCTGCGGTCGTCTCGGCGTTGGAATTTGTGCATCACGCGGGCTACATTGGGCGTAATCCGGGCCCGCAGGGACATGCACATGACCCATGCCATCGCCTACCGCCCCGGTGCCAGCGCGGATCGCGAGCACGTCGACGCGCCGCGCCGACTCCCCCGGGAATACCAATCCCTATTCGCAAGGATATGGTGCGACCGAGCGCAATGAGCTTTCGCTTACATCCTGAGGCTGAGCGCGAGCTGGTCGAGGTTGTCGGATATTATGATCAACACCGATGAGGTGGGCCCTCATTTTGAGGGTTGAATCTGCGCATGCAGCTAGCGGGAGAGAGTGACGCGAATGGGAGCACACGAATGGCGATGGATCGGAGGGCGGTAGCCACTCCGGATGATGGACTGCGTGGAAGTATCGGCAGAGCAGGGCGTTGAGGTAATGCGCATGAGAGACATTAGTGTCAATACCGATCACCGCGAGCTGCGCCAGATGCTGGATTATCTCGGTGTTGCGGCGTTCTTGATTGATGTCGTCTCGGCGGATGAATTTCTCCTGGCCGCCATTAATTCGCGTCACGAACAGCTTACGGGGATGAAACTGAGGGAGGTGGCCGGGCGGGATTTGGATGATCTGCTTGCACCGGAAATGGCGGCCAAGGTCAAAGACAAGTATCGTCGCTGTGTCGAAGAAAGGGCCGTTATTGAATACCAGGAGACCTTGGATGTTCCCATTGGCAGGACGTTTTGGCAGACGAGCCTCGTCCCCCTTGTCGATGAAGCTGGCAACGTAACCCGGTTGCTGGGTACGGCCCACGAAGTGAGTAGCCAGGTTTACCTGGAGCGGGAGGCGCGCTATCAATCCGCCGTACTTGGCGCCTATTTGGATGAGTCGCCCGATGGCATCCTGGTGGTGGATGCGAATAATGAGATCAAGACATGGAACCGCCGTTTCCTGGAGATATGGGATGTTCCAGAGGATGTGATGAATGCCCGGGATGGGGACGCGGCATTGCAAGCTGTTGAGGAGCAGCTAGAAGATCCTGATGCCTTTGTCCAGAGAGTCAAGGAGCTGTACACGTCGCTGGGCGAGGAGGAGCATGGCCTGCGTATCAACATGAAGGATGGTCGAGTACTGGAGCGACACTCCCGCGGACTGCACGGACCGGAAGGGGAGTACTGGGGTCGCATCTGGTTTTACCGTGATATCACGTTGATGCAACGCATGGCCGAGGAGTTGGAGCGCCTTTCACAGACGGACCCGCTCACGGAGGTTGCCAATCGACGGGCATTTATGGAAGCGCTTGAGCGAGAATGCGTTCGGGTGCGGCGCCATGGCTCTCCCCTTAGCTTGCTGCTGATGGACCTGGACCACTTCAAACAGATCAATGATCAGTATGGCCACGCTGCTGGGGATGTGGTTCTCAAGGAGTGCGCCCGGGTGGTGGAGCCCGAAATCCGCGCGAGTGACTATTTTGCGCGGATAGGTGGCGAGGAGTTCGCCATCGTCCTTCCGGAATCGGACCTGCGCTCGGCCCGCCAACTGGCGGAGCGCGTGCGTCGGGCTATTGCCGCGCATGCTTTTGACAGTCCGCAAGGAGCGCTCACTGTCACGGTAAGTGTCGGCGTGGCGACAACAGTCAGTGATCAAGACGAAAGCCCGGAGTGTCTGCTCATACGGGCAGACAAGTGGCTTTATGCTGCCAAATCCGAGGGCCGCAACCGAGTGCGCTCCAGGGATGATGGAGAAGGCGGTGACAATCCGGCGGACCACTGATAAAGCGAGTACAATCGAGGGACCGGATGCGGGATCGAGCACGTCCGGGTCTGTGCCGAGTCGCCCGGGCACGGGCGTTCGTGCCGCGTGGATCGGAGTCCGAACAACACCGTTTCATACGATGATGTGAGCAAAATATGACCAGCAGGCCAAACATTGTGATCTCGACGCAGGATGCGGACAGGCTTGAGGCGCTATTGGAGTCATTGCCAGAGGGCGCGTTCCCGGGGAAGGGCGAGCTGGAGGCCGAACTAGGCAGGGCGGAAATCGTGGACCCCAAGGATATTCCGCCGGCCGTTGTCACAATGAACTCGACAGTAAGATTTCGAGTGCAGTCCTCATCGGAGGAGTTCAATTTGACGTTGGTGTATCCCAAGGATGTGGATCCGAGTGGTAATACGATCTCCATCCTTGCGCCGGTCGGGAGCGCCCTGCTGGGGCTTTCTCAGGGTGATGAGATCGAATGGCCAAAGCCAGGCGGGGGCACGTTGCGTGTGGCCATCGAGGAAATCGCTTATCAGCCGGAACGCGAGGGTGAGTATCATCGGTAGGGATGCGTCTCGATCGCGGCGACTCGCCGATGCCAGACAGTCGGTATTCGCGCCTCGCGAGGCCCCGGGACCTCCCTGTCCCGGGGCGTCCCTGGTCAGGCGTGTGATGGTTTCCGGGCCGTGAAGGTCCATGAGCTTGACGGCATAACGATGGTGCCATCGGCCTGCTGGTAGGGTGCCAGCGCCTCGCCGAGCGCGCCGGCGATCTCGTGGCGTTGGCGTTCGGCGATCTCTCCCGCCTCGCGGAAGACCTCGCCGGCCGGGCCGAGGGCGAGCTGGAAATTGACGGCGTCCTGCACGGAGTCGCCCACGGTGACCGGGCCGTCGTTACGTTGCCAGTCGATGGCCTCGAAGCCGGCGATCTCGAGCTGCTTACTGACCTGCTCCGGGTTGGACATCGAGAAGGGGCCTGGGCCACAGGTGCGGGCATCTTCCCCCGGGGGTGGCAGGAAGCGCAGCACGACCTCCTTGCCCAGCCCGAGCCACGGGTTGTCGGCGATCTCGCGCCAGACGATGAACATCAGACTGCTGCCTGGGCGCAGCGCGCGATGGACATTGCGCATGGCGTTGACCGGGTTTTCGAAGAACATCATCCCGAAGCGGGAAAAGCATAGATCGAAGTCAGGCTCGAAAGGATGGCGCTCGACGTCGGCGGCCAGGAATTCGACATTGTCGACGCCTGACGCGGTGGCATCGGCGCGGGCCTTGTCGAGGAATTGGTCCACGCAGTCGAGGCCGAGGACATACCCCTGGGGACCGGTTCGTTGGGCGAGTTGGATGGCGGTGTCGCCCCAGCCGCAGCCGACATCGACGATGCGGGAACCGGGTTCGACATGCAGGTTCTCCAGCGGTATCCGGCTGTGGTAGCTCAGGCCGTTCATCAAGATATGTTGAAAGCGGTCGAATTTGTCGGCCAGGGTGTCGTTCCAGAAGGCGACGTATTCGGTCGGCTCCTGGGCGATTGCGTGTGCCTGCTGTTGCATGATGGCTCCTCCCCCACTGCGATGGGCTGGTGGCCCTTGGTTGGTCGTCCACCGGTGCGCGGTTGCGCCCGCGTCACCATCCCGGTGTTGCGTGCAAGGACGCATGGCTGTGCAAAAGGGTTCCCGCCGCGGATTGGGCCAGTCTGTGACGCTCACCCTCGCTGTAGTCGGGAACCGTTGACCGGGCGCGAGCGTCCTTGCGATCGAACGGCGTCCGGGGGCGTCGGATGGGAGCAGGGCGATGACTGGCACGCAGATTTCAAGTGGAGGATGGGTTGCTCGGCCGGTTATCGGGTCGATGCTCCAGCCGACGAGTCTCGTGACCCGGCCCGTATGCCGGGTGACCCTGCTGGTTCTCCTGCTGGCCGCTGCGGCGAGTGCGATCGTCCACGGCGCGGGGCTGGATTGGCTCACGGGGCAGGCTGAAACCGAGCGCGGCGTCGGCATTCTGATCGCGCTCTGCCTGTTGTACGCCCTGGTGCTGGCGCTGCCCTTCGTGCCGGCGATCGAACTCGGGCTTCTCGCGATGGTGCTGTTCGGCAAGCCCGGTGCGATCGTCGCCTGGATTGCGACCGTGGTCGGACTCAACATTGCCTACGGCGTCGGCCGCTGCATCGGCAGCAACCTTGGCGAACCGGGGCGAAAACGGCTGCCTGCAGTCGTGGTCCGCTGCCTGGACCGGCTAACCAACAGTCGCTTTCACCGGCTGGTACCGCTGCTTACGCTCGCTCTGCTACTCAACCTGCCGGGCAATACCGCCGTCGGTGGCGGGGGGGGCATCTCGATGGCGTACGGCGCCACTGGTGCGCTTGCCTGGCCGATGTTCGCCGTTGTCGTCACTGTGGCGACGTCGTTTGTGCCGTTGCTGTTTCTGTTGGGGCTCGTCGGTGTCGAGCGGATCGTGGCCTAACGATCTGGGTGGCTACGTTGCGCTGGCGCCCGTCGAGTGCCGGTCGGTTGCGCCTGCCGCTCAGGCAGGGCGCGAAAACCGTAAGATCAGAATTCGTCGAGGAGGAAGCGCACCCTTGTGCGCAGGCGCTGTGGCGCCGTGGTGGATACGCTGTCGGCGACGCGCGCGCGCAGTCGTTTCTCGAACTCCGCGCGCGTGAAGCAGTCCCGACAGTGTGCCAGGTGCCGGTCGATGGTCTCCTGCGAGACGTCTTCGAGTTCACCGTCGAGATAGGCGAACAGCCGCTCGATCACCTCTTCGCAGGAAATTTCGTGGTCGTGACTCATGTCTGGCCATTATCCACGCTGCCGTCCGAATTGCGATCAGGGGAATCCACAACGGTTTTGAGCCCTGCATCCCGCGCCCGTTCCCAGAGCGCTTGTTGCAACAGTGAGCGTCCCCGGCTCAGACGCGATCGCACCGTACCCACGGGGACGTCGAGCATCTCGGCGACCTCGCGATACGTGTGCCCCTGTACCTCGACCAGCACGACGGCAATGCGGAACTCGTCGGGCAATTGATCCAGCGCGCGTTGGATATCCTCGCGCAACAGCCTATTGAGAAATTCATGCTCGGGCGTACCCCACCATAGCAGAAAGGGTTGATGAAGTCGGGCGAAAAGGGAGAAGTCGCCGCCGGAATCGGCGTCACCATCCTCCGGTTCCGAGCTGACTTCAAGGTCCTCACGCGAGCGCCGCCGGCGCAGCCAGCTCACGAATGTGTTGTTGAGAATGCGAAACAGCCAGCCCTCGAAGCGTTCCACATCGCGAAGATCGGCGCGGCGCTTCCACGCCGTGCCCACGGCCTCGGCGACGATGTCTTCGGCATCGTCGGGATTGCGTGTCAGACGTAGTGCCGTGCCGTAGAGGCGGTCCATGAGGGCGTCGACGCGCTCCGCAAATGCAGCGCGATCGAGCGGCCCCTCACCACCTCGCTCCGAGTCGTCCTGTTCTGTTGGCTGATCGGTCATCACTGCGAGGCCTGATGTTCCCGTATCTGTAGCGGTGCACCCGGTCGCCATGTCGGTGTTGCCGTCATGTAAACCTAGCATGTTCGCGGGGGGAGAGCGCAGTGCGGTCAATCAGGAACCGAAGTATCGGGACATGCGTCCTTGCGGTTGAGCCGGACAGCGCCGCGGCCGCGCGGTCCAGCGCCCCGGCTCCCGCAGTCGAAAATTCACAATGAATGGGGAGGACAGCCATGAAAGAGAGTGTCACTACGCTGACGGCAATCGTATTCGCGAGTGCGCTGGTTGCAGCGCCTGCGCTGAGTGCCGACCCCTATCGTGGCGAGCACCATATGATGAAGACCGCGGATGAACTCGAATGGGGTCCCGTGGGTTCGATGGGTGAGGGTGCGGAGATCGCCATCATCGAAGGCGACATCAGTGAGGAGGAACCGTTCACGTTCCGCCTTCGGCTTGAGGATGGCTTCAAGATCTTGCCGCATGTGCATCCCGCCTACGAGCGCGGGACGATTCTGCAGGGAACGCTGCACTTCGCCCATGGTGAAGCGTTCGATCGCGACGCCACCACGGAACTGCCGGAGGGTAGCGTGTTCGTGATGCCGCCCGGTGATCCGATGTTCGGGTATGCCGAGGGCGAGGTGATCTTCCAGCTCCACGGCACCGGTCCCTGGGGCATCGAGTATCTTGATCCGGAAGACGATCCGCGGAGCTGAGGCTAGCCAGGCTCGCGACGGCCGATGCCGGCTC
>SLKC01000087.1 GCA_007134775.1 Ectothiorhodospiraceae bacterium | reverse complement strand
CACCGGGATGCCGACGAGGAACGGGCGCCCGACGCGCTCCCAGTCCTCATCGGTGTCGGTCGCCACGATCTCGAGGAAACCGTTCACATCACTGATGCGTTCATCATCGAGGGGGAAGTCGGGGTCGTCGGCCGGCTCCCGCCACCGCACCGCCACTTCCACCGATTCCGCGTCCGCTTCCGGGTGGAAAGCCAGCACCGCACCATCGGCTTCAACCGCCTCCCCGCGGAGCAGCGGTTCGCCCGCCAACTCGTCGTCCTGATCGCCATTGCCACCGGATCCGTCACCGCCACACCCGGCGATCAAGCCGACGGCCATCACCAGCGGCACAAGAAGCTCTCTCGCGCGCATGTCGATTCCCCCCTGCTTGCGGTCCGATTGTATTCGTTGTTATTTTTCTCGTGATCATCCCGGCGCCCGGCTTACCAGCCTGGTCGGCGCTGCTCGCGACGCGAAGCAGCCGGGTTGCTGAGACCCCACCTGATCATTCTAACGGCGCATAGACGCTGGCTCAGACCCTGGTACAACGATTTCCTCTTTGTCAAGTGCGGAGGTATCGGCCCGTTCCGGACCTCCAGTGCCACCCATTCCGTAATTCCATTCCAATTCCGGGGCCAGTAACCATGACTCGAAACCGGAAGACTGGATGTGCGCTGATTCCATAGAAGCGGAGCCGAAGTCGGGTGCTATGGGTCCATCTCAACGCTCGTAGGGCGGCGCGGTCAGCGTGAGGATGATCTGCGCCGGATGACTGAGGCCGGTCGGATCGATCAGCACCCGATCGGGGTTCTCGTGGCGGATCAGGCGATTCAGGCCCACGGTGAACATCTGCGCGGACACACGGCAGATGCAACCGCCCGGAAGCTGCCGCAACCGCGCGCCCAGTGTACGCGAGCAGGCAACCGCCTCACCGATACCGTCGATGCCCTCATGCCCGAAACCGCTGGCCCTTCTTCGGCCCGCAGTTTCAGCACCAGCCTGACAGGCGACTATCCATTGCCCCGTCCAGCAGTTACATTGCGGCCGCGATTACCATGTCGAGGCAAACTCGCTCGGCAGATCTATACGGACGACAGCATGACTCCCATCGACAACGACGCCGGAACACGGCGGGCGCCGCCGCGCGTGCCGGGCTTGCCCTTGCTCGGCAATACGCTGCAGATCGCCGACGCACCCGAGCGTTTCTTCGTCGACGCCTACGAACGCCACGGACCGGTGTTTCGCGTCAACATGATGTTTCGCGACTACGTCGTGCTGGCAGGGATGGAGGGGTTCCGCTACTTCCAGCGCGAAGGCGAGCGTCATTTCAGCCGCGGCGCGTTCTACGACCGCTTTGCGCGCGAATTGGGCACCGAGCGATTCATTCTCGGTGAGCCGGCGGATCACCATCAGCACCTGCGCGGACAGATGCGGCTGGCGTTCTCACGCCAGGTCGCGGCACCCTACATCCCGGCCATGATCGCAGCCGTCGATCAGGCGCTCGAAGGGCATCCACCCGGCAGCCGGGTCACGGTGATGGATTTCATCGCCGAGATCGCGTTCGACCAGTACAGCCACGTCATGTGCGGCCGCAGTCTGCGTGACGACTTCGCTGACGCCAATCACTACGCGTGCCGCATCATGAATGTCGGCGCCAAGATCTGGCCCGAGTTCACGCTCGGCTTTCCGCGCTACAAACGTGCACGCCAGCGCGTGTTCGCGCTGATGGACGAACTGGTCGCGGAGAACCAGTCGAACCACAGCGCAGAGGACCGCGAATTCACCATCATGGACGCCATTCTGGCGGCGCAATCCGACGACGGCTCGCCAGTGGCCACTGCCGACCAGATCGCCTGCTGCCTGTACGGCTTCGTCGGCACGATTGTCTACATGAACCGGGCGATCGCATTCCTGCTCTACGATCTGTTGCGCAATCCGGCGGAGCTGGAACGCGTGCGCGCCGAAATCGACGCCCTGTACGCCGACGGCATGCCCACCAGCCTCGATCTGCGGGGCATGAGCCTGCTGCGCGCGGCGCTCAAGGAGTCCATGCGTCTGCATCCGATCGCGCTCGCCCTGCCCTTCGTCGTCGAGGAGGATTTCACCTTCGAGGGATACACGGTCGAGCGCGGGGAGTACTGCGTCATCAGCGGCGTGCCGGGACATTTCGCGGAGATGTTCTACACCGAGCCCAACCGGTTCGACCCGGACCGCTGTCGACGCCCCCGCAGCGAGCATCGCCCCAAGGGAGCGCATGTACCATTCGGCTTTTCTGCGCGCGTCTGCCCGGCCGTGGGCCTGGTCGAGACCATCGTGCTGTGCACAGTGACGCGGCTGCTGTATCGCCGGGAAGTGTTCATGGATCCCCCCGACTACGAGCTGAACACGGTGCTCGACCCGCTGCCGGGGCCGAGTCGTGGTTTTCGCTTGCGCCTGGGGGAAGAGCGCGCGCAAACGAACGCGGAAACAACCAACGGCGGTTGGCAACGGGCCGCCAATGTGCTCGAAGAACTCGCCGGTGGCGCTGAAATGCGCGACGACGAGCTGCAGCGTCGGCTCGATGGTGTTGGCGCACGCGAGTATCCCGCCGGGGCAACAATCATCCGCGAGGGCGATGTCGCCGATGCCTTCCATGTACTCATCGACGGGGAAGTGGCAGTCAGACGCGAGAGCGAAGAGGAGCCCGTGGCGCGGCTGGAGCCCGGCGACCACTTCGGCGAGATCGGTCTGCTCGGCGCGGGACGGCGGACCGCGCACTGTGTCGCGCTGACGCCGGTGACGGTGTTGGTCATCGAGCGTGACGACTTCCTCGCCATCGTTCGCGAGCAGGACCTGGTACCGGCGGAAATCGCGGCCGCGGCACGTCACCGCGATCTGACGCGGCGAATCCGCGAGGCGCCGGGCCGCATCGATGAGGAGACGTTACAGATCGCCGTGCCCGGGGCGCGCGTGAGTACCTACGAGCCCGAGACACGACTGATGGAAGAGGGCGACAACGCCGAGCACTTCTTCGTCATCCTGACCGGTGAAGCCGAAGTCATCGACGAAACCGATCCCGCTCGGCCGCGCGGGCTCGCCCGCCTCGGCAGTGGCCGGTTCTTCGGCGAAATCGGCATCCTCGAAGCACGCCCGCGTACCGCAACCGTGCTGGCCGCCGGCAACGCACCGCTACGGGTCGTGGAAGTCCCGCGTGCGAGCCTCCTTGCCCAGGTCGACCGTTCGCGCGGCGCGGCCGGCGCCGACGTGGCCTCGCGCATGGCGGATCACGTCTATCGTGCCATGACGCCAGCGGATTGAGCTCATCGCCCGTCATAATCGCGCCATGACACGCTTCCTGCCACCACCGCTGGTTTTGATCATTACTGCCGGGCTGATGCTGTTGACGCACGCGCGGTTACCCGACGCCGCGGTCGGCCTTGCCGGCCAGACGCTGATCGCCGTGATCGTCGCGGGTGCATCGCTCGTGCTGGTTGCCGCGGCCGCCGTTCATTTCCGCCGGGCGCGCACTACCGTCGATCCCATCCACCCGGAGCGCGCCAGCGAATTTGTCTATACCGGTCCATATCGCTACACCCGCAACCCGATGTATGTCGCTGATGTCGGCCTGCTGGTCGCGCTTGCCCTGTACCTCGGATCACCAGCAGGGTTGATCTGGATTGCGGCATTCATCGGCTGGATTCACTGCCTGCAGATCCCGCGCGAGGAACGGGCCCTGCTGGTGCATTTCGGTAACGCCTACCAGCAGTACTGCGCACGGGTTCGCCGCTGGCTGTAGCGCCAGCAGCGTTCACCAGCGATGAGACGCGTCAGGGAGTTCTGGTCGAGGCGCACGCCTTCGGCACGCCTGCCGCGATTGTCAACCCGACCTTTGTCGTCGAGGAGCGCCGCGTTGTACTCTCGATTGCCGTCTCGCCCTTGCGCCGGGTCTTCGCGACCTTCTCCCGCGGGCCCTCGGCGGCCACTCGGCCCCCGCCCTCGGGGCCGAGTTCGATTCGGTTGACCGGGAATCACCGTGCCCAGCTTGGTTCCATAGCCGCGAGAACCCGCGAATGCATCTTGAAGACGTAGCTGCCGACGCTGACACGATTCGATCAACGACCGTCTTGGGAGATCAGGCGTGCAGCCCGAGCGTCACTGCGTCGGCGAACGGGGATCGCTGGGGTCCATCTGAGGTCCAACAAACCTGCAACGATCTGATATGTACCCTCTTGGCGCAACTCGTTTCAGGTCGCCCGAAATTCCCGGTGTCGCAATGACTCACGCTCCCCGTAGAACGCCGTAAGTCGTTGACTGGAGGCGGGCATTTGCCCAGTCGGGCGCGTCTGTTGATCACGAGGTCGGCGGTTCGAATCCGTCCTGGGGGAGCCACAAGTCCACGAGGCTTGGTGCCCCTGTTGGTACGACGGTTTGCCTGTGGCGCCCGCAGCCATCCGCCCTCCGTATAGCCCCTTACGTACATCCGCCAATTTTGCGCTTCCGCCGTGACGGCGATACTGCACTCGTCATCAACGCAACGGATTCCACAGGAGGAAGCCATCATGACCAAGCGCAACATTGACAACCGAATCAGCAAGAAGCTCGGCATCGCCGCAACGGCGATCGCCCTGGCGCTCGGCGCCGGCCACGCCGCGGCCAAGGTCTTCGACAATGATCCCGTCGGCCCCACGGCAAAGGTCTTCGAGAACGACCCGGTGGGCCCGGTGGCCAGGATGCATGAGAACGACCCGGTCGGACCGACCGCCAAGGTCTTCGAGCATGATCCCGTTGGCCCGACCGCGAAGATGTTCGACAACGACCCGATCGGACCGGTCGCCAAGGTTCACGAGACCGATCCGATCGGCCCGACGGCGAAGGTCTTCGAGCACGATCCGGTCGGTCCCACGGCCAAGATGCATGACAACGATCCGATCGGGCCGGTGGCCAAGATGTACGAACACGATCCAGTGGGGCCCATCGCTTGAGGCCAACTCCCCGCACTCGGTGTCTACCCCCTGCAGCGCCCGTCTCCGTACTCGGACCGGGCGCTGTTCCTTTTGGCCACTCTTTTTACGTGTCAGCGACACCCCGTTTTGCGCAATGAGGCGCCACTGAGTATCACGCACCGGTGATGGTGAGTGGTTGCCTGGGCGTTGTGCCATGCCCGGTCAGCGCGGCCGTCGGCTGCGAAACACGCCCACCTGCGCACGGTAACCTCGCCGTAGCCACGATCGGGCGCAAACGCGCACGACTTTCGTGCGCCGGGCCTCAGCGCGTGTTTAACGGATAGACGTTGCCCGCTTTCGGCCACTTCATCGCCTCCGGGTCCTTGTCCTCCATGCAGGTCCACGGCTCTACCGGCTCACGGGGATTGCCTAGCTGCACCAGCTCGATGGTGTGGCCATCCGGCGACTGCACCCGCGCCATGCGGCCGTCATGGGGCGGGCGAGGCATCTCGACGCCGTGATTCAGGAGGAAGTGGCATTGCCAGTAGAGATCCTCGATCTGGAAGACGACGTGCCCGCGCTCGACCCCCGCGTCACCCATTGGCCCTTTACGCTCCCACAACAGCTCCAGCGCCGGCCCGTCGTTCCACCGGGCACGCTCGGCTTCCTGCGGCGTGGCGAGGACGATCAGCCGGTTCCGCCCGTCTGCGGCCTGTTCGCGCCCGATCTCGATCAGGCCAAGCTTCTTGCAGAAGAAATCGAGTGACTCATCGACGTTCGTGATTCGCAATCTGGCGCGGAGCAGCTCCATCATTCATCCCCCTCATGGTCGGCCCGACAAGCGACGCGCAGTCCGTGGAATCTACCGCACGACACCTCGCCCCGGGAACCGGCGCTCGAGACTTGGGCCGAACGTCACCACCGTACTCTTGCGCGGCTGCGGCCCGCCCTCCCGCCATTCGCAGGCATCGACACTGCAGGGGCTCTGGGTCTTCGTGATGCCGCTGCAGACCTTCATTGGAGACCTGCGTGGGCGTGGGTCTGTTCGTCCCCAGCACCTGCGGTCTTTAGTGCGTCTGGTGGGGGGGAGGGCGCCTGTGCGGTAGCGTGTTCGCAGGATCTGGGGCAGGGTAAGGCAATGGAGCAAGGGAGCGCTTTGCCTGCCGGGGTCGCGGCGTTCGTTGGCCGCTCTGGTCGCGCAGGGCCGCACGAACGCCGAGATCGGTGAGCGGCTGTTCATGAGCGTCAACAACGTCAAGAAGCCTCTCTGCCGTGTCTACGCCAAGCTGGACGTCGACGGGCGCGCCGACCTTGCAGCCGAGTGGGTTGCTCTGGGTGGGCATTCTGATTCCGATCCAGATGGTCCAGGCACGCATGACGCGGGGCTTCAGCGCTGGGCGTGGCATCCCTGCGCGCTACCGCCCGTCGTCAGCCGTGTGGATGGGGGTTGGCCTGCCGGCGGTGATCTTACCCCTGGTTGCGTTGGCGTTTATGGTATTGCAACCGGTCTAGGGGCGGCGCATTCACGGCAACCCTGTTGGCAGCCCCTAGAAGCGGAAAGCGAGACCTAGGACCGCCGTGCGACTGGTGCGACTCGCCAGCATGCCCGTCGCCTGCCGTGAGGCCGGCTGGCGGCTCATGAAGAGACCGGCGGTCAGCCCCCAGCGCCGGGTCAGTGTGAGCTGAACCAGGAGGCTGGCGCTCGGAATCCACGCCTGACCGGGTTCCGGCTCATGGGTCGTACCGTAGTAGAAGCGGCCGATCCGGGACGACTCCCAGTCCAGCGAAATCGCAGGGAGGACTCGCAAACGCTCGGTCAACGGGACAAAACTGGACACCCCGATACGCGCAGAGAGCCCGTTATGGCGTCCGAACGCATCCCCGTAGATCGCCGCTGAGTAGCTCAACCAGCGCCCATTCAGCTCGCCCGCGAGACCTGCATCGAGCGAGAAGTCGCGCTCCTCACGATCCACTGCGGACAAGTTCTGCGGCGGCGAGATGCGAAACCGCGGCCGCAGCGCGGGCCCCACGCGCCACCCAGAGCGCGGCCCCACTTCTTCCGAGCGCCAGAGCCACGCCCCGAGTTGCGTAAAGCGGAAGTAGTAGCGCTCAGCGTAGGTTATATTGATGACGGGGATTACCCGCTGGCGACGTTCGGCGCCGCCCGGAAAGCGATCCGTATCCAGGACACCGATGCCCAAGCTACCCGCGACCGGCCCTGACGAGTCCCGCGCATGGACAGGGGAGGCGACCAGGACCAACAGCGCGACCAGCAGGACAAGAGCCATGGGCGCAGACCGGCGGGCGAGGCCACGGACTGTCCATGGCTCCCTTCGTGGCGGCATCTTACCTTCCCGGCCTGGTTTCGGACATCGCAGAGCATCCACCCGCATGCGGCGTGACGCAAGCGCCATCCGCACAATGGCAACGGATCCGAGGCCGCCGATCGCCGACACTCGCACAAGGGTCACCCTGGCCAGCGGCCGCTCGGGCGGTATGGCCCGTCCACGGGAGGCGTACGTGATGCCCCACAAGGCGCAGACGCCGTGGGCGTTCGTCGATCGTAATATCGAGGCAGATGAGGGGCGGCGTCCCGGACCGACGACAGCGTCGACGGGAACGCCGGCCAGCAGTGTGGAATGACGCAAGGGGGCTTCATGGGGGAGACCTATCGCCCGGTTTCGGGCGCCGACATCACTCGGCTTGAGCTGCACCACGTCGATGGCTGGGTTGCCGACGCCGTACGGGTTTACTACATCATCGCGGGCCTGCTGATCGCAGCGATGGTGTTCTGGTTGCTGGTCTGCGGGCAGATCGGGCTCGCCGACTTCTGGTGGGGTGCGCTGTTCCTGCTCGGGCCGGCGGCGCTGGCGCTGGGCTGGGTGATCCGCTCGCGCGGTGTCAAAGTCATCGCCGACGATACGGGTTTGCAGCTCGACAATTCGCAGCTACTCCCGCTGGCCCGCCCGCTGGCGCCAGCGTGGCATGTCCCCTGGTCGGACATCCTGCGAGTGAATCTGCGGGAAGTGCCCCTCGATCCGAAAAACCGCAACATGACCGCGACCGAGATGCGCATTCTGACACGCAGCGGCAAGGCGCGGCGGCTGCGGCCCATGCAATGGATGCCAATGGACCAGATCCGGACCGATCCGTCCTCCTGGGCTCTGCACAGACTGCCTGTCGCCAGCACGCCACTCGGCCAGGCCTTCAAGCGCTTCGGGCCCGATATTCCCATGCTTGTCACTGCTTGATCATGCGGCTCGTGAGCGAGGCGTTTAGCCCCTTGAGTAGGCCTGGCTCAGGTACGATGGCCGCTCCGACCGCGAGCCCATCCAGGGGATCCGCCCATGGCCCGTGATGCACCCGCGCGCCTTCGCATTTTGCCGATGCCGATCATTATCGCGCTGCTGGCCATCGGCCTGGCGTCCAGCCTCGCCTTTCGCGCCATCATCGTGGCCGAGCATGTCGAGCCCGACTGGGTCCGGCCGCTGTGGTACATCGCCGTGCTGCTGAATGCGTTGTTCTTCTCCTACCGCTATTGGGTGTCGCGACGGCGGGTGCGGGCCGTGGTCGACGGTGATCTGGACAGCAAGCTGTATGCCGGCCGGGCGCTTTCGGATGACGAGCGCGAACAGGTCGCCGCCATCCTGCACTCGATCCGCATCTCGCCGGAGCGGTTCAACTATCTCGTGATATTTGCCCTGTCCGCGCTGGCCATCGCGGCGGACCTCTGGTTGAGCGCGTAGTGGCTGCCGCGCGGTGGCGTGAATTGCACCGCTTGCATGCCACGCGACCCCCACCCCAATCCCGCAGCAAGGGCGACGACTCGGAAAAGCTCGGCAACAGATAAGCGTCGAGCGCCGTCCAAGCCGGGCTGGTGCTCTTGCGCCAGCCGGCCGCAATCGGACTAGTCGTCGATGCGCCGGCGGGGGTGATCGCCAAAGCCGAAACACTGCGCAAGACTGTCAAAGGGATCACGGAACACCCACGCATCTTCGGCGAGTCGCCTCGGCGCGGCGGCGTCGAGTACATGCGCTCGGTACGCCATACTTCCAGGTCCGACGCTCACGAGCGTCGTTCCGGCATCAGCCAGGCGTTCCAGTGCGATCGGCGTTGGCGTGTCGGAGGGGAAACGAACAATGACCATCTCACCTGGCAGTGCATACAGCCCTTCGCGATGCAGCGTCACCCCGCCGACAAGCAGCAGCGCGATCACGGTTACTGCGAGTGCTGTCAGCGCTGGACGCAGCACGCGCTTCATCGGCCTTCCGCAATCAGGTGTTCCACCGCGCCCGTAATGGCCGCCGGCTCCAAGACGCTGGGTTGCAGCAGCATGCTGGCCGTGCCGTCGGCATCGAAAACGAGCACACTTAGCGGGTGATCCACGCGGTACGAACCATCAGGGTAACCGTCGCCGTAGCTGAAGCTGAGCCCGTGGCGTCGTGTCATGTTCTCGAGCTTTACGCGTGGGGCAGTGGCACCGAGGAAGCTCTCCCCGAAGGGACTGACGTAGCGTTGTAGCGCGTCCACATCATCCCGGTTCGGGTCCACGCTGACGAACAGCACGTTCACTTGGTCACGACTTCCAGGGGACAGATCAGCAATCGCCGCCCCGATGCGTGCGAGTGTGCTGGGGCACGCGTCGGCGCAATGGGTAAAGCCGAACATCAATAGCGTTACGGAATCCTCCAGAAGATCTCCCAGCTCCCCGCTCGTGTGCTCCAGGCTGTCCACTTCGATATCGGGGAAGTCGCTCGGCAATGTGGTGACGCCATCGGGATGGCCTGAGCGATCACAGGAAACGACAAAAACCATGACCGCGATTGCGAGCAGAACCGCAGAAGTGGGTGCAAGCACGGGCATTTCGCGGCTTGTGGTGCTTCGCCGCAGGATTGCCCTGAGGCGCCCCATTATTCCTCCTCGAGCCCCCGCGAGAGGCCGACGATGCAACCAATGGAGCAGGCGGCTACCACAGCGAGCGTGACCGCAATCCCCATGGTCGACGGCGTCAGGGCGCCGCTAAAATACTCCACATCGACGTCGGCCGCTTCGATATCCATTGCGGCCATCCCGGTGTAGTGCATGCCGCACACGGCAAGACCCATCACGAGCGCACTGGCATAGCGCAGCTTGCCGCGTACGTTGAAGACGACGTAAAGGGCGGCGATGGAAGCGACGATAGCGATTACGACGGATAAAGCCACGATCAAAGGGTCGTAGCTCAGGTAGGCTGCAATGCGCACGGAGGCCATGCCGGTGTAGTGCATCGAGGCCACACCCAAGCCGGTGATCGTTCCGGCGCCGAGAATGGCGAGCCAGCTCTCATTCCAGCGTGCGACGCAGTATAGGCCGAAAAAGGCGAATACGATGGGGATGATCAGGGATACCGCCGTGATGGCCGTGTCGTAGGCGACAGGGGTGCCCGGATCGTAGGCGAGCATACCGATGAAGTGCATGGCCCAGATTGCACAGCCGCCGATCAGAATGGCAGCGAGTAGCAGCCAGCCGAATTGCGTGGATTCCCCCTGTCTGCGGATGTAGGTGGCAACAAGAAGACCCGTCAGCGCCCCCAGCACAGATACGACGTAGGAGAGGAAAACCAGACCGAGGTGATAGTCGGCAATGGTGTTGGTCATGCAGTCGATCCCCCATTTTCCAAAGTCCCCAGTCTTGACCGACCGCGCGCCGTGCTCGGCCGAGGTTTCGCCGAATAATCGGGGCGTCGCTGGCCGCCCGTGCGGCTAAGCTGAATCGGCTGACATCCTGTGAGGCATCCAGCGACTAGGCCGGCGAGACTCCGGAAGGCCGTAGGAAAGCCCCCCCCAAGAGCATGATCCGCTTGCATGCAAAATTACCAGATAAGATCCGCGGCAGCATCCCCGGCAGAGACCCGCAGGACCCTCGAAGTCCTTTCGCCCCTCTTTCGGGGTGACGGGGCCCTGCGCGATCAGGTTGTCACATCACCGCATCGCAGCGTACTCGGAAACGACCGCGCGCCCGCTGGCTGGCCTAGCGTGAACGGTGCGCGCTCCTGATCGCCTTTGCGGACGAGTGCAGGTTCGGAAAGGGCCGGGGCGAGCAGCGCTCGTGAGAAATCGCGCTTGACGGGGCGCGCAGGTGTCGGGCTACACTCCAGCGCCCTCACGTCGATAACGCCCCTCTCTCATGAGCCGCGAACCCGCTGCGTCGTCCGCCTCGTCGGCCCCACAGGGTCGTTCCGGGACCGGCGTGTCGTCGCAGGGACAGCCCCCGGGGTATGCGCCAGTGTCGCCGGCGGTTCCGGCCGTCTCGGTGCGCGGCCTGACCAAGAACTATGACTCCGGTTTCCGTGCGCTGGACGGCGTCGATCTGGAGATACACAGCGGCGAGATCTTCGCCCTGCTCGGGCCGAACGGCGCCGGGAAGACCACGCTGATCAGCATCGTCTGCGGCATAGTCACACCGGGCGAGGGGATCGTCGAGGTCGACGGCTACGACATCGGGCGCGACTGGCGCGTCACGCGTTCGCGTATCGGCCTGGTTCCGCAGGAGCTGTCGACCGACTCTTTCGAGACGGTGTGGGCTACCGTCAGCTTCAGCCGCGGGCTCTTCGGCAAGGCGCCCGATCCCGCGCACATCGAACGCGTGCTGCGCGATCTCTCCCTGTGGGACAAGCGCAATAACCAGCTACGCACGCTCTCCGGCGGGATGAAGCGCCGCGTGCTCATCGCCAAGGCGTTGGCGCACGAGCCGCGGGTCCTGTTCCTTGACGAGCCGACCGCCGGCGTCGATGTCGAACTGCGCCGTGACATGTGGGCACTGGTGCGCTCGCTGCGCGCCCACGGTGTCACCATCATCCTGACCACGCACTACATCGAGGAAGCCGAGGAGATGGCCGACCGCGTCGGTGTGATCCACGCCGGGCGCATCGTGCTCGTCGAGGACAAGGCCGCGTTGATGCACAAGCTCGGGCGCAAGCAGCTCACGCTGCATCTGCAGCAACCGCTGGAACGTGTTCCCGAACAGCTAGCGGAGCACGAACTGGAACTCGCCGCCGACGGCCACGCCCTCGTCTACACCTTCGCCACGCAGGGGGAGCGCACCGGTGTGACCCGGCTGCTGCACGACCTCGCTGCCGCCGGTATCCGTTTCCACGACCTGCAGACCGAGCAGAGCACGCTGGAGGACATCTTCGTCGATCTCGTGCGGGAGCAGGAGCAGTGAACCTTCGCGGCGTTCAAGCGATCTACCGCTACGAGATGGCGCGCACCGCGCGCACGATCTTCCAGAGCATCGTCTCGCCCGTGGTGACGACGTCGCTCTACTTTATCGTCTTCGGTGCGGCGATCGGCTCGCAGATCCAAGAAATCAATGGCGTCGATTACGGCGCCTTTATCCTGCCCGGACTGATCATGTTGATGGTTCTCACGCAGAGCACCACCAACGCCTCGTTCGGGATTTTCTTTCCGAAGTTCACCGGTACGATCTACGAGCTGCTATCCGCGCCGGTGTCGTTCTACGAAGTCGTCATGGGCTATGTCGGCGCGGCGGCCACGAAATCGGTAATGCTGGGACTGATCATCCTGATCACGGCGAGCCTGTTCGTCCCGCTGCAGGTAGACCATCCCGTCGTGATGTTCGTGTTTCTCGTGCTGACCGCGGTTACCTTCAGCCTGCTCGGCTTCATCATCGGTATCTGGGCCGACGGCTTCGAGAAACTGCAGTTCGTGCCCCTGCTGATCATCACACCGCTCGCTTTCCTGGGCGGTACCTTCTACTCCATCGACATGCTGCCGCCGTTCTGGCAAACGGTCACGCTGTTCAACCCGGTACTCTATCTCGTCAGCGGCTTCCGCTGGAGTTTCTACGGCGCCGGCGATGTCAGCATGGGTCTCAGTCTGTTGATGATCTTCATCTTCCTCAGTGGGGCACTCGCGATCGTCGCGTGGATCTTCCGCACGGGGTATCGGTTGCGTACCTGAGAGCCTGCGTTGCTGCCCTGAACATGATGCCGGCCGCCCGCTCCGCCGTGTTTCCGTGCCGGGCGTGTAGCGAAGCCGCCCTGTGTTCGGCCCGGTGATCCGGTTGTCGTGAAGGATCCTCAACCTGGCGTCGTCGACCCCGAATGTCTGACAGCGCGATCGTCGAGATTCACGCACGCGGTCGACGCCGACCTACCGAGGTCGGTTTGACGACTCCAGTGAAGCCTGCCCCCCGAAGCGAACGGCCTGTCGGAATTCCGCCAAGTTCCTGAACCCGTGGTTGCACGGGAGTGGGCCTGCGATGACGAGTCGCAGGCCCGATGGCGTGAGTGCGCGTCGATCAGTCATGTACCCGGGATCGCCGGCAGTTCCGTAGCGCGCCCCCGCGGAATGTCACCCGCTCGATCGTAGAACGGCAGTTCGCACAGTTCGCCCGCACGGGTCTCGCCGTCGCTGCACTCCACCTCGACAGCCGTGCCGGGCCCCGCGTCGGGGTCGTCCATGCGCGCGAACGCAACGCCGCACTGCAGGGTGGGGGACCAGGCGCTGCTGGTGATGCGCCCGGCCTTGGCCCCGTCGATCCGCACCGTGTCGCCGTGGCGGGGGATACCGCCGGCACACGTCAGGCCCCAGGTCCGGTTGCGCCGATCAACAGTGCCCAGCGCTTCGCGGCCAATGAAGTCGCCCTTGTCGAAATCGACGAGGCGGCCGAAGCCCGCCGCGAACGGGGTCACGGTCTCATCGAAATCCGTGCCGGAGAACAGCAGGCCGCCTTCGATGCGCCGCGCATTCGTCACCTCGGCCGGGGTGGTGTGGATGCCGTAGGCGGAACCCGCCTCCATGATGCGGTCGCCCATCGCCCGGGCCTCGATGTCTGGGCCGAAATAGATCTCCCAGCCGAGTTCGTTGGTAAAACCCGTGCGGCTGATGACGACGGGCTGCCCGTCGATGCGGATCGTGGCCATGTCGAAATAGCGAAACGGCTCCGGCATGCCGTCGTCGGCGACCTGCGCGAGGACGTCCATCGAGTTCGGGCCTTGCACCTGGCTGACCCATACGTCCGGATCGAAGACTTCGACATCGAATCCCTCGGTCTGCGCGCGGAGCCAGACGAAGAACTCGCCGTCACCCTGCGCGAACCAGAAGCGGTCGTGGTCGAGTCGGAGCAGAATGCCGTCCATGATTGTGCCGCCGTCCGGATAGCAGGCGATCTGGTAACTGCAGCGTCCCACGCGCATGCGTGACACGTTGCGCGTGAATACGCGCTCGAGCAGGGCCTCGGCATCGGGCCCGCGGATCTCGGTGGGTAGCTCGCCGGTGTGCGAGACCATGACCTGCCGGCGCAGGCGCCAGTACAGTTCCTGCATGTCGCCCTTGCCGTAGTAGAGCGAGCGCAGACGCCGGTTGTAGATGCCGAAAGCTGGATCGTGGGGCAGCTCCTGGTGGACCAGGGGGTGCGGCGCCATGCTCTGGCGGAATTCGCTCGCGCCGCCCGTGGTCGGGACCGGCTTGACCACGAACTGGACGTTGTGGATCGCGTCTGCCATGCGTTCTCCCGGGTTTTCTGATCGTGCTCGGTTTGCCCATGGATCAGAGTAGCGACGGCTGCGCCATGACACCAATGACAAATATTCCCCATTACAGAAGATTCTGTCATGATTTCTCGATGAGGCTGGATACTGAATCGTTGCGCGCGCTCAAGCTGGTGGCCGAAGTGGGCGCCGTGACCGGGGCGGCGGAGCGCCTGTCCCTGACCCAATCGGCGGTGAGCTGGAAGCTGCGCCGCCTGGAGGAGCGCGTCGGCCACACCTTGCTGCGCCGTGAGGGCCGCTCGTTGCGACCGACCCGCCACGGCCGCGAGCTGATCGAATTCGCCGACCGCATACTCTCGGCGCACGACGCTGCGGTGCATCGGTTCCGGGGCACCGCGCTTCGGGGCTCCATTCGCCTTGGGGCCACGGACGATGTCGCGGTGACTCGGGTCGCAGGCATAGCGGGACGATTCCGCTGGGCACATCCCGCCATTCGCCTGCACGTCCGCGTCGAGTCGTCGCTGAAGGTGGCCGGATGGGTCGATGCCGGCGAGGTGGACCTCGCCGTGATGCCGGTCGAGTCCCACGAGGTGCGCGCGGATGACTTCGTGCTCTGGACGGACGAACTGCGCTTCGTCCAAGCTGGGGACAGTGAATTCGACACGACCGATCCCTTGCCGCTCGTCACCTTTGGCCCGCAATGTTTCTACGGGCGTGTCGCGGGTGCGCTCCTCGATGCCGCAGGCATTGCTTACGAGGAGGTGTTGGAGAGCGCGAGTATCGCCGGCGTCCGTGCCGCCGTGAGCGCCGGCTTCGGGGTCGCGCTGATGAACCGTGGCTTCATGGCCGAGGGCCAGTGCACGTGGACGGGCGCGCCCGCCGTCGCCACCCCGCCCGATGTCCATTACGTACTGCGCGCTGCGGACGCGCGCCTGACGGACGCGCAACGGACGCTCGTTGATGAACTCCGCGGTTCTGTGCCGCCGGAGTAATGGCTCGACGCAGCTTCCCCGG
Source organism: Ectothiorhodospiraceae bacterium (assembly GCA_007134775.1). Lineage (GTDB taxonomy): Bacteria > Pseudomonadota > Gammaproteobacteria > XJ16 > Halofilaceae > Halofilum. Next base: position 7,228 of record SLKC01000087.1, on the reverse strand, counting down.
CGACGGACTCCAGTACCTCGTTGTCCCTACTATTGGCCCGTTACAATCGGGTCGTCAGCGAGCCCTTGCGGGCCGGTGCTATGCTCGCGCGTAGGCGCCAGTGCTGGATTCCAGGAGGTCAAACCATGAGCCATACCCGAGCAGGGGCAGAGCAGGTCCCCATGCCCGATCGTCTCACAGTCGACTGGGCTCGAAGCTCGCTCAATGAGGCGGGTGACATCTACGCGGCTCTGTTCCGACACGGGAGTCTGGAAGTCGGCGTGTATCGCCCCGTCGGGGTCGATGGGCAGGAGCCGCACGAGCAGGACGAGATCTATGTCGTGCTCGCAGGTTCCGGGTACTTCGTCAACGGCGACACGCGACGGCCCTTCGAAGTCGGTGAGCTCCTGTTCGTGCCTGCTGGCGTCACCCACCGCTTCGAGGACTTCACGGATGATCTCCTGCTCTGGGTCGTTTTCTATGGTCCGGAAGGTGGGGAGCACCCGGGAGCGACCGGGGCACCCTGAACACCGGACCGACTGGGCCCGTCGCCACGAGTGTCCCGGAGTGCAGTGCCGATGTCCAAGGTCATCATCTTCGCCGATCCGCACATGATCCCCGAGGGCGCGACGATCGCCGGCATCGATCCGGCCGCGCGTCTCGCGGCCGGGATCGCGCATGTCAATACTTGGCATGGCGATGCGGCATGGGCCGTGGTGCTGGGAGATCTCGCCCATGGCGGGGATCCGGCCTCGTACCAGCGAATCGCCGCACTACTGGGCGAGCTGGTACTGCCGGTTGCGATCATCCCGGGCAACCACGATGATCGCGCGGCCCTGCGGGCCGCGTTCCCCGATGCAGCCGTTGATGCCGATGGCTTCCTCCAGCAAGTCATCGAGCTGCCCGAGGCCCGGCTGCTGCTCCTGGATACGCTCCATCCCACTCCGGGACAGATGCCGGATGGTCGCCACAGCGGGCGGCTATGTCCTGCGCGCATGGCCTGGCTGGAGCAGAGATTGGCAGAGAGTGCCGCCGAAGACCGACCCGTGCTGATCGCCATGCACCATCCGCCGCATGCGACCGGCTTTGCCAACATGGACACGATCAGACTGGAGAACGGCCCCTCCTTCCATGCGCTGCTCGCCCGCTACCCGATCGTGCGGCACATCACCTGCGGGCATGTCCATCGCAGTATCAGTGGTATCCATCGCGACATTGCCTTCACTGTATTCAAGAGCACGGCGCATCAGCAGCCCGCCATTTTCGATGACGAGGACTCCTCGCTGTCGGTCGACGAGCCTGCCGCTTATGGGCTGCTGCAGATCGGGCCGCAGGGCGTGATCGCGCACAGCGAGGACTTCGAGCTGGCAGGCGTGGATCGGAGCCGGCGGCGGGCGACGACAGGGGATGCCCTGTAGCCGGTGGCAGGTCGACGCGCTGCCGGACGCTCCGCCCGCCGCGTCGGTTGACGCCGCGCCGTGGCGCAGGCGTCCCGATGGCGGTTGCTCAAGGGGTGATCGCGACCTTGAGCACGCCGTCACGCTGATTCGAGAACAAGTCGTAGGCCGCGACGATGTCATCGAGTCCGTAGCGGTGCGTGACCAACGGTTCCAGGTCCACACGGCCGCCTGCAATCACGTTCATCAGTCTCCGCATGCGCTCCTTGCCGCCCGGACAGAGTGAGGTAATGATCTTGTGATCGCCGAGTCCGGCGCAGAACGCGTCCAACGGGACTTTCAGGTCCTGTGAGTAGACACCCAGGCTGGACAGCGTACCGCCCGGCTTGAGCACCCGCAGGCAATTCTCGAATGTGGTCTGCAGTCCGAGGGCTTCGATCGCCACATCCACGCCGCGCTTCTCGGTAATTCGCATGACCTCGTCGACCGGATTATCGCGGGTGAAGTCGATCACGTGGTCGGCGCCCATGTTGCGGGCGATCTCCAGGCGCTCGGGCACGGAGTCCACCGCAATGATGGTCGTTGCACCCTTGAGCTTCGCGCCGGCCGTTGCACAAAGTCCGATCGGGCCTTGCGCAAATACGACCACCGTGTCGCCGATGCGGATGTTGCCGCTCTCTGCACCCGCGAACCCGGTCGACATGATGTCCGGGCACATTAGCACCTGTTCGTCGGTGAGGCCGTCGGGCACGGGCGAGAGGTTGGCCATGGCATCGGGCACGCGCACGTACTCCGCCTGCGTCCCGTCAATGGTATTGCCAAAGCGCCAGCCACCGAGCGGCTTGAGGCCGTGGCAGCCGCTCTGTCCATCCTGGGAGTGGAGCCCGTCCAGGCAGGCGTTGGAATAACCGCTCGGGCAGATCGCCCCGGCAATGACCCGTTGGCCTTCCTCGTAGCCGTGGACGTTGGCGCCCAGTTTCTCGATTACGCCAACGGGCTCGTGGCCGATCGTCAGTCCCCGCTCGACCGGGTACTCACCCTTGAGGATGTGGATATCCGTGCCGCAGATCGTCGTCGTCGTGATCCGAACCAGTGCATCGTTGGGCCCGACATCGGGGACCGGCTTGTCGTCGAGTTCGATACGCCCTGGTTCTACGAAGATTGCCGCTTTCATCTCTAGCCCTCCGGCTACGCACTGGGACCATTGGACGGCAGCGCGGGGTTCAACGCAAGCGGCTTATATTCTGTGGCAGGTCGGACCCGATCGCCGCAGGACGGTCATGGCCTCCGTATTGGGCCGTCGCCGGTGTCCAGTCGCCGCGATCCGCGTCTGCCCGTGGTTGACATCCGGCGCTTGCGGCCGCGATCAGGAGGTGGGCACGACCGCGCCCTCGCGGCGTTGGCCTTCATCGGCATCGCGCGGGTAAACGGGCGCATCGGTCGTATAGCTCCGCAGGATATCGAGGAACAGGCGTTCGGCTCGCGAGAGATTGGCGCGCGGATTGGTGACGAGGAAGATGTCGATCGCCGGCGGCTCGGTGTAGGGCGGAAGCCGCCAGAGGAGGCCGGCGTCGACGTCGGGCTGGACGACGTGGATCGGCAGCGGTCCGATCCCGAGGCCGGCGACGATCATCCGGCGCACTTCCTCCAGATTCGATGACGTCCCCGTGACCGGGCCGTACATCTCCAACTGCGCACGCAGAACCGCGACCGGGCGCAGGGCGTCGGTGAGCTGGTCGGTCTTGAACGAGACGAAGGATTCGCCACGCAAATCTCCCAGTTCCAGATCGTCGCGCCCAAAAAGCGGGTGTTGTGGGCCGCAGAAGAAGCCGAAGTGCTCGCGGAACAGCAGCCGGTAGTCGAGTTGTGGTTGCGTCTCGCTGACGAGGCAGATGCCCAGCGTGGCCGTTTTTGATGATACGCCGTCGATGACATTGCTCGAGGTGCCGATCTCGACCTCGAGCGTGACGCGTGGATGGCGGTGATGGAACTCGGCCAGCGCACGATCCAGGGGCGGGAAGACGACATGGCTCGCCATGTGGATCTGGAGGTGGCCCGTCAGTTCCGATTCGCTGTCCTCCAGCGCCTGCCGTAGACGCCCGATCGTGCCACAGATCTCACGGCACTCGCGGTAGAGCGCGGCGCCGTGCTCCGTGGTCTCGAACCGGCCCGGAGTGCGCTCGATGAGTCGGCAGCCGAGCTGATCCTCGAGCCGCTTGAGGGCATTGCTGACCGTGGGCTGACACAACAACAGGCGCTCGGCTGCACGCGTAATCGACCCCTCCTCGACGATGACGAGGAAGGTGTGGAGCAGGTTCCAGTCGAAATTGCGTCGCGCGTGCTGCCGGGAATCATCCATCCTCGGGATTGCCATTTGGAAAATCTATGGCTTGCATTCTGATTATCTATTTGCGGAATGTCCACGTTGGGTCTTTAATCAGTTCAGGCATTGGTCAGTGGGCAATGCGGTACGAGCTGTATGCGCGTTGTACCACTGGCAGCCGGGGGATTTTTATGTCGGCGACTGCTGATCGGCTGTTTGACCGCCGCCCGTGGATCCTGCTCGGGCCCGCGCTGAGCGCGGTCACCTTTCTGCTGGTGATCCCGGTCTGCTTCATCGTCGTCTACTCGTTCTGGCTGCGCACGGCCATCGGTACCGAAGAGGTCGGCTTCCACCTCGACAACTGGCAGCTCGTCCTCACCGATCCCTTCTACCGCGATATTCTGGTCCAGACGATCCGCATTGCCGTGGTCTCGACGCTGCTGTGCATCGCCCTCGGCTACGTCCCGGCTTATTTCATCGCCTACGCCGGTGCCCGGCACAAGCTGCTGCTGATCCTACTGCTGATGCTGCCGTTCTGGATCAGCTACATCATCCGCACAATGTCCTGGATCAATATCCTGGGCGTCTCCGGCGCGGTCAACTCCGCGCTGATGGCCGTCGGCGTCATCGATGAGCCGATGCGCATGCTCTATAACGAGGCCACGGTCGTCGCAGGGCTGGTCCACTTCCTGCTCCCGTTCATGGTTCTGAATATCTACGTGAGCCTGGACGGCATCGACCGCAACCTGACCGCCGCCGCGCAGTCGTTAGGCTGTAATGGTTGGCAGGCATTCCGTGAAGTCACGCTGCCGCTGTCGCTGCCGGGCCTGGCCGCAGGGAGCCTGCTCTGTTTCGTGCTCGCTGCCGGGACCTACATCACGCCGATGATCCTCGGCGGCCCGCAGAACGCGATGTTCGCAAACCTCGTGTTCGAGACGATCATCACTCAGCTCAATTGGCCGCTGGGTTCGGCACTGTCGCTCGTGCTTCTCGTTCTTCTGGGGGCCGTCGTCATGGCGTACACGCACTTCCTCGGCCTCGACCAGATCGCCAAGAGCTTCCGTTGAGGACTGCCGCGATGACACGTAACGCCAGCTGGATCGCGATCACGGGGGTCACCATCCTGGTGTATCTGCTGATGTTCGCGCCCGTGGCGGTCGTGATGCTCCTGTCGTTCAACGACAGCCAGTTCGGCGCCTTCCCCATCGAGGGCTTTTCCCTGCGCTGGTTCGTTGCCCTTTGGGAGAATGAGGCCGTCCTGCGCGCCTTCCGCGTTTCGCTTCTGCTGGGCGCCTTGACTGCGGTGATTTCGACTACACTGGGCGTGCTAGCTGCGCTGGCGATCGTGCGCTACGACTTTCCGGGCAAGCGCCTGGTCTCGACCGCATTGATCGCTCCGATTCTGATCCCCGAGGTCGTGCTCGCCGTTGCCCTGCTACTGTTCCTGCGCTGGCTCGGTATTCCGCGTAGCTTCGTGCTGCTGCTGGCTGGGCACGTCATCTTTACGCTGCCCTTTGTCATACTCGTGGTACAGGCGCGTCTGGTCGGTGTGCGCCGCGAGTTCGAGGAGGCGGCGCTCAGTCTGGGCGCGAATCCGATCCAGACCTTTTTCAGCGTGACGCTGCCACTGATCATGCCGGCGGTGCTTGCCGGCATGCTGTTCGCGTTCACGATCTCGTTCGACGACATCACCGGTACCCTGTTCTGGAAACCCGGCGGCGTCGAGACGGTGCCAACACAGATCTTTGCCATGTTGCGCCACTCGATCAGTCCGGAAATCAATGCACTGGGGACCGTGATGGTGGTGATCACCGTCGTTTTACCACTGCTGGGTCTGGCGCTCGCGCGCCGCCTGGCGGCACGAACCCGGATGTGACGAAGTGACATCCAGCGACGGCAACTACAGGCCCGTTTACCGGGTACAACATGGAGGGGGAATCCGATGACCGATTCCACGAAACGCTACGAACGCCTGCTCGAACGTTACCGCAATGGGGATGTCGACCGGCGCACATTTCTCAAGCTGATGGGCATTGCCGGGATCACCGCCGGCGTCACCGGCGGCCCGATGGGCTGGCTCGCCCGTGAGGCCGTCGCCGGCAGCCCGGACCAACTTCGCTTCGATGGCTGGGGCGGTGTTGTCTCCGAGGCATTCCGCGAGTACGCCTTCCGCCCCTATACCGAGGCGACCGGGATCGACGTGGTCGACGGCACCTTCGGAGGCGCCGACGAGTACCTCGCGCGGGTACGCTCGGGCCGCCCGGGCGAGTTCAACATCGCGCACCTGTCCGGCGTCTTCGACTATGCGCGTTACCACAGCTTGGATCTAACCACGACAATCAACGAGGACAACGTCCCCAATCTGCAGTACGTGATCCCGCGCCTGCAGGACCCGTTGCGGGCCATCACCAACGGTACTCTTTCGGGCATTCCGTACAACTACGGTACGACCGGAATCGCCTACAACCGCAAGCACATCAGTGACGACGAGGCCCGGGAGAAGGGCGCACAGCTGATGATCGATCCGGCCTTCGAGAACCGCATCGGCGGCTGGGAAGAGTGGAAGACGCGGATCTGGTATGGCGCTCTACAGACCGGCCAGGATCCCAATGACATTCGGGATATGGAAGCCGTCTGGGATGCTGTGCGCGAGCATCGCGATCTCGCGCTCAAGTACTGGAGTTCCGGCGCCGAGCTGATGAGCCTGCTCGCCGAGGAGGAGATCTATGTGACCGAGGCGTGGTCGGGGCGTGTCTACGCGCTGCAGGAACAGGGCCACGACATCGGCTACATCGACCCGCCCGGTGGCCTCGGCTGGCAGGAGACGCTGTTCGTCATCGCCGGCAGCCCGATGGAGGAGTGCGAAGAGCTGCTCAACTTCATGCTCGAACCGGAGACGGCGATCGCGGTCGCCGAGGGCCAGAACTACCCGCCGGCGCTCGACCCTCAGAAGGTGGATCTCGGCGACAAGGTGCCGAACCTGCCGGCCTTCGACCCGGGCGGGACCCTGGAGGCGCTCAACTTCTTTGATCCGGAATACTGGAACGGCCACGAGCAGGAATGGTCGGCGCAGTTCAGCCGCGTCCAGCGCGGCTACTGAATTGACCGGCAGCCGCTCAAGCCAGCACTGATCGCGACGGGTGGCGCTACCCGCGCCACCCGTCGTCAACGGAGGACCAGCCACCATGGCGGAATCGGGCAACAACGTCGTCGAGCTGCGCCGCGTGGCGAAGCATTTCGGCGATTTTACCGCCCTGCAGCGCACGGATCTGGACGTGCCGGAGGGCAGCTTCGTGACCTTTCTCGGCCCGTCGGGCTGCGGCAAGACGACGACGCTGCGGATGATCGCCGGCCTGCTCGATCCGAGCGAGGGCGACATCCACGTACGTGGGCGTCGGGTCAACGATGTACCGATCCACCGGCGCAATCTGGGCCTCGTGTTCCAGAACTACGCCCTGTTTCCGCACAAGAGTATCTTCGACAATGTCGCCTTCGGTCTGAAGTATCGCGACGTACCGCGCAGCGAGGT
>SLKC01000014.1 GCA_007134775.1 Ectothiorhodospiraceae bacterium | reverse complement strand
CGCTTCTTCGGTGCGACGGCGCGGGCATCGGTGACCGCACGCGGGGCGGCTCTGCGGGTCGATCTCGATTACGCCGAGGACCTCGTCACCACGCCCGGTCTCGAGTTCGAGCGCACGACGGCGCTCTTCCGCGATGCCGACGGCAACATCATCCTCGATCCCGACGGCACCCCGGTCAGTGGCGTCGTCGATGTCCCCACGTTGCGCGACGATGTCATGCGCCAGCGTCGGCTGAGTACGCGCCTGGGCTGGGAGCGCGCGCACTCGGACGTCGCCTTGCGACTGATGACCACCGAGCGCGAATTCCTGCTCGAGGGGCTCACCGAGGATCGCCAGCAGGCCGACCTGGACTGGCGCTGGACGCGGCTGCCGCGCACGACGATCCGCTCGGGGATCGGCACCAGCCGCCAGGAGTTTGCCCGCAGCGATCGCGTCGACGACGTCCACACCCTGCGCTGGCGCGCGAGCCGCGATCTGGGCCGCGATGCCGACGTCGCGCTCGACCTGCGTCATGTCCGGCGCGACTCGAATGTCGACGCGGCGGACTTCCGCAGCAATCGGGTCACGCTCACCCTGCAGAAACGGTTCTGACCAGGGCGGTCAGCGGGGCCACCCCCGGCCACACCGGCTGAACGCGGAGACAGCATGCATGTATGAGTCCTTCTACGGCCTGACGGCAAGACCGTTCCAGCTCACGCCCGATCCGGGTTTCTTCTTCGGCAGCCCGGGGCACAGCCGCGCGCTGGCCTACCTGCACTATGGCGTGCAGCAGGGCGAGGGCTTCGTCGTCGTCACCGGCGATGTCGGCACGGGCAAGACGACGCTGGCGCGCATGCTCTACGAGGAGCTCGAGCGCTCGCGCGAGGTTGTGGTCGCGCAACTGACGATGACTCAGTGCACCAGCGAGGAGCTGATGCGAATGATCGCCGCCGGTTTCGGCCTGGCGTACGAGGGGCGCACACTGGCCACACTGAACGCCGAGCTTGAGGCCTTCCTGCGCCAACAGCACGCTGCAGGCCGGACCTCGCTGCTGCTCATCGATGAGGCCCAGAACCTGCCCGCCGAGGTGCTCGAGACCCTGCGCATGCTGACCAACATCCAGGTCGGCCGGCGCTCGCTGCTGCAGACGCTGTTACTGGGCCAGATCGAGTTCCGCCAGATCCTGCTCGCCCCCTCGGCGAAGCAGCTGCGTCAGCGCGTTGTCGCCTGCTACCACCTGCTGCCGCTGGCTACCATCGAGGAGACGCGCGCCTATATCGAGCACCGCCTGGGCCACGTCGGCTGGCGCGGCGACCCGGAGATCGATGCCGAGGCCTTCGAGCGCATCGAGGCCTTCACGCATGGTGTGCCGCGCCGGATCAACACCTTCTGCGATCGTCTGCTGCTCTACGGCTTCCTCGAAGAGCTGCATGTGATCACGGCGGCGACTGTCGATGCGGTCGGCGCGGAGATCGCCGCCGACCTGCCGCTGCTGCCGCGACCCGACGACGGTCCGGCGGCGTCCGATACCACTGCGGACGCCGCCCCGGAGAGCCGGGTTGCCGACCTGGAACGGCGTCTGCGCACCCTGGAGGAGGCGGTGCAGGGCGCACGCGATGGGCTCCACCGCGCCCTCTCGCAGGGCTGCTGAGACACCCGTCCCAAACCCCGTGCAAGGAAGCCCGATGAAACCGATACCCGAAGCGACCGGCGCGGCCGCCGAGCCTGCGAGCCGCCTGCCCACGGGCGGCCTGCTCTGCGTGGTCGGCGCCCGCCCCAACTTCATGAAGATGGCGCCCATCCTGCACGCGCTGCGCGAGATCGCGCCCGACCTGCCCGTCGCCCTGATCCATACCGGCCAGCACTACGGCAGCGACATGCAGGCGACCTTCTTCGACGAGCTCGCCATGCCCGTACCCGATCTCGACCTGGCCGTCGGCTCGGCCAGCCACGGTGTCCAGACCGGCACCCTCATGGTGCGCTTCGAGCCCGTCGTCGACGCCGTTCGCCCCGCCGCCGTGGTCGTGGTCGGCGATGTCAACTCGACTCTGGCCTGCGCGCTCGTAGCGGCCAAGCGGAACATCCCCGTCGTCCATGTCGAGGCGGGGCTGCGCAGCCGCGACCGCTCCATGCCGGAAGAGATCAACCGCGTGCTCACCGACCAGCTCGCCAGCATGCACTTCACCACGGAGCGCAGCGCCCGCGACAACCTGCTCGCCGAAGGCGTCCCCGACGCCGGGATCCACTTCGTCGGCAATGTCATGATCGACACCCTGCACCGCCATCGCAAAAGCGCGCAGGCGCCCGCTGCGACCCTGGCCCGTTACGGTCTGGCGGCGGGCGCCGTCGCCAACCCCGCCGGTTTTGCGCTCGTGACCCTCCACCGCCCTTCGAACGTCGACGACCCCGTGCGCCTGGCCGATCTGCTGGGCACGCTCGCTGCCGTCAGCGAGCGTCTGCCCGTGGTCTTCCCGCTGCATCCGCGTACCCGGGCCGCGCTGTCCGGGCACGTGGTGCCGCGTGGCAGGACCCATCCACTCGTCACCCTGCCCGCCGTCGGCTATCTCGAGGCGCTCGGTCTGATGGCGCGCGCGCGGGTCGTGCTCACCGACTCGGGCGGCATGCAGGAGGAAACCACGGCGCTGGGCGTGCCCTGTCTGACCCTGCGCACGAGCACGGAGCGTCCGATCACGGTGGCCGAAGGGACGAACACACTGACCGGTCCCGAGCGCGGCGACATCCTGGAGGCCCTCGATCACACGCTGGCGACGGGCGGCAAGGCGGGCCGCCTGCCCGAGTGCTGGGATGGGCGCGCGGGCGAGCGTATCGCCCGCATCCTCGTCGATCGCTACGCCGGCGCGGGAGCGCTGCCCGCGTGAGTGCGCTGTCTCCATCCGGCACAGGTCTCGTGACCAACGCGATGAGCGTCGATGTCGAGGACTACTTCCACGTCCACGCCCTCGCGCCCCATTTCCCGCGCCATGAGTGGGACCGCGTCTCGCCGCGCGTCGGCGACAGCATCGACCGTACCCTCGCGTTGTTCGAGCGCCACGGCGTGCACGCCACCTTCTTCACCCTCGGATGGGTGGCACAGCGCTACCCGGAGCATGTCCGCCGTATCGCGGCGGCCGGCCACGAGATCGCGAGTCACGGCTACGCCCACCACCGCGTCACCGAGCTCGACGCCCGAGACTTCCGCGCCGATCTCGCCCGTACCCGGGCGCTGCTGGAGGACATCACCGGCCGCGCCGTGCGCGGCTACCGCGCCCCAAGCTATTCCATCGGCGCGTCGAACCGTTGGGCCCTCGATGTCCTTGAGCAGGAGGGCTACGGTTATTCCTCGAGCATCTACCCGATCCGGCACGACCACTACGGCATGCCCGACGGGCCGCGCCACGCCTTCCATCCGACGCCGACCGGAGCGTTGCTTGAGGTGCCGGTGTCGACGGTGGAGTGGGGCGGGCGCCGCCTGCCCTGCGGCGGGGGCGGCTACTTCCGGCTCTACCCCTACGCGCTCTCGCGCTGGGCGCTGCGGCGCGTCAATCGCCTCGAGGGACGGCCCGCGGTGTTCTACTTCCACCCGTGGGAACTCGATCCGGGCCAGCCCCGCGTGCGCGCCGCGGCGCCGCGTACGCGCGTGCGCCACTATCTCAATCTGGCGCGCATGGAGGCGCGGCTGGGGCACCTGTTGAGCGATTTCGCCTGGGATCGCCTCGATCGCGTCTTCCTCCCAGCGGCGCAGGAGACCGCGGCATGAGCGCACCGGCCCCCCTTGCCACAACCGCGTCGGCCCCGCTTGCCGTGCACGAACTCACGGGCGGCGACCGGGCCCGCTGGGACGACTTCGTCGACCGCTGCCCCGAGGCGACCTTCTTCCATCGCGCCGGCTGGCAGCAGGTGCTGACCGAGGGGCTTGGCCACGCCGCGCCCTTCCTCTACGCCGCGCGTGATGGCGCCATCGAGGGCGTGCTGCCGCTCGCCCACGTGCGCAGCCTGCTCTTCGGTCGTGCGCTGGTGTCGACGCCGTTCTGCGCCTACGGCGGCGTCGCCGCTACCTCGGACCCCGCCCGCCAGGCGCTCGAGGCCGAGGCCTGCCGCCGCGCCGAGGCGCTGGGCGTCGACTACCTCGAGCTGCGCCACCGTGAGCCTGTTCACACCGACTGGCCGGCGCGCCGCGAGCGCTATGTCACCTTCCGCCAGGCGCTGGACCCCGATCCCGCGGTCAATCTGCAGCGCATCCGGCGCAAGCAGCGTGCGATGATCCGCAAGGGCATCGCCGCCGGCCTCGTCGCACGAGTCGACGACGATATCGACGGCTTCTACCGGGTCTTCGCGGAGAGCGTACGCAACCTGGGTACCCCCGTGCTCCACCGGCGCTACTTCCACGCCCTGCGCTCGGCCTTCGGCGCCGACTGCGAGCTCCTCGGCGTCTGGTCGGGGCGGCAGCGGGTTGCCGGTGTGCTCAGCTTCTACTTCCGCGACGAGGTGCTGCCCTACCACGGCGGGGGCGGGGAGGGCGCGCGCGGGCTCTGCGCCCACGACTTCATGTACTGGACGCTGATGCACCGCGCCTGCGAGGCGGGCGTGCGCACCTTCGACTACGGCCGCAGCAAGATCGGCAGCGGCTCCTACGACTTCAAGCGTCACTGGGACTTCCCGGCCGCACCGCTGCACTACGAGTACCACTTGGTGCGTGCCCGGGCACTGCCCGACCGGAGTCCGCTCAACCCCAAGTACCGGCACTTCATCGCGGCCTGGCGCCGGCTGCCGCTGCCCGTGGCGGGCACGGTTGGGCCGTGGTTGGCGAGGCATCTGGGATGAGCGCCCGCCCGCCGCTGCTCCTGCTCACGCATCGGATCCCCTATCCGCCCAACAAGGGGGACAAGATCCGTTCGTTCAACCTGCTGCGCTTCCTCGCCACGCACTACGCGGTGCATCTCGGCGCCTTCGTCGACGACCCGGACGACTGGCGCCACGCCGACACCCTGACGACCTGGTGCATCAGCCACCGCCTGGTGGCGCTGCAACCGCGCCGGGCGCGCCTGCGTAGTCTGCGCGGCTTGCTCACGGGCGAGGCGCTGACGCTGCCCTACTACGCCTCGCCCGAACTCCGCGCCTGGGTCGAGGCCACGCTGCGAGAGACCGGGGCGCAGCGCCTGGTGGTCTTCTCCGCGGCGATGGCGCAGTACGCCGAGGGACTCGGCCCCGGCGTGCGCTGCCTCCTTGATCTGGTCGATGTCGATTCGGAGAAATGGCGCCAGTACGGCGAGCGCCGCCGCGGACCGTTGGGCTGGATCTATCGCCGCGAGGCGCGCTGCCTGCGCGCCTACGAGGCGCGCGCGAGCCGCACGTGTGCGGCGACGCTGCTGGTCTCCGCGGCCGAGGCCGCGCTCTTTCGCGAGCGCTGTCCCGACGGCGCGCCGCCAACGGTTGTCGCCAACGGTATCGACACCGGGTACTTCCGCCCCGATCCCGCCCATGGCGACCCCTATCCGGCGGGCACGCGCGCGCTGACCTTTACGGGGGCCATGGACTACTGGCCGAACATCGATGCGGTCTGCTGGTTCGCCGAGGCGGTGTTGCCGGCCATCCGCGCCCGCCACCCCGACGCCGTCTTCCACATCGTCGGCGCCCGACCGGCACCCGCGGTCGAGCGCCTTGCGCGCCGCCCGGGAATCCGCGTGGTCGGTCCCGTCGCCGACATGCGGCCCTGGCTGCAGCACGCCGCGCTGCTGGTCGCACCGCTGCGCATTGCGCGCGGCATCCAGAACAAGGTCCTGGAGGGCTTCGCCATGGCGCGCCCCGTGCTGACCACGTCTGAAGCGCTCGCGGGGATCGACGCGGGCACCGATTACCCGCTCGCTGCGCAGACGCCCGCGGAGCTGGCGCGCCTGGCCGGCGAGGTCCTCGCCGGCCGCATCGATCCCGAACTCGGACCCCGCCTGCGCGCCCGGGTCCGCGCCGACTGCGCCTGGCCCACGCGCTTGGCCGTGTTGCACGGGCTGCTCGAAACCCCCGCACAGGCCGTCGCCGACACCACCGCAGCGCCCTCTCGTCCCCTGTTGGAGGTCGGATCCCCATGATCGCCACATCGCCCCCGCTGATCGCGCACGTCATCCACGCCCTCGGTGTCGGGGGTCTGGAGAACGGCCTCGTCAATCTGATCAATCGCATGCCGCCCGAGCGCTATCGCCATGCCGTGGTCTGCCTGACCACGTCCGATCCGGCTTTCGCCGCGCGCATCGAGCGCCCCGGGGTCGAGGTCATCGCCCTGAACAAGCAGGCGGGCAAGGATCCTGCAGTGCACGCCCGCCTGTGGCGGACCTTCCGCCGCCTGCGCCCCGCGATCGTGCACACGCGCAACCTGGGCGCACTCGAGGCGCAGCTCCCGGCCTGGCTGGCCGGCGTGCCCGGGCGGGTGCACGGAGAGCACGGTCGCGACATGGCCGACCTCGATGGCAGCAACGCCCGCCACCGCCTCCTGCGGCGCGCGCTACGCCCGCTGGTGCAGCGCTACGTCCCGCTGTCGCGCGATCTCGAGGCCTATCTGGGCACCCGCATCGGTGTCCCCGCGACCCGGATCACGCGGATCTGCAACGGCGTCGATACCGGGCGCTTCCGCCCCGACGCCGACGGTGCGGCGCGCGCGGCGCTGCAGGCCCAGACGGGCTGGCCGCCCGGGGCGACGTTGATCGGCTGGGTCGGGCGCATGGAGCCGGTGAAGAACCCGCTCGCGCTCGTCGACGCGTTCGCCCGGCTGGTCGCCGCTGGGGCAGGGGAGGCGGGCGACCCGCGGCTCGTTCTGGTCGGAACCGGTTCGCAGCAGGCCGAAGTCGAGCGCGCCGTCGCCGCGGCCGGCCTCGGCGAGCGCGTCTGGCTCGCCGGTGCGCGCGACGATGTCGACGCGCTGATGCGCGCCCTCGACCTCTTCGTCCTGCCCTCGCGCGCCGAGGGGATCGCCAACACCATCCTCGAAGCGCTCGCCTCGGGTGTGCCCGTCGTCGCCACCGCGGTCGGTGGTAATGCCGAACTGGTTGCGCCGGGCGAATGCGGGGCCATCGTGCCCGCAGACGATGTCGAGGCCCTCGCCGCGGCAATGTCCGAAGCGCTCGCCGATGCCGATGACCGTTCCCGCGCCGCGGCCGCTGCACGTCGACGTGGCGTTGAACGCTTCAGCATCGAGGCGATGGTGACCGCCTACACCGGGCTCTACGACCGCCTGCTCGCCGAGGTCGGCGAGCCTGTCCCCGCCCTTGCTCGGGGGACCGGCTGATGTGCGGTATCGCGGGCATTTTCGCCACACGCGGTGAGGCCGTGGTGCCCGCCGCCCTGATCGAGGCGATGAACGACGCGCAGCGCCACCGCGGCCCCGATGGCGGTGGTGTCTATCTCGAGCCCGGTCTCGGCCTGGGCCACCGCCGGCTCGCCGTCATCGACCCGCGGCCCACGGGCCAGCAGCCGCTGTTCGATGTGAGCGGCAACATCGGCATCGTCTACAACGGCGAGATCTACAACTTCCGCGCCCTGCGCGCCGAACTCGCCGAACTCGGCTACAGCTTCCGCTCCAGCTGTGATACCGAGGTGATCGTCAACGCCTGGGCGGCCTGGGGGGCGGCCTGCGTCGAGCGCTTCAACGGCATGTTCGCCTTCGCCTTGTGGGACCGCAGGCGGCACACGCTTTTCCTCGCGCGCGATCGCCTTGGCATCAAGCCGCTCTACTACGCCGTGCTCGGCGACGGCCGCGTGGTCTTCGCCTCCGAACTCAAGGCCGTGATGCTCCACCCCGATGTCCCGGGCGCGGTCGATCCGCAGGCCGTGGAAGACTACTTCGCCTTCGGCTATGTGCCCGATCCGCGCAGCATCTACGGCGCCGTGCGCAAGCTCGCCCCGGGCCACGCGTTCATGCTCCGCCGGGGCGAACCGATTGGCGAGCCCTATGCCTGGTGGTCGCTCACCTTCCCCGCGATCCACCACGCCGGCAGCGAGGCGGCGCTGGCCGGTGAGCTGGGCGAGCGCCTGCGCGCCGCCGTTGCGGGCCAGCGCGTCGCCGATGTCCCGCTCGGGGCGTTCCTCTCCGGTGGCGTGGACTCCTCGGCCGTGGTCGCGATGCTCGCCCAGGCCGGCGGCGAGCCGGTGCGCACCAGCTCGATCGCCTTCGGCGAGTCCTCTTTCAACGAGTCCGCCTGGGCCGAGCAGGTCGCTCGCCGCTATGCGACCGATCACCAAGTGCGATCGGTGGAGCCGGACGACTTCGGCCTGGTCGACCAGTTGATCGGCCTCTACGACGAGCCCTTCGCCGACAGCTCGGCGATCCCCACCTACCGGGTCTGCGAACTCGCCCGCGAGCGGGTCACCGTCGCGCTGTCCGGGGATGGCGGCGACGAGGGTTTCGCCGGCTACCGCCGCTATCGCTGGCATCTGCACGAGCAGCGCGTGCGCGGTCTTATTCCCACCGCGCTGCGCGCGCCCGTGTTCGGCACACTCGGGCGGCTCTATCCCAAGCTCAACGGGGCGCCGCGCCGGCTGCGGGCGAAGGCCACGCTGCTGTCGCTGGCGCGCGATCCGCTCGCTGGCTACCTCGACAGTGTTGCCGTGGTCCAGTCGCCGATCCGTGCGCGGCTCTACACGCCGGCCTTCCGCCGTGAGCTGCAGGGCTACAGCGCGGTCGAGGTGCTGCAACGCCACGCCGCGAAGGCCCCGGCGCATCCGCTGTTGCAGGCGCAGTACCTGGATTTCCACACCTATCTGCCGGGCGACATCCTGACCAAGGTCGACCGGGCCAGCATGGCGCACGCCCTCGAGGTGCGGGTGCCGGTGCTCGATCACGAACTCGTGGAATGGGCCGCGGGCCTGGCACCGGGCCTCAAGTACCGGCGCGGCGCGGGCAAATATCTGTTCAAGCGCGCGCTCGAGCCGCATCTGCCGCGTGAGCTGCTCTACCGGCGCAAGATGGGCTTCGCCGTGCCGCTCGCCGCCTGGTTCCGCGGGCCACTGGCCGCGCGCCTGCGCGCCGAGCTGCTCGATCCGGCCGTGCTCGATGCCGGCGTCGTCGCCCCCGACACGGTCCGGCGACTGATCGACGAGCACCAGGCCGGTCACTGGGACCACAGCGCGCCGCTGTGGGCGCTGTTCATGTACGCCGCCTTCGCGCGCAGCCAGCGGGCGTCGAGCACGGCCGCGGCGCCGGCCGCCGATACCGTCACCACCGTGGCGGGCGCGGAGGCCGGGGCGTGAGCGCGCCGACCGGCCCGATCTGCATCCTGGGCATGCCGCGCTCCGGCACGACCTGGCTGGCGAAGCTGTTCGACAGCCACCCGGACACGCTCTATCGCCACGAGCCCGACAGCGCTGGTGCCCTGCACCCGATTCCGCTACTCGCGGCGCCGGACAGGGAGGGCGAGGATCTGGTGGTCATGCGCGCCTTCCTCGCCGGCCTGCGCCAGCGGCGCACGGCGCGTATCTGCGGCAAACTGCCCCTGTTCCCCAAGGCGTCCATGCCGGGCTGGCGCGGCCGTGTGCATCGCGCCAGCATCTACGCCGCGCGCCTGACCCCGAGGGCATTGCGTCTGCCCGTGCTCGAACCGGTGCATCCGGGAAGGCCGGCGCCGCGTTTGGTCTGGAAGTCGATCGAGTCGACCGGACGCGCGGGACTGATCGCACGTGCCGACCCGCGGGGCCGGTTGCTGCTGGTGATCCGCCATCCCTGCGGGCAGATCCATTCGACGCTGCGCGGCGAGGGGCGCAACCACTTCGCCGAGACCACGGCGACCGCCGATGACTGGGGCGTCTTCGAGCGCCTGCTGGCGACCCCGCAGGCGCGCCGCCACGGGCTGACCCGGCAGCGCCTGGAGCAGGCGAGTGCGCCCGAACGCCTGGCCTGGCGCTGGCTGCTATTCAACGACAAGGCCGTAGCGGAGCTGGCCGAGCGATCGAACGCGCGCATCTGCCTCTACGAGGATCTCTGCGCGCGTCCGGCCGCGGTCGCCCGCACGCTGTTCGACTTCGCCGGTCTGCCCTGGGCGCGAGAGGTCGATGCCTTCCTCGCTGCGTCCACGGCGGTCGACGACGCACGCTATTACAGCCTCCTGCGCGATCCGCGGCGCGCGGCCAGCGCCTGGCGCGAGCACCTGCCATCCGCGGTGCGCGCGCGCATCCTCGACGTCGTCGACGGCAGTGCGCCGGGCCGTCTCTGCCTGCAGGCGGCGCCCGAGCCCGAGCCGGCGCTTGTGGAGCGGGCCGAACCGCGCGCGTGATCGGCCTGTTGGCCCGCTTGTCCGGTACCCGAATCGAGCCCCATGACCGAACCCATCCATATCGCCCCGCCACCGCCGGCGGCGCCATCCGCACCGCACATCCTGCATGTGCTGGATCATTCGCTGCCGCTGCACAGCGGCTATAGCTTCCGCACGCTCGCCATCCTCGCCGGCCAGCGCGCCCGCGGCTGGCGCACGACCCAGGTGACCGGGCCGAAACAGAGCGGTGCGACCTTCCGCTGCGAGTGCGTCGACGGCTGGGAGTTCCAGCGTACTTCACCGGCGAGCGCCCGCGGTCGCGTGCCCGGCTGGCGCGAGTGGGCGCAGATTGCGGCGCTGGAGCAGCGCCTCGACGAACTCGTCACCGTCCACCGGCCCGACATCCTGCACGCCCACTCGCCGGCGCTGAATGCGGTTGCGACCCTGCGCGTCGGCCTTCGCCACGGCCTGCCCGTCGTCTACGAAGTACGGGCCTTCTGGGAGGACGCCGCGGCCGATCAAGGCACCAGCCCCGCGGGTGGGCCGCGCTACCGGCTGACGCGGGCGCTTGAGACCTGGGCGCTGCGCCGCGTCGACGCGGTCACGACCATCTGTTCCGGCTTGCGGGATGACATCGTCGCGCGCGGCGTGGCGCCGCAGCGGGTCACCGTTGTGCCCAACGCCGTCGACATCAAGCGCTTCCGCCTCGGCGGTGCGCCCGATCCGGCGCTGCGCATGGCGCTCGGCCTCGGCGATGCCCGCGTCATCGGTTTCATCGGCTCGTTCTACGCCTACGAGGGCCTCGATCTGCTGCTGCGGGCGCTGCCGCAGATCCTGGAACGGGCCCCCGACATCCGCGTCCTGCTCGTCGGCGGTGGCCCCTGCGAAGGGGCGTTGGCGGCGCAGGCCCGGCAGCTCGGCATCGCCGACCGGGTCGTGCTGGTCGGCCGGGTTCCCCATGCCGAGGTTGGCCGCTACTACGATCTCCTCGATCTGCTGGTCTATCCGCGCCACGCCAACCGCCTCACCGATCTGGTGACGCCGCTCAAGCCGCTGGAGGCGATGGCGCAGGGGCGCTTGCTGGTCGCCTCCGACGTCGGTGGCCACCGCGAGCTGATCCGCGACGGCGACACCGGAGTGCTCTTCCGTTCCGGTGATCCCGCCGCCCTGGCACGCGCCGTCCTCGGCCTGCTGGCCGCCGAGGCGAGCTGGCCGGCGCTGCGCGCCGCGGCCCGGCACTTCGTCGAAACCGAGCGCGACTGGGCCGCCAGCGTTGCCCGCTATGCAAACGTCTACGCCAACGCACGGGCGCGTCGGCCGTGAACCGCCGCACCGCGCCCCGCGTCGTCGTGCTGTCGACGCTGTTCCCGCATCCGGGCCAGCCCACCGCGGGCTTGTTCATCCGCGAGCGCATGGCGCACGCCGCGCGCCACCTGCCGGTCACCATCGTCGCCCCCGTGCCCTGGTTCCCCCTCCAGGGCCTGCTGCGTCGCTGGCGCCCGCACTTTCGCCCGCCTGCGCCGCACAGCCAGCACGAGGGTGGGCTGCAGGTGCTCCACCCCCGCTTCCTCTCTCTGCCCGGGGTGGGCAAGTCACTCGATGGGCTGTTCATGGCTCTGGGTAGCCGGCGTACGCTGCGCCGGCTGCAGCGCGGTCCCGGTGTCGATCTGATCGACGCTCACTTCGCTTACCCGGACGGCCATGCGGCGAGCCTGCTGGCGCGCTGGCTCGGCCTGCCCTTCACCGTGACCCTGCGTGGCACCGAGCCGCGCATCGCCCGCACACGCCTGCGCGGCTGGCTGCAGCGTATCGCGCTGCGCCGCGCCGCGCGGGTCATCGCCGTATCAACGCCACTGCGCGACTGGGCGCAAGCCGTCGGTGTCCGCCCCGAGCGTCTGGTGCACATCGGCAACGGCGTCGACACCGAACGCTTCGCCCCGATCGACCGCAGGGAGGCACGGGCCGGGCTCGGCCTTGCGGAAACGGGTCCCGTGCTCGTCACCGTCGGTGGCCTGACCGAGCGCAAGGGCTTCCACCGCGTCATCGACTGCCTGCCCGAGCTGCGCCGGCGCTGGCCCGGGCTGCGCTATCTCGTCATCGGTGGAGCGAGCGGCGAGGGCGACTGGGGTGCGCGCCTGGCCGCGCGCGTCGAGCACCTCGGCCTCGGCGATTGCGTCCACTTTCTCGGCACGGTGGCGCCGCAGGACCTGCATGTACCGCTCTCCGCCGCTGATGTCTTCGTCCTCGCCACGCGCTACGAGGGCTGGGCCAATGTCCTGCTCGAGGCGAACGCCTGCGGGCTGCCCGTCGTGACCACCGATGTCGGCGGCAACCGCGAGGTGATCGCGAGCGATACCCTCGGGCGGATCGTGCCCTTCGGCGATGCCGCCGCGCTGACCCACGCCATCGCGCAGGCCTTGAACACGGCTTGGGATCGCGCGGCGATCCGGGCCTGGGCACAGGCCAACAGCTGGGAGACCCGCATGACGCAACTGATTCCAGTGCTTTGCGCCGCTGCCGAGCAGCGGCACGTCCCGGCGGCGAGCGCTCGGGCAGGGACGCAGCCATGAGTGCGACCCATCTGCCGCACCGACTGGCTGCCCGTACCCGGCGCGCCTGGCTGCTCGGCGCAAAGGCGGCGCTACAGTCCTGCCGCATGGCGGGGCGGCGCCAGTCGCCCGCGTTGCACGTCTTCGTCTCCGGCGCGCAGCGCTCCGGGACGAACATGGTCATGGATCTGCTTGAGCGCAGCTTCGAGACCACGGTTTATCACGAGCGCGATGCCCGCGCCTTCGATCGCTACCGCATGCGCCCCCCTGCGGTGATCGATGACCTCGTCGCCCGCGCACCGGGGCGGATCTTCGTCATCAAGGCGCTGTGCGAGGCCGACCGCCTGCCCGAGCTGATGGCGCGATATACCCCCGCGGCCACACTCTGGATCTACCGCGACTACGTCGATGTCGTGCGCTCGTCGCTGCGCTCATTCCGGCGGGTCGCGGCCAATGTCACCGCACTCGTCGACGACCCCGCGAGCTGTGACTGGATGGGGCGGGGGATGTCGCCGGCCACCCACGAGCGCCTGCGCGCGCTGCACCGCCCCGGCATGGACGAGGCGTCGCGCGTAGCCCTGTTCTGGTTCATTCGCAACCGCCTGCTCTTCGATACCGGCCTCGGTGACGACCCGCGCATCCGACGGGTGCGTTACGAGGATCTCCTCGCCGATCCCGATCACCACCTGGGCGCGACGTTCGCCTTCCTCGGGCTCGCCTACCGGCCGAGCCTGGGCCGTGGCGTGACGCCACCGCGCCAGCGCCGCCAGCAGCCGCTCGACCTCGACCCGGCCGTGCGTGCGGCGTGCGAGGAGCTGCTCGCCGAACTCGACCTGGGGCCGGCGCATCACGCGCCCGCGGCTTGCGAGACCGCATCGTGAGCGACCCCTACACCCGCCTCTATGCAGGCCTGTTCTTCCCGTTGCAGGAGCGCCTCAAGGGCCAGGGGAGCGCCACTGCGCGCCGTGCGCTGGAGCACAGTCAGTGGCTCGACCCCGAGGCGCTCGCGGCACTGCAGTTGCAGCGCCTGCGCGCGCTGCTCGACCACGCCGGCGAGCACGTGCCCTACTATGTGCGCCGCTTCGCCGCCAGCGGTTTCGACCCGGCACGGGTGACATCCCCGGCCGACCTGCAGCGGCTGCCGCGACTGACCAAGGCCGATATCCGTGCGGCATCGGCGAGCCTGCGCTCGGCGCGCGCCGGTCGACTGGCGATGTCCAGTACCGGCGGTTCGAGCGGTGAACCACTGAACTTTTGGCTCGGCCACGACCGCATCGCCCACGATGTCGCCGCGAAGTGGCGGGCGATGCGCTGGTGGGGGGTCGACATGGGCGACCCCGAGATCGTGCTCTGGGGCTCGCCCATCGAGCTCGGTGCCCAGGACCGCCTGCGCGCGCTGCGCGACCGGCTGCAGCGCTCGCGCCTGCTGCCCGCCTTCGCCCTGTCGCCGGCGCGCGTGCAGGCCTTTATCGGCGCCATCCGCCAGCGCCGCCCGCGCATGCTCTTCGGCTACCCCTCCGCGCTCGATCACGTCGCGGCGACCGCCGAGGCCGGCGGGCGGGTGCTCGATGACCTCGATATCCGCGTCGCCTTCGTCACGGGCGAGTCGCTCTATCCCGAACAGCGTGCACGGATCGGCCGGGTCTTCGGCTGCCCTGTGGCCAACGGTTACGGGGGGCGTGACGCGGGCTTCATCGCCCACGAGTGCCCCGAGGGCGGACTCCACATGACCGCCGAGGACATCGTCGTCGAACTGCTCGCACCCGATGGCTCACCGGTGGCGGACGGCGAAGCGGGCGAGGTCGTGGTCACGCATCTGGCGAGTCGCGACTACCCCTTCATCCGCTACCGCACCGGCGACATCGCCCGCCGCGCCACGGCGCCCTGTCCCTGCGGGCGTGGCCTGCCGCTACTCGCCGCGGTCGAGGGCCGCAGCACCGACTTTGTCGTCGCCCGCGACGGCACCGTGATGCACGGCCTTGCGCTGATCTACGTGTTGCGGGAACTGCCCGACATTCGCGCCTTCCGCATCGTCCAGGAGACGCGCGCCAGCATCCGCGTCGCCGTGGTCCCCGTCGGCGAACTCGCGCCCGCGACGGCCGCGGCGATCCGCAGCGGGATGCGTGCGCGTCTCGGTGACGTGGCCGTCACCGTCGACGCCGTCGCCGCCATACCGCCCGAGGCATCGGGCAAGTACCGTCACGTCGTCAGCCGGCTCGCCGAGGCCCACGCCCATGCCCCGGCCGCCTGAGTCGATGCGCGCGCTGGCGCTGCTGCAGCCGCTGCTCGCCCTGTTGTCGCCGGGCGGGGCGCGGGGGCGGCTGTCGATCCTGCTCTACCACCGCGTGCATCGCAGCGCCGACCCGCTCGCCCCGGGCGACCCCGATGCGGCGGCATTCCGCTGGCAGATGGAGCTGCTCGCCGCGCGCTTCACCCCGCTGGCGCTCGCCGAGGCCGTGCCGCGCCTGCTGGCGGGGACGCTGCCGCCGCGCGCCGTCTGCGTGACCTTCGACGACGGCTATGCCGACAACATCGATGTGGCCCTACCGATCCTGCGCGCCGCCGGCGTGCCCGCGACCTTCTTCATCGCCACCGGCTACCTCGACGGCGGCCGCATGTTCAACGATACCGTGATCGAGATCGTGCGCCGGTTGCCGCACGGGCCCGTGGATCTCGCCTTTGCCGGCCTGGACCAGCGCTGGTTGCACGGCGATGATGATCGCCGCGCCCTGGCCGGCGCGCTCATTGCGCGGCTCAAGTACCAGGAGCCGGCGGCGCGCGCCGCGGCGGCCGACGAGCTGGCCGAACGCCTCGGGGTCGAGCTGCCGCCGGGGCCGATGATGACGTCGGCGCAGGTGCAGACCCTCGCCGCCGCTGGCATGGAGATCGGCGCGCATACCGATAGCCATCCCATCCTCGCGCGTATCGATCGGGCCGCCGCCCGGGCGGAGATCCGGCGCGGGCGGGATCGGCTGACGGCGCTGACCGGCCGGCGACCGGCGTTGTTTGCCTACCCCAATGGCCGCGCCGGCCGTGACTACACCACCGAACATGCCGCCCTCGTGCGCGCGCTCGGTTTTACCGCCGCCGTCGCAACCGACCCCGGCGCGGCCGCCAGCGGGACCGATCCCTTCCGCCTGCCGCGTTTCACGCCCTGGGATCGCACGCCGCTGCGCTTCGGGGCGCGGCTCGCAAGTAATCTCGCTACACGCCCTGCGGCCACCGCCGGGCAGGGGAGGGGGCATGTTCCCGGTCCGTGACCTCCAGCGCGCCGCGCAAATCAGTGGGCGCCCGGCGCTCGCGCTGCTGCGCGAGGCCGTGCAACTGCGCCGCGGCATCGGCCGGCTCGGCCTGTCCGAGTACATCGGGTTCCGCCTTTTTCTCGATGATCTGTCGTTCGCGCAGAAGGCCTGCTTCGGCGGCTGGCGCGCCGACGCCGCCCTCGAGGAGATCCTGGTCGACGACTACGCGCGCTTCCTCAGCCTCGACAAGACGACCATGTACGCCGTGCTCCAGGGCTACGGCCTGCCCGTGCCGACGCTGCGGGCGATCTACGGCGCGCGGCGTCCCGCATCGGTGCCCAGCCTGGGCACACCGCGCGAGCTGCAGGCCTTCCTCCGCGCCGAAGGGCATCTGCCCGCCTATCTCAAGCCCTCATTCGGCGTTGGCGGCCGTGGCCACATCCATCTGACAGGCCGCGACGGCGACGACCTCCTGCGTGCGGACGGCTCAACGCTCCCCGTATCCGCCCTGGCCGATACCCTCGGCGATGGCCGCGGCCTCGGGTGGCTGATCCAGCAGCCGCTGGCGCCCCATCCCGCCATCGCGGAACACTGCGGTCCCGGGCTCTCCAGTGTGCGCGTCCACACCTTCCTCACGCCGCAGGGGCCACAGATCCTGCGCGCGGTCCTGCGCATTCACGCCGGGGGGGATACAGCCGACAACTTCCGGGGCGGCACGAGCGGCAACCTCGCCGGCGCCGTCGATCGCGACAGCGGCCGCGTCACCCGTGTCGTCAGCGGTACCGGCTTCGCCCAGTGCACCGACCCGCCGCACCCGTTGACCGGCGCGACGCTCACGGGGCTTCAGCTCCCAGACTGGCCTGCGGTCCGCGAGCTGGTCTGCGAGGCGCATACGGCCTTCCCGGGTTACATCGGTCCAGGCTGGGATATTGCCCTCTGCCCCGACGGTCCGCGCATCCTCGAAGTAAACTTCACCGGCAACATCCACATGCCGCAGCAGGCGGCGCGTCGCGGTTTCCTCGACGAGGAGCTGCTCGAACTCATGGCGCGCCGCGGCCTCGCTGGGCTGCTCGGTTCCGCCCGCGGGGCGCGCGAGCGCTCACCGCAAACCGGTCGCATCGGCCGGCGCAAGCAGCACTGGGCATGGTGAGGATCGCGCAAGACCCCATGACCGGACTCGCCGACAGTCTCCGGCAGACGCTGCGCACCCTTGGGGTCGCCAACGGGGCCGCCTATGTGCTGGCCCAGGGCCTGCACCGGCTCAGCGGGGCGCGCCTGCGCATCGTCAAGTACGTGCTGCTGGTCCAGCCGCTGGCGGAGACCGCGCGCCGCGCGGGGCAGCGCGGCGGCGGCGTGGCGGTGCGCGAGATCGATGCGGACGATCCCCTGATCCGCCGGATGCAACATCCACAGGAGACGCTCGCCGCGCGCTTTCGCCAGGGCGCGCGCTGTCTCGCGGCCGAGCGCGACGGCCGCCTGGTCGGCTACCTCTGGTGGATCGAGAATCGCTACCAGGAGGACGAGGTGCGCTGCGAGTTCGTGCCCGCCCCGGCGAGGGAGACCGTGTGGGACTTCGATGTCTATGTCGATCCGGACTACCGCGGCAGCCTCGTGTTCGCCCGCTTGTGGCAGGTCGCGAGCCGGGAGCTGCTCGCCCGCGGGTTTCGCTACAGCGCGAGCCGGATCTCGGCATTCAATACCTCCTCGCTGCTCGCCCATGAGCGCCTCGGGGCGCGCGTGGTCGGCCAGCGCTGGTATCTCTGCGCGGGTGCGCTGCAGCTCAGCCTGGCGCGCGGTGCCCCACGCTGCCACGGCTCCTGGTCGCGGGCGCCCGTGGTGGTGGTCGCGCCGCCGGTGGTGTTGTGGGAGACACGCCGATGAGCGGGGTCGAGCTGCTGCGCGAGCCGTTCGAGACCGCAGGCTATCCCCCGGCGCGTGTCGCGCGGCTGCCGCGCCTGGCGCCGGGGGATCTATTGTCCCTGCTGCTGCCCGCAAGCGGCGGGCGCAACGGCGAACCGCCGCGATTCTACGCCCGCGCGCGTTACGCCCTGCTCGCGGCATTGACGGGCCTGGGCGCGGGGCCTGGTTGTGCGGTACTGCTCCCGGCCTACCACTGCCGCACCATGCTCGACCCGGTAATCCGTACGGGCGCCGAGCCGCTTTTCTACCGGGTCGGGCGCGATCTCGCCGCCGATCACGGACACATCGGCGCACTGCTCGCCGGCCGCGGCGACATCCGCTGCCTCGTGCTGCCGCACTTCTTCGGCTTCCCGCAGGCGACGGCGGCGCTCCACGGCCAGCTCGAGCGCCACGGCGTCGCGCTGATCGAGGACTGTGCCCATGTCCTCGCCCCGGGGGCGGGGATGGGTACAAGCGGGGCGCACGCCATCTTCTGCCCGGCGAAGTTCCTGCCCTGTCCCGACGGCGGCCTGCTCCTGGGCGCGCCCGCACCAGCGGCGCCACTGCGCGGCCGCGGCCTGCGCGCCGAGCTGCGCCAGCTCGCGCGCCTGCTCGCGCTCGCCACGGCGAATCCACGCGGGCGCAACGCTTCGGGCAGGGCGCCGGCGCCCGCGGAGGCGGCGCTCGCGGCAGTGGGCCCGAGCGAGCGGCGCTCCATCGACACGGCGGCCGTGGCGGCGGGCCGTTCGCGCTTCCACGATCCTGCGCTGGAATCCGTCGCCGCCTCGCTCTGGTCCCGGCGCCTGTACGCACACGCCGATCTGGCGGCGGTACGGGCGCAGCGCCGCGAACAATACCGCTGGTGGCTGGATGCCGTGTGCGGGCTGCCCGGCTGCCGGCCACTGCTGCCGGTGCTGCCCGAGGGCGTCGCCCCCTACGTCTTCCCGCTGCTGCTGAGCGATCCGGCGAACAGCTTCCCCCGGCTCAAACACGCCGGCATGCCGATGTACCGCTGGGACGAGCTCGCCGTGCCCGCCTGCGCCAACGCCGCTGCCTTCCGTCTGCAACTGGTCCAGCTACCCTGCCATCAGGGGCTGTCGGCGGCCGATCGCATGTGGCTGCGGCAGACGTTGCGGGCAACGCTCGCGGGGAACGCGACCGTGGAGGTGGCGGCGTGAGCTGGCGGGTGGCTCCGGTAGCGGCCGCAGGCGACTGGGAGGGGCCCTGGGACGCCCTGAATGCGGCCCTCTACCGCGCGCACCCGCTGTTCGACAGCCGCTTCACGGCGGCACTGCTCGCCTGCTTCGGCACCGGGGACGAGCGCCTCGCCGTGCGCGACGGTGGGACCAACGGCATGGTCCTGCTGCTGCCCTGCCGCCGCGGCGTCTACCGCACCTTCCTGCCCTCGCAGCTGCAGGCGGCGCCGTTGCTGGTGGCCGAGGCCGCGGCGCTGCCGTCTTTGCTCGGCGCGCTCGGGCGCGGGGCGCTGGCGATCGACCTGCTGTGCCAGGACACGGCCTACACGCCGCTGGATGAGGGGCGCGCGGACCCGACCCTGGCGCGCAGCCGCCATGCGCTGACCATGAACATCGCCCTCGATGGCGATTTCGACCGCTACTGGGGCGAACGCTCTGCGAACCTGCGGCGCAACCTGCGGCACTATCACAACCGGCTCGCCGCGGCGGGCCACGAGGAGCGCCTCATCCGCATCGATACCCCCGACGAACTACCCGCCGCCGTTGCCCGCTACGGCGCCGTCGAGGCACGCGGCTGGAAGGGGAAGGCGGGTACGGCGGTCACCGCATCGAATCGCCAGGGGGCGTTCTACGCCCGCATGCTGGCCGAGTTCGCCCGCACCGGCCAGGCCTGCGCCTACGAGTACTGGCTCGACGACCGCCTGGCCGCCTCGCGGCTGCTGATCAGCAACGACGAGATCATCGTGATCCTCAAGACCACCTACGACGAGGAGCTGGCCGCGCTCGCCCCGGGCCGGGTCCTGCTCCACCGCATCCTCCAGCACGAGTTCACCGCCAGCCCCGGCAAGCGCGTCGAGCTCTATACCAACGCCACCGCCGACCAATTGCGTTGGGCGACGGCGACGCGCGCCATCGATCACGTCACCCTCTACCGCAACGCCCTGATCGCGCGCGGGCACGGCTGGTGGCAGCGCCAGCGCGAGCGCCTGGCGCCGGCGTGACCGGGTGCGAGCAGCCATGACCGGACGTGTCCTGATGATCGCTTACCACTTTCCGCCGCTCGCCGGCAGCAGCGGTATCCAGCGCACCCTGCGCTTTGCCCGCGACCTGCCCGCATTCGGCTGGCAACCCGTCGTGCTCACCGCCCACCCGCGCGCCTACGCCCGCTGCAGTGCGGACCAGCTGGCCGACATCCCTGCGCAGATCGAGGTCATCCGCGCGCCGGCGTGGGATACCTCGCGCCACCTGGCGATCGCGGGGCGCTATCCGGGCTGGCTCGCGCGGCCCGACCGCTGGGCCTCGTGGTGGTGGGGTGCAGTGCCCGCCGGCCTGCGCGCACTGCGCCGTGGCGGCATCGACGCCATCTGGTCGACCTACCCGATCGCCTCGGCCCACCGCATCGGAGCGACCCTGGCGCGGCTGAGCGGATTGCCCTGGATCGCCGACTTCCGTGATCCGATGGTGCAGCCCGGGTATCCGGCCGATGCGCGCATCCGCGACGCCTTCACCCGGATCGAGGGCCGGGCCATGGCGCGCGCGCGCTTCGTGACCCTGACCACGGCCGGCGCGGGCACCGACTACCAGGGCCGCTACCCCGAGCGCGCCGAGGCGGTCAGAGTGATCGAGAACGGCTACGACGAGGCGAGCTTCGCCGAGCTGAGCGCCGCGCCCGCCACGCCCCTGAATCCGGGCTACAGGACGCTGCTGCACAGCGGCGTGGTCTATCCCAGCGAACGCGACCCGCGCGCACTGTTCGCGGCACTCGCGCAACTGGTCACGGCCGACGGCATGCCACCGCTGCGCGTGCGCCTGCGTGCGGCGGTGCACGAGTCGCTGCTGCGCCGTCTCGCCCGCGAGCACGGCGTCGAGCCGCTCCTCGAACTGCTGCCGCCGCTACCCTATCGCGAGGCGCTCGCGGAGATGGTGCGCGCCGACGGCCTGTTGGTGCTGCAGGCGGCGAACTGCAATCAGCAGGTCCCGGCCAAGCTCTACGAATACCTGCGCGCCGGCCGGCCGATCCTCGCGCTCACCGATCCGGCCGGGGACACCGCGGGCGTGGTCGCCGCCGCGGGGCTCGACACCATCGCCCCGCTCGACGACAGCGCGGCGATCATGGCGCTGTTGCGCCGCTTCCTCGCCGCCCCGCAGGCGTTGCCGCTACCGGCGAACAACGCGGTGGTGCGGGCCTCGCGCCACGAGCGCGGCCGCGAACTCGCCGGGCTGCTCGATCGGTGCCGGGCATGAACGCCCGGCTGGACTCCGGCGGTGGCCCGGAGCGCCCCTACGATGCCGGCCGCGAGGTCGTGCGCGGGGTCTCCTGGGCGATCGTGATGCGCTGGAGCATCCGCGGTATCGGCCTGGTGAGCACGGTGATCCTGGCGCGGCTGCTGACGCCGGAGGACTTCGGCGTGGCCGCGATGGCGCTGCTCGTCATCGGCCTGCTCTATACCTTCAGCGAGTTCGGCACCTCGATGCACCTGATCCGTGTGCGCGACCTCGATGCGGCCCACTGCCACACGGCCTGGACGTTGACGCTGCTCCAGCACATCGCGGTCGCCAGCCTGCTGGTCGTGCTCGCTGGCCCGATTGCCGCCTTCTTCCAGGAGCCGCGGCTCGTTGCCGTGCTCCACGTGCTCGCCGCCGGCAG
Organism: Ectothiorhodospiraceae bacterium; assembly: GCA_007134775.1. Classification (GTDB taxonomy): domain Bacteria; phylum Pseudomonadota; class Gammaproteobacteria; order XJ16; family Halofilaceae; genus Halofilum. The sequence goes on along the minus strand of SLKC01000014.1, from coordinate 893 downwards.
CGCCCTCGGTGGCCTGACCAGCGTGAGCCTGGCCCTGATCCGGCGCGAGCTGCGCTTCGACCTCGACTTCCGCTTCAGCGTCTACCGCAAGCTGCTGGTGTTCACGGCCACGGTCACGCTCGCCTTCCTCCTGCGCGACTACTGGGCGCTGGTCTACGGCCACGTCATCGGCACGCTGGGCGCGGTCGTGATGAGCTACTGCATCCACCCCTACCGCCCGCGGCCCTCGCTCGCCCGCGCCGGCGAGTATCTGCGCTTCGCCGCCGCGATCATCCCCATGCGCATGGCCAATGATCTGCGCGAGCTGGCGCCGAAGGCGGTGGTGGGGAGCATGGGCAATCCGGCGATCATGGGCGGCTTCACCGTCTCCTACGGCCTCGCGACGCTGTTCACCCAGGAGATCGTGCAGCCGATGGGGCGCGGCCTGTTCCCCAATTACACCCGGCTCGCGGGAGATCGCGAGCGCCTCTCCACGGTCTACCGCCAGGTGCTGGCCACGGTCGCGCTGGTCGCGCTGCCCATCGGTGCCGGCGTCTCGGCCGTCGCACCCGATCTGGTCCAGGTGCTGCTCGGCGACCAGTGGGATCTGGCTGTGCCGCTCGTGCAGTACCTCGCGCTCGGTGGTGCGGTCTACGCGATCAGCCACACGATGTTCAACCAGATCCTGGTCGCCGTCGGTCGCGAGCGCGCCGCCGCCGTGCTCGCCTGGGTCCGCCTCGCGGTCACGGTGCCGCTGCTGCTCACGGGCCTCGCCTGGAACGGGGCCGTGGGGGTTGCCATGGCGACCATCGCGGCACCGCTCATCTACCTGCCACTGACCTATCTGGAGACGCGCCGTGCCGTCGACCTGCCCGTGGTGACGCTGCTCGGCCTGCTCTGGCGGCCACTTGTCG
>SLKC01000002.1 GCA_007134775.1 Ectothiorhodospiraceae bacterium | reverse complement strand
CTGAATGACATTCGCCACACGGGCATGATCATCTTCGAGGCGATGCCGACCCATCTGAAGATCCACAACTACTACGTGCTGCTGGATCCGGATCAGGAAGGGGCGTTCGCGGCGTCGCTGGAACGCATTGTCGAGGCCGTCCCGCAGATCACCGGCCTGGGCGTCTCGGGTTTCATGAAGCTGCCGTACAAGAACACCCGTCACTTCACGCCGCTGGACCGCCTGCCGGATCACTTTTTCCCGCGCAATCCGAAGGCGGCAACGGGTACATGACGATGGCTCCATGCACACACACTGCCACCCACGCCAATGAGGACTGCCATGCTTGATGCCGGCGAGATCGAGCTGTTCCGCGATGGCCTGCGCCACTTCCTGGCGCAGGAAGTGGCGCCGCACTACGACACCTGGGAGCGGGAGCGGCTCTTCCCCCGCGAGCTGTGGCAGCGCCTGGGCGAGAACGGTTTCCTCTGTGTCGACGTGCCGGCGGAATATGGCGGCCACGGCTCCGATTTCGGCGTGTCAGCCGTGATCATCGAGGAAGTCGCGCGCGCCGGCTTCGGCGCCCTGGCGACGAACCTCTCGGTGCATTCCGACATCGTCGCCCCCTATCTGCTCCACCTGGGCTCGGAAGAGCAGAAGCAGCACTGGCTACCGCGCATGGTGCGCGGGGAAGTCGTCGGCGCCATCGGCATGACCGAGCCGGAAGCCGGCTCCGATCTCCAGGCCCTGCGCACACGGGCCGAACGCAGTGGCGATGGCTATGTCATCAACGGTCAGAAGACCTTCATCACCAACGGTTACAACGCGGACCTGCTCATCCTTGCGGCGAGGACCGACCCCGATGCCGGCGCGCGCGGTGTGACCCTGTTCACCATCGATACCGCCCGGCCCGGGTTCGACCGCGGGCGCAACCTGGAGAAGATCGGCCAGCATGCCTCCGACACGGCCGAACTCTTCCTCACCGACTACCCGGCGGATGCCGGCCAGGTGCTGGGCGAGGAGGGAAGGGGCTTCGTCCACCTCATGGAGGAACTGCCGCGCGAGCGCCTGATCCTCGCGATCGGCGCCATGGCCGCCTGCGAAGGCATGCTCGAGCGCACGGTCGAGTATGTGCAGACGCGCAAGGCCTTCGGCCAGGCGCTCTCCAGCATGCAGAACACGCGCTTCACCCTGGCCGATCTCAAGGCGTGGATCGAGGTCAACAAGGCATTCGTTCGCCAGTGCACGGACGAGTACAACCGCGGCGAACTCACCACCACCAACGCCTCCATCGCCAAGCTCAGCGCCACCGACCTGCAGTTCCGCGTGGCCGATGACTGCCTGCAGCTTTTCGGCGGTTACGGCTACATGCGCGAGTACCCCATCTCCCGCGATTTCGTCGATGCCCGCGTCCAGCGCATCTACGGCGGCAGCAACGAGATCATGAAGGAGCTGATCGCGCGCTCGATACTGGGGCGCTGATGGGGAGGGCCGTTACAGCGCGCTACTTCGGTTCCATCCGGATCGCGCCATCCAGGCGGATGGTCTCGCCATTGAGCATGGGGTTGGCGAGGATGCTCGCCACGAGCTGCGCGTATTCGGCGGGCCGGCCCAGGCGCGACGGGAAGGGGATGCTGGCGCCCAATGAGTCCTGCACCTCCTGCGGCATGCCGAGGATCATGGGCGTCTCGAAGATGCCGGGGGCGATGCTCATCACGCGGATGCCGTGGCGGGCGAATTCGCGGGCGATGGGCAGCGTCATGCCAGCGACGCCCGCCTTGGAGGCGGCATAGGCCGCCTGCCCGATCTGGCCCTCGTACGCCGCGACCGAGGCGGTGTTGATCACCACCCCGCGCTCGCCATCGTGGTTCGCTTCGTTCTCCACCATCGCCGCCGCCGCCAGGCGGATCATGTTGAAGGTACCCACCAGGTTGATCTGCACCACCGTATTGAACTGTGCGAGGTCGAGCGGACCCTCGCGGCCGAGCGTCTTCCCCGGCGTGACCACGCCGGCACAGTTGACCAGGCCATGCAGGGCGCCGAAGGCCTCGCGCGCGACATCGACCGCCGCTTGCGCATCCGCTTCGCGCGTGACGTCACAGTGCACGAACCGGGTTGCCGCACCGAGTTCTTCGGCCAGCCCGGCCCCGGCCTGGTCCTGCACATCCGCGATGACCACGCGGCCGCCGTCGGCGACGAGGCGGCGCACGGTTGCCGCGCCCAGGCCCGAGGCGCCGCCCGTGACCAGAAACACATGTTCATTGGTATTCATGTCGGCCTCACAGTCGCCCGAATACCGAGTCCAGGATGGCCGCCAGTGCTTCGGCATCCGCCTCGGTGAAGGCGTCGGGTTGATCGCTGTCGATATCGAGCACGGCAATCACATCGCCGGCCCCGTTGCGCACCGGCAGCACGAGCTCGGAGCGGGTGGAACTGGCGCAGGCGATGTGGCCGGGGAAGGCCTCGACGTCGGGCACGAGCTGGGTCTCGCCCGTGCGCGCCGCGGCACCGCAGACGCCGCGCTCGAAGGGAATCTGCAGGCAGCCATGGCCGCCCTGGTAGGGGCCGATTTTCAACAGCCCGGGTTCGGTGACCCGGTAGAAGCCGGTCCAGTCGAAGCGCTCGTCGGCGGCGTGGATTTCACAGGCCAGCGTGGCCATCAGGGCAACCGTGTCGGTCTCGCCCGCGGTCAGGCTGTCGATGGTGCGCGCAAGGGTCGGGTAATCGGCCATGGCTGCTCGCATTTGGAGGAACTGCAGGGTGGGGAATCTGACACCGGCTGCCCGGGTTGTCCAGACAGCTTCGATGCTCCGTCGTGTGCGCGCGAACGCTTGACACACCGGTAACCGCGGTTGAGCGTAGTCGGGCACAACGCTGTCATTGACCGCAGTGGAGGGATGCCGATGATATACCTGATGCAGCACGGTGAAGCCCTGTCAAAGGAAGAGGATCCGGACCGCCCCCTCACGGAGCGCGGCGACCGGGAGGCACGGAAACTGGCCCGCCTGCTTCGCGTTGCCGGCGTCAAGGTCGACGACATCTTTGACAGTGGCAAGCTCCGGGCAAGACAGACAGCCGAGGCCCTGGCACACGAGCTGGCGCCCGAGCGCGGGCCGGAAACCATGGCGGGCATCGGCGCCAGCGATGCCGTCGCCGACATCGTCGACAATGCCGCCCTGTGGACGCGCAACGTGGTACTTGTCAGCCACATGCCGTTCGTCGCCCGATTCGTTGGTGCGCTGGTTGGTCGCGATGAAGAGCCGTCCCCAGTCGCCTTTGTGCCCGGCACCATGGTCGCGCTCGAGTACCAGGACGCGAACTGGCGCATCGCCTGGATGATTCGCCCGGAGCTCTTAGGCGAGTGACACGTGTTCACTCGCCTTACCGCCCTGACGGCAGCTCGCGGCCATTTGCTGGAACACTTGCAAGTTGAACGACCCGGTATCCAGTCACGGGTTACGAGTGCCATTCACCCCGCTACGGCAACCTCGGCGAAAGTCTCGTCGAGTGGCTCCCGGCACGCGGGTGAACGTTTCAGCCCCCCCCTGCACCCCCGGGGCGCTCATTTCCGCGGACAAGGGGAGGCGGCCTCGAACGCATGAGCCGGACCGCTGTGTGCGTCGGACAGGCAGGTGCCGGTCAGGCACCGACGGGTGAGCGGATCTCGCCGGCCAGTTCGGCTTCGATCAGCGTGGCCAGCTGTCGTGCCGGCTCGGATGGGCGCCCGGGCGGGCGGTGCAGGGCGATCTCGATCGCGGGCAGGGTGGGTAGCCCGGTGCTCGCATCCAGTGGGCGCAGGTCGGGCGTCAGCATGGAGCGGGTAATCACGCTGATGGCGAGGCCGGCGTGCAGCGCCGGTCGCAGCCCGCTGAAACTCTGGCCCACGCAGGCAACCCGCCAACTGCGCCCGGCGGCCTCGAGCGCGTCGATCGCCATTTCGCGGAAGATGTCCTTGCCCGGCGGGAACAGCGCCAGCGGCAGTGGATCCTCCAGCGCCGGTTCGCGATCCCGCCCCGTGACCCAGATCAACGGCTCGCGCCGCAGTACCTCGCCACCGGGGCTGTTGCGCTGGCGCGTGACCACCGCCAGGTCCAGCTCACCCCGACGAATCGCTGCCACCAGATCCACGCTCAGATCGTCGTGCACCGCCAGTTCGACCAGCGGATAGAGCTGCCCGAACCAGCCCAGGACCGACGGCAGCATGAAGGTGTAATCCGTGGCGATGCCGAGGCGCACCACACCGCTCGCGGGGCGTGTCTGCAGCTCCGCCAGCGCCTGGTCGTTGAGTGCGAGCAAGCGCCGCGCATAGCCGAGCAGCGTCTGGCCCTCGCCCGTGAGCACGAGGCCACGCCCCGCGCGCCGCAGGAGCACGGCACCGGTCTGGTCCTCCAGCCGCCGCAACTGCATCGACACTGCGGACTGGGTGTAATCCAGGCGTTCCGCGGCGCGCGTCACGGTGCCGACATCGACCACCGTGGAGAACGTGCGCAGCAGTTCCAGGTCGAGCGTGCGTGGTCGCATGATTCATCAAACCCGTTGCGCAAGCGCGATGAACAGCGTGTCGTAGACTGGGTGATTGTGTTGCAGGGCGAACTCCAGCGCGGGTCGCCATAGGCTTGTGCCACTCGTGATGTGGTCGGTCAGCGCTTCCGCAGCGGCGCACGGCCTTTGCGGGTTCAGGATGTTGTTCCGCACATACCCGTCGTCGAAGGCCCGTTCCCGGAATTGGCCGCGCAAGTGCGAATGTTGTACCGCCGCAGTCACGGCGTCATCGATGAACCATCGACGCGGTAACGCCGCGCCCCCGCGCCGGTCGGGGGAACGCCAGACCTCCATCAGTGCCAGCGCGGGCACCTCGGCGAGCAGGCGATCCAGCCCCGCTTGGTCGAGATCGAGAAAGAAGCGCCCGCCAACGACTCGTTCGCCCGGTCCATGCTTGAAGGACATAGATTTCCCGTTGGGGGAACTCATCGAGGTGGAGCAGGGCGAGCCGTGCGAAGCCTGGCGAGACGCTTGATCCCGGCCGAGCGGACAAGGAATTCGATGTCCTGTTCGAATGATAGAATGATCGCCCGCGCGAAGAACGCGCGTCCTTCCCCGTGAAGGGTTCCCGGTAACCTGAGGAGCACGACCATGCGTGACTGTACCCAGTTCTACATCAACGGCGAGTGGGTCCGGCCCGATTCCGAGCGCTCGGTGATCGATGTGGAGAACCCCGCCACCGGGGCCGTGGTCGGCCGGGTGCTGCAAGCCACGCACGCGGACGCGGATCAGGCGATCGCCGCGGCCCGGACCGCGTTCGATGGCTATTCGCAGTGGTCGCGTGATGATCGGCTGGCGTTGCTCGACCGGGTCATTGCCGCCTACGACAAGCGCAAGGATGACCTTGCCGCGGTCATGACCGCGGAGATGGGGGCGTCGACGCGGACCTCCGAGAACCAGCAGGTACCTGCGGGGCTTAAGCACCTGGAGTCGGCGCGCGAGGCATTGGCGACGTACGCCTTCAGCCGGACGACGGCCAACGGCAATACCGTGGTACGCGAGCCGATCGGCGTGTGCGCGCTGATCACGCCCTGGAACTGGCCCATGAACCAGGTGGCGGCCAAGGTCGCGCCGGTGCTCGCGACGGGGTGCACCTGCGTGCTCAAGCCCTCCGAGGTGTCGCCCCTGTCCGCCCACGTCTTTGCCGAGATCATGGATGAGGCGGGCGTGCCCGCGGGGGTGTTCAACCTCATCGATGGCACCGGACCCGACGTGGGGGCCTACCTGGCCGCGCATCCGGACGTGGACCTGGTTTCCTTCACGGGGTCGACACGGGCCGGTACCGAGGTCTCGCGCCTGGCGGCGCCGACGGTCAAGCGCGTGACCCTGGAGCTCGGCGGCAAGTCGCCGAACCTGATCCTCGACGACGCCGATTTCGAAGCCGCGGTGCGTGCCGGAACGCTCTCGTGCATGAACAACGTCGGCCAGTCGTGTGATGCGCCCAGCCGCATGCTGGTGCCGAAGGCGCGCATGGAGGAAGCGATGCGCATCGCGCGCGAGACGGCGGCGCAAGTGAAGACCGGCGACCCGTGCGTCGCCGATACGGACAATGGTCCGATCGCCTACCGCCGCCAGTATGACAAGGTCGTCTCCCTGATCCGCCAGGGTATCGAAGAAGGGGCGGAACTCGTGTGCGGCGGCGCCGAGCCGCCCGCCGGCTGCGACGACGGTCTGTTCGTGCAGCCCACCGTGTTCGGCCGGGTGACCAACGACAGCACCATCGCCCGTGAGGAGATCTTCGGGCCGGTGCTGTCGATTATCGGGTACGAAGACGAGGACGACGCGATCCGTATTGCCAACGATACGCCCTACGGCCTCGCGGCCTATATCGCGTCGGGCTCTGCCGAGCACGCCCGCAAGGTGGCGGGCCGCCTGCGGGCCGGCTACATCGAGATCAATGAGCCCGGCAGCGATGACGAAGCACCGTTCGGGGGTTACAAGCAGTCCGGCATCGGTCGCGAAGGCGGGGCGGAAGGTTTTGAGAGCTTCCTCGAGATCAAGTCCGTCGTCGGCTGAGAACAACGTTGGGACACTATGGGGCAACAGGGGTTTCGGTGCTTGCAATCCCTGCCTCGCCATGAAGACGCGTCAACGGAGAGAATCATGCAACCAGGAACCCGGACGACGGATGGCCGCGGCCGCCTGTACGACAGCATTCTGGAGACGGTCGGCAATACGCCCTGCGTTCGTCTCAACCATCTCCCGCCGGAGCACGTCACCGTGTACGCGAAGGCGGAGTTCTTCAATCCCGCCGCCTCGGTGAAGGACCGCCTGGCGCTGAACATCATCGAGGCCGCCGAGCGTGATGGCAGGCTGAAACCGGGTCAGACCGTGGTCGAGGCGACCAGCGGCAATACCGGCATCGGACTGGCGATGGCCTGCGCGGCGAAGGGCTATCCACTGGTCGTGACCATGGCGGAGAGTTTCTCCATCGAACGCCGTCGGATGATGCGCTTCCTCGGCGCGAAGGTCGTGCTCACGCCGCGCGAACTCAAGGGGTTCGGCATGTACGAAAAGGCGCGTGAGCTCGCGGAGGCCCATGGCTGGTTCCTCGCCCACCAGTTCGAAAGCGAGGCCAACGCCGACATCCATGAGGCGACCACGGGCAGGGAGATCCTCGCCGACTTCGATGGCCAGCGCCTGGACTACTTCGTGACCGGCTATGGTACCGGTGGCACCATCGCCGGCGTTGGCCGTGTGCTGCGTCGCGAGCGACCCGACGTGAATCTCATTCTGAGTGAACCGAGCAATGCTCAGCTTGTGGCGAGCGGCACGGCGCAGGAACGAACGCAAGCGCACGAACCGGCCGCCGGTCACCCGGCTTTCGAACCGCACCCGATTCAGGGTTGGACGCCGGATTTCATACCGTGGGTGTTGCAGGAAGCGCTCGACGAATCGTATGTCGATGAGCTGCTTCCGGTTGCCGGGCACGCCGGCATCGAGTGGTCGCGCAAACTGGCTCAACGTGAGGGCATATTCACGGGTGTGTCCGGCGGTGCGACGGTTGCGGCAGCGATGGAGGTCGCCGAACGGGCCCCGACGGGGTCGGTGATCCTGGCCATGCTCCCGGATACTGGTGAACGCTACCTCTCCACACCGCTGTTCGAGGACATCGGGGCGGATATGGACGCCAGCGAGATCGAAGTGATGGAGTCAACGCCGGGCTACCAGATGCCTCGGTAGATGTAGCCGCGTATGTCGGACGGATTGGCGGTGCTGCGCGATTGCTGCGACAGGCTGGCAAGGGATCATGGGCCGGTTCCGTAAGAGTATAAGAGGCCCGAGTCGATGCTGCCATGATCTTGGTCGGTCGATATGCGCCATCACGACGAGAAACCGGCACATCAGCCGCGCGGGCGGATGGCGAAAGAACGGATCATCCTCGCTGGACAATCGTGCGGTTGCGGCCCTCGCGTTTGGCTTCGTAGAGTGCAAGGTCGGCATCGGCATAGAGGTTGTCGAACGACGTGTCGGCATTGACCAGGGTGGTCGTCAGTCCGACACTGACGGTGAGGTGGCGCACCTTCTGCGTCATCGGTAACTCCATCGCCTCGATCCGCTGGCGGATACGTTCACAGAGTTCATAGGCCCCTTTGCGGTCCGTCTCCGGCATCAGCAGACCGAACGCCTCGCCACCGAGTCGGGCGAGCATGTCACTACCGCGCGTCGATTGCGTGATTGCATGAGCGACATGATGGCGCACGGCATCCCCAACGGGATGTCCTTCGCCGTCGTTGATGATCTTGAAGTCGTCGAGATCCATCAGCGCCAGACTCAGCGGGCGCCCGTGGCGTCGATGCTGGGCGAGCATCTGCTCGGCGTGCTGCAATAGTCCACGGCGATTGGGGAGTTCGGTGAGAACGTCGGTCACGCTTAGGCGCTCCAGGACGGTTTTCTGACGGAAGACCTTGTCGATCGTCCACAACAGCGCAGCGATGATCGCTAGCACCGTGCCCCCGAGAGCCGGCAGGGCGTAAGCAGTCCAACATTCGTCGAAGGGGCATCTATTCTGGCGGGGGATCGGGAGAGTGGAGGGGGGAGCGAGCCTCAAGTCGCGCGCGCTCCGGGCCATCGCCGACGACCCACTTTCTCGCTAGTGATACCGTATGGCGTCGTAGCGCCTCTTCAGCCCGTTTGCCAAGGTCAGAGAATGCTGCTGCAGATTCGGATGAAGCCGCGGTCACGGACATCCCTGTTGGAGCAGGGTGGCGACGGGACGTGGCTCGCACGCGTGAAGTCGCCGCCCGTGGACGGGCGGGCAAATGCGGAGCTGCTGGCTCTCGTGGCGAAGCACTTCGGTTGTCCGAAATCCGCCGTGCGGATCAAGTCCGGGGCCGGCAGTCGGATCAAACGCGTTGAGGTCGATGTCGAGAATTGAAGCTGAAAGGAGTTCTCCGCGCGTGCGAAGTCGGTCATGACGATTGCCCGTCGTCGTCCCGGCTGCCGATCAACTGCTCGATTCGCTTCTCCATGGCCTGCAGTGCGTCTTCCAATGCCTCGACCCGGGATTCCAGATCTGCCGTAGCGGTCGGATGGGGCGCTGCAGGCTCGGGGCGCGGTGTCGGGAACAGGTCGCTGCCGCCTCCTTCCCGTGATGCGTCGGGCGTTGCACCGAAGCAGTGGAGGTAGCGATGTTCGCGCTTGCCGGGTTCGCGCGGCAAGCGGCGTACCAACGGGCCTTCCGGGTGCTGTTCCAGCGCGTGCAGCGTCGCTTCGACTTCGCCCGTGTCGGCGTAGGCGTGCAGGCGCTGGGTGCGTGCGCGCAGCTCACCGGGCGTCTGCGCACCGCGCAGGAACAGCACACAGAGCACCGCGATCTGCCCCGCGTCCAGCTCGAGCCCGGAAGCGGGGGCTCCAAAACGGTGCGCGAATTTGCTGACGCGGCCGCCATACCCGGACGCTGTGCGCACGAGTCCGCGCCGGGTGAGCGAACCGATGGCCGCGCGCACGTCCGACTCGGTCAGTGCGAGCACGGGATCGCGGCTGCTCTTCTGATTGCAGGCGCTGCGAACGGCATTGATCGACAGCGGGTATTGCTCCGGCGTGGTCGCTTCTTTCTCCACCAGCGAGCCGAGAACGCGGAGTTCTTCTTGGGACAGATCGCGGTCCATCATTGGATTCCTTGAACTCGACTTTCAGCTGGTCTACGTACTCAAGGGCTGGGTGAGATTCGAGTACGAGGGTGACAGCGGGCCGCGCTCGATCCGCTCGAATACGGGCTAAAGCGCAGCTCGGGGCGGGGGCCGCCGTCAGTGTGAACCAACCCCGCACCAGCGCCGTGCGCACGGAGTGCAAGCGATCGCGCCCATCGTCGACGTCGCGGAGATCAGGGGGATCGATTCACCACTCGGCCGACCCCCGCCACGGTCAGGCCGGCAGCCACTACCTTGAGGGCATCGCCGAGCAGGAAGGGAACCAGGCCGTTCATGATGGCCGGGACGAACCCGACCAACACCGAGAGCCACGCTACCCCGACGGCGAAAATGACGGCCGTACCGGCGAGCGCGGCCATCACGGCATGGAAGACCGTTCGATGCCAGCCCCGGTCGCCCAGATAGCCCATCAACGCCGCGGCTGCCAGGAAGCCGATCAGGTAACCGCCGGTAGGACCCGTCAAGTACACCAGGCCGCCACCTGCGGCAAACACGGGCAAGCCGAGCGCCCCCTGGGTGAGATAGAGGGCAACCGTCCCTGTAGCCAGTCGCCCCCCGTAGCCGAGCGCCAGCACCATGACCACGAAAGTCTGCATGGTTAGTGGTACCGGCCAGAACGGGATCTGGACCCTGGCCGAGGCGGTCAGCAGGAGGCTGCCGATTACGGCAAGAACGACAAAACGGGCGGCACGTACCGCTGTCGCGTCCGAGGCGTAGCGCTGCTCGATGATGGACTGGCTCGTCATCCCGTGATCTCTCCAATTATAGCAACGAAGCTGAAAGCGCAGGGCCGCAGGCCGGCTGGTCGCTGGCGGGTGGGACGGTTCCCGTACGGCAAGGTGACATGTTCACCTAACATTAGCGCACATTTAAGCAAATGGCTCGATCGCCATGCAAGGCAATGGGTGCCCCAGTCAGGATGGGCCTCGATCTTCGTGTAGGACAATCAGTGAAATCGCATGTCGTAACCGAAGAGATCTCTGAAGACGGGTATACTACAGCGGCGAGTGCAATGTGCTTGAAGTTTCCTGGTGGGTTATGGCAATCGAATTGGAGTCCGTTCGAGCTGTATCACCGCGCCACGCCCGGTTGCGAACTGTTGGTGTGACCACGGCATGGGCATGGTAGCCGGTCATAGGGCGATCGATGTCGCCGCGGCTGTCCGCGCGGGCGAGCGCTCGGCGACGGCGGTCGTCGATGAAGCGCTGGTGCGCGCCGAGGCGATCGCCGGTCTTAATGCGTTTGTCCTTCTTGATCCCGATGGCGCTCGGGCGGCCGCTCGCGCGGTTGACGAGCGCGTCGCCAGCCGAGCGGGCGAGGGCGGGACGCTCGCAGGCGTGCCTGTAGCCATCAAGGATTTCACGCCGACGCGCGGCCATCTGACCACGCGTGGTTCGTGGAGCACTGGGGACTGGGTCCCCGACAGCGATCCCGTGATCGTGCAGCGGCTCAAGGCGGCGGGCGCGATTGTGATCGGCAAGACGAACACGCCTGAGTTCGCCTATTCGGGCTATACCCACAACCCGCGCTGGGGGACCACCCGGAATCCGCACGACCCCGCACGTACGCCCGGGGGATCATCCGGCGGCTCGGCGGTCGCCGTAGCGGCGGGGTGCACGCCGCTGGCCGAAGGCACAGACATGGGGGGCTCGGTACGCATCCCTGCGGCGCTGTCCGGGGTTGTTGGCCTCAAGCCGAGCCTTGGCCGCATCCCCATGGACATCCTGCCCACGGTCTTCGACAACATCTCCCACTTCGGCCCGCTGGCCTGCTGCATCGACGATGCGGCCGCGTTCCTGGCGGCGACGCAGGGCCCTCATGCCGCGGACATCCAGTCACAGCCGTCACCCGAGGCGATCCCCGTGCCGGTCGAACCGGCCGTGGCGGGGATGCGTATCGCGGTGTGCCCGGATCTCGGCTACTACGCGCTCGCGCCGGGGGTGGCGGCGCGGATCGAGGAAGTCGCCGCATCCCTCGCCCAGGCAGGGGCCACGGTCGAATGGATCGACTTGCCCTGGTCGCGCGCACTCAACGACACTTGGCTCGATGTCTGGGGCGTGACGCTCGCCGCTGCCTGGGGGGAGTACACGCGCGGCCATCGCCACCACATGGATCCGGCGCTGCTGGCGCTGATCGACGCCGGGCGCCGTCGGCGGGCCGTGACCTACCGCCGGACCGAGGTCCTGCGTACGCGGGTCTGGCGCGATCTCGCCGAGGTCTTTGCCCGTTGCGACGTACTGCTCTCTGCCACCTGTGCGGTGCCGGCGCCGAGCCTCGAGACGACGGATGCTGACTTCGAGGTCAACGCCGTCGATGGTCGTTTCGCCGGCATGGATCTCTGCTGTCCGTTCAATCTCGTGCCGCAGTGTCCCGCGCTATCGGTCCCCGTGGGCACCTGCGACGGACTGCCGGTCGGCCTCCAGATCGTCGGTGATCGCTTCACCGATGCCAAGGTGCTGGCCCTGGGCAAGGCAGTGGAGGAACGTTGGCCGCCGATGTCTCCCGTCATACGCTCATTCCCTGCTACCTGACGGTTCGCGGACCGCTTCGACGGATCCGGAGGATGCGCCTGATCCCACAGCCGATAGTGGGTGCGGGGTTCGACTGAAGGCAGCGGGGCCCCTCGTGTACACTCGCACGCGATAGCCAATGGGGGACGCATGCAGATTGGATTCATCGGCACGGGAAGAATCACGCGCCGTCTGGTGGGTGGTGCTGTCCATCGGGCGCATACGGTGCTCATTACGCGGCGCAACGAAAGCATCTCCGAGGAGTTGGCCGCTACCCATCCTGTGGTCGAGATCGCCGACACGCCGCAGGCGGTGGTTGAAGGCAGCGACGTCGTCTTCCTCTGCCTGCCGGCCGCAGCCGCGCGCGTGGTATTGCCTGAGTTGCGTTTCTCCGCTGAGCAGGCCGTGATCAGTGTGATGGCGGAAGTCAAACTCGCGGAGCTGCGCCAGTGGGTTGCCCCCGCAGAAGAGGTCTGCGTGACCATCCCGATGCCGTTGATCGAGCAGGGCGGCTGTCCGTTGCCGGTCCACCCGCGCTCGAGCGCCCTGGAAACGGTATACGGTAAAGACAACCCGATCATTGCGCTCGAACGCGAACAAGACCTCGAGCCGTTCTGGGCGGTGGCAGGAACGATGGCGGCAGTCCTCACCGAGCTACAGACGATCGCCGCCTGGCTAGGGGAGCGGATCGGCGATCCGGATGCCGGCGAGCGCTACGTCACAAACCTCTACAGCGGCTACCTCGCCAGCCTTGGCAAGGAGCGGGCGGGCGGCCTCGAGGCTGCCATCGGCGATCTTTCCATCGAGGGGGGTCTCAACGCCACCTTCCGCGACGCGATTGCGCGCTCGGGCCACTACGATGACCTGCGTGCGCAACTCGATGCACTGGGCGAACGGCTGCGCAGCTGAGAGACGGCACCGGGCTTCGTGAGACGCGGGATCCGTTCACTGTGCACGGGCATGAGGCAGGTGGTGACGGCGTTACCCCCGATCTTGGTGATGCGACCCGCATCGATTCACTATTCGGTGACGCGCCGGCCGATTCCGGAGAAGCGATGGATGCGGTTGCGCACGCCGGCCCGCCACGCCTCATGCGCGCCGTAGGCTTCGAGCCGTGAACGGGCGCGGGTGACGGCGGTATAGAGCAGCTCGCGCGTGAGCACGCGCGACTGCCCCGGCGGCAGGAGCAGGTAGACGACCTCGAACTCAGAGCCCTGGCTCTTGTGGATGGTCATCGCATAGACCGTGTCGTGGGTGGGCAGTACCGATGGATGGAAGGAGCGCATGCCGTCCTCGGTGCGGAACCATGCACGGGTCGGGCCGTCGGCGTCCTCCCAGACGATGCCGATATCGCCGTTGAACAGCCCGGCCCGCGGTGCGTTTTGCAACACCATGATCGGTCGGCCGTGGTACCAGTGGCCGTTCGGGTCGAAGCCGTAACGCGCTGCGAGGGTAGCGGCAACACGCTGGTTCATGGCCTCGCTACCGAGGGGACCGATGCGCGTGGCCGTGAGCAGGCGGATGTCTTCGAGCGCGCTGATGGCGGCTTCCGGGCTGGCGGCCTCGTGTAGCGCCGCATAGTGCTCGGCCAGCGCCTCGACCAGGCGCTGGATCTGGCCGGCATCGGGATCGAAGGTTGCCCGGACTTCCTCGCTGGGGTCGTCAAGCACGGTCGCGACGGCGTCGGGATCACCGGCATTGATCGCGGCGGCAAGCCGGCCGATGGGGCTGTCGGCCTGGAAGCGGTGACTGGTCTGCAGGGTGACCACATGGTCGCCGAGCGGGGACGCCGGAGTGGCCGACTCAGCGCGCGCCAGTAGCGTTGCCCCAGCCGTGAGCTGGTCTGCCGAGAAGGCGTTGACGCCGGCCGGCGCGCACAGGTCGGCGAGCACGGAGCCGCTCTCGACCGAGGCGAGCTGGTAGCGGTCGCCGAGCAGGATCAGTCGGGCATGATCGGGCACGGCCGCGGCGAGTTTCGCCATCAACGGCAGATCGACCATGGAGGCCTCGTCGACGATGACCCCATCGGCCGGGATCGGGCGGTCGCGATCGTGGCCGGGGCGGGTGCTGCCATGGTGCAAACGCAGCAGCCGGTGCAGCGTGGAGGCCTCCGCCGGCAAGTGCTGTTGCACGGTGGCGGGCGGCTCGAGTTCGGCGAGGCCGCGCTGGACGGAGGCGAGCATGCGCGCCGCGGCCTTGCCGGTTGGTGCGGCCAGGCGGAATACGGGCGGTTGCTCGCCGTCGGCGAGTGCGGCCTCGATGAGCCGCAGCATCAGTCGCACGATGGTGTAGGTCTTGCCCGTGCCGGGGCCGCCCGAGATCACGGCGAAGCGGTGGCGCTGGGCGACGAAGGCGGCGACGGCCTGCCAGTTGGTCTCCCCGGCAGCGAGCCAGTCGCCGGCGAAAAGACCCCCGTGCGGGCTGAGTCGGTCCGTATCGACCGGGGCGGGGGGCGCGGCGAGCAGCTCGCGCAGGCGCGCGGCCAGGTCGCACTCATAGGCCCAGTAGCGCTGCAGATAGAGATGGTCGCCGTCGAGGACCAGCGGCAGCGGGGTATCGCCATCGGCGGTGGCGACCAGGGGGTTGCCGGACAGCTCCTCGGCAAAGCGTTCGGCATTGACCAGCCGGGCTGCGGGGCCAATGGCGTCGCCGAGCGCCTGCAGGGGCAGACCGGTGTGGCCCAGGCCCACGGCGTGGTTGGCGAGCGCGAGTCCAAGCGCGCCCGGGCGTTCGCCGCCGTGGCGCCAGCCCCAGTCGGCCAGCGCGATGTCGGCGGGGCGAAGGCCGGCGACTTCGAGCTGGTCGCGGACGTGGGTGGGCAGGGCGCTCATGACCGCTCGCTCCCAGTGGCTGGTGTGGCGGGCGCCTGGCCGTCGAACAGGGCATCGAGCTTGGTGAGCAGTCCCACGTCGGGATGGGCGTGGAAGATGCCGTGATCGCCGCGCTCATCCAGGGCGCGCACGAAGAGATAGATCACCCCCCCGAGGTGGGTGGCGGGATCGTAGTCGGCCAGGCGCTGGCGCAGGTGGCGATGCAGCGCCACCGTGTAGATCAGGTACTGGAGGTCGTAGTGGTGCTCTGCCATGGCCTCGGCGAGGCGCTGTGGCGCGTAGTCGGCACGCAGACGGCCGAGGGCGTTGGTCTTGTAGTCGAGGATCCAGTAGCGGCCGTTGTGTTCGACGACGAGATCGATGAATCCGTGCATCAGCCCGCGCAGCGACGCGATCGCCGTGGTCCCGCGAGCGCCGCCGTAGCCGGCGGCGGCGATGTGCTCGAGGATCGTGCTCGCCCGGCTGTTGCCGAGGCGCATGAAGAACTCGAGTTCATCGCGTCGGTTTCGGGGGGCGACCGCCGCAAGCGGGCCGATCTCCGGCAGCGGGGCGTGCAGCGTCGCGGCCACCATCTCGGCGGTGTCCATCACCGGCTGTTCGCCACCATCGGTGTCGGTGGTGGCGACGCCGTTGCGCCGCAGCGCGGTGCGCACATCGCGGCCAATCGACGCCGGGATGGCCTCGCCCGGGCTTGGCCAGGCATCGAAGGCGGCGCTCTCGAGGATCTCGTGGAATGCGCGTCCGAAACCCGTGCCACGGGGAGAAATGACGATTTCGTCGGCGGCCTCGTCGCGATCTGCTGCCGGGGTCGTTACGGCGGTGTCGTCCCCGCCCTCGTCGTCGGCACCCGCTGCCGGCTCGGCGGTCGCCGTCAAGCGCCCGGCGAGCCGGGAGAAGCTGAATACCGACCACGGCGGACGTGCGTGGGGCAGATCGCTGCGCGCTGGTTCGACGGGGGCGCCTTCGCCCTGCGCCGGTAGTCGGTGCGGCCCGCTGGCCTCGGGCAGGGTCTCGACGTGCAGGGCACCATTGCTGCTGGCCGCCAGTTCGTCCACGCGTGCCCGGGCCCTCGCGGCGTTGAACCAGTCGGGCAGCTTCTTGCCCCCGTGCCAGCCGTCGGCGGTCACGCCATCGGCGTAGTGCAGGAGCCAGGCGAGAGGGCCGTCGAGCGCATTGTTGGCCGCTCCATGGACGAAGTAGCAGGCCTGTTCGGCGCGGGTGAGCGCGACATAGAGCGAGCGCACCTGCTCCGCGCGGCGTTCGCGCACGCTCTGGCCGACATACTGGTCGGCGTCGGCGGAACCGAGGTCGATGACGGCCTGATTGCTGGCGTCGTGGCAGGCCAGTGGCGGCTGTGTGGGCGGTGACCCGCCGGTACCAAGCCAGGGGGTGTAGGGCACGAAGACGATCGGGAACTGCAGGCCCTTCGCCTTGTGGACGGTGGTGACCTGTACGAGTTCGGCATCGTCGGCAAGGCGCAGGCGGTCGGCATCGCCGACTTCACCATCGTTGGCGCGGCGGATCGCGTTCTCCAGCCAGTGGACCAGGCCTTTCATGCCGAAGACCTCGTGCGCGGCGCGCTGCAGCAGATCGACAACATGGAGGTAGTCGGTGATGCGGCGCTCGCCGTCGGTGAGGCCCACCACCCGGGCCGCTGCTTGTTGCAGGATCGGTTCGAGCATCGCCTGCACGCCCGATTGCGCCCAGCGGACATGCGCGGCCTGGAAGCGATCGGTAGCAGCGGCCCAGGCCTGTTCGTTGTCATCGAGCGCGACCAGATCGCCGAGGCGGTAGCCGAACAGCGGTGTGGTCAGCGCGACGCGCAGGCGCTCGGCGTCGAACGGCGTGGCGGCCGCGCGCAGCAGTTGCAGCAGGTCGTGGGCGGCGTCCTGACTCAACACGCTCTCGGGCTGTATGCAGACCGCCGGTACGCCGCTTGCGGTGAGCGCCGCTTGCATGGCCGCGGCTTCGCGGTTGCTGTTGACCAGGACCGCGATCTCGCTGGGCTGGAGTGCGCGGCGTGGTTTGTCCGCTGCGACGACCACCGTCTGGTCGAGCAGATCGATGATACGGGCGACGGTTGCACGCTCGATGCGCCGCTGCAGATCGCCCTTGTTCGTCCCGGCGTCATCGGGGACGGCCCAGGCCGTCACGCCGGGGACTTCGGTGCCGCCGTGCTCCAGAAGCAGGTCGCCCGCGGTCCGCCCGGCCTGTACGGGCCGAAAGCGCACGCCGTCGAGCACGAAGGCATCATCGCCACCCGCCTCGAATACGCGGCCGACGCCGTCGAGTACGGCCGGCGTTGAACGGAAATTGGTATCCATCTCATATCGGCCGTCGGCATCCGCCGTGGCGTCGAGATAGGCGAAGACATCACCGCCGCGAAAGCCGTAGATCGCCTGCTTGGGATCACCGATCAGGATCAGACCACCGCGAGCGCGCTCTTCGGCGGCAACGTCCACCGCTACCGGGCCATAGATCCGCTGCAGGATCTCGTATTGCAGCGGATCGGTATCCTGGAACTCGTCCACGAGCGCCCACGGCCAGGTCCGGCGCAGTGCCGCGGTGAGCGCCGGGCCGCGGCTCGCGTCGGTGACGGCCTGGTGCAGGCCGAGGATCATGTCGTTGTAGCTGAACAGACGGCGTTCGCGTTTGCGCGCGGCGGCCAGCTCCCGGATCGTGTCGATCGCGTGCGTCACCGCGGCCAGGCGGCCGTTGACCTGCAGCCTGGCCAATAGCGGCATGATCGTCAGATCCTGGGGGCGGAACCACTTGGCTGCGGCCTTCTTGGCGTGAACGCCCACGCTGTCTTCCGTCCCCAGATCGGCCAGCACGCCGGGCAGGGCAGGCAGGCCATCGACCGTACCGGTGAGTCCGGCGTCGATCGCCGCGGCCAGTCCCTCGGCACCGTCAGCGTCCAGCTGTGCGCGCAGGGAGGAATTCTTGAGCAGACCATCGCGTTCGATCGCGGTGTTCAGTACCTCAATCAGTTGGGCGCGTTGCCGTGGCCAAGCCTCCAGGGCCCTTTGTCGATCGCATTCCACGGTTGCGCTATCGGGACGGACAAGCTTGGCGTGGGGCTTGCCGAGAACATCGCGGATCTCCCGGTACAGCGCTTCCGGCGACGACCAGAGCGCGAGGAATGCGCTCGCGGACGGGGCGGGTTGCCCGAATACGCGTGCTCGCCAGTAATCCGCCGCCGCCTCGCGCTGGATCTCGGCGTCCTCGATCTGCTCGCCACGGTCGAAGGGCAGGGCGCTCTCAAACGCGTTCTCACCCGCCGCGCGCTGGGCAAAGCCGTGGATGGTGGTGATCGTTGCCTGATCGACGCGTGAGGCGGCGTCGCGCAGGCGGCGGGCGAGGGTCTCGCGGTCGAGGGTACCATTGGCGATGACCGTCTCGGCGAAACGCTCGGCGGCGTCGCGGCGTTCGGCGCACGGCGCCTCGCGGGCCACGCGCGCGGCCAGGGCCAGTCGCGCACGCAGGCGTTCGCGCAGCTCCTGGGTGGCGGCACGGGTGAACGTCATCACCAGGATGTCGCGCACGTCGAGTTCCTGCTCGACGATCAGGCGCAGGTACAGGCCGGCGAGGCTGAAGGTCTTGCCCGTGCCGGCGCTCGCCTCGATCAGGCGGATGCCGTCGAGCGGCATTGCCGCCGGATCGAAGGGCGTCATCGCTTGCCGGTCCACAGTGCTCATGGCTCTCCCTCGGGGGCGGTGAGATGCAGGCGCAATGGACGGGCGACATCCTCGACAACCTGGACGAAGGTCGATGTGCTTGCGTCGTCTCCAAGCGGCACGGGGGAGGCGCCAAACAGTGGCTGCAGCCAGACGTCGCGGCGCGGGTGCGGAGGTTGCCAGGTATTGCTCAACCAGCCGTTGGTGCTGTCGAGCGCTTCGTCTGCGGTTTTCAGTGCGCCGGTCTTCTGGCTCTTCTTCTCGCGCTGCTCGAGGTAGTGCTCGGCCATGTAGGGCTCGAACAGCAGGGCGCGCACGTGGCCGTTGCGGTAATGGTGGATCGCCCGGCTCAGATAGCCGTGCGCCGTCGCCGTGTCGATCTGGCTCGTGAGTTCGCTCGCGGCCTCGTCACCGCTGCCGGCCACGCGCAGCGCGACGTGATACCCACTGGCGGCCACCGCCAGATAGCCCAGCCACCACGGCAACAGATGCTTCATGCGCAATGAACCGGGCCGCAGCCGGCGCATTTCCCGGGGGCCGACCGCGGTCACGCGACCGAGCAGACGGGTGTCATCGTCCAGCAGCAGGTCGATATCCACATCGACTTCGGCCGCTGCATCCTGTTGCCATCGCCAGTACAGCGACAACACCGAGTTGACCGCCGCGACCGCCTCGGCGTAGTCGCCACCGCCCAGCGGCGGCGGTGGCAGGGTGCCGCGCGCACGTTCCAGGGCCGAGGGCTCGGCGTCGAGTTCGCGCACACCGTCCGTCCGGGCCTGTTCGAACAGGCGCTGCCGCAATGCGTGTTGCGTCAGCCCATCGAGGGCACGGGGCTCGTCGTCGTCCAGCGCGGAATCGGGCTCGGCGAACTCCAGACGCAGGCGTTCGCGGAAGAAGAACGCCGCGGGATGCCGGTAGAAGCGTTGCAGCGCGGTGAGCTCGACCGGTTCGCTCGGGTCGGGGCCGGGCAGTTCGGTATCGTCGCAGAAGGGGGCCGGTTCGGCGCGCTCGGCACGCTGGGCTTGAGCGGCCCCGCGCCAGGCGTCGTCGAAGGTGAACAGGTGCGCGTGATCCGGCGTGAAATAACGCGGATTGAAGGGGTGCATCGGCTGTTCAATAACCATCGCGCGGCGGAACGCCTTGCGTGACCAGCCGGCGAAGCAGTGGCCGTGGAGGAAATCGAGGAATTCCCCGACAACCGTAGCCGGTTGCAGCTCGGCGCCATCGGCGACATCGCGGCCGGTATAGCTCAGGTAAAACGTTCTCTGCGCCGCCATCAGCGCCTGCAGGAAGGTCATGCGGTCGCTGTCCCGTACGCTCGGATCGCCGACGCGGGGGTGTTGCTGCAGCAGATTGAACTCGCGCTGGCCATCCTGGCGCGGGAAGACGCCGTCATCCATGCCGACCATGCAAATCACGTCGAAGGGCACGCCGCGCAGCGGCTCCAGCCCGGCGAAGGTAACGCCGCCGCCCACCAGGGGCTGGCGCTGGGAAGGGCTCGATAGCTCGCCGAGCAGCGCTTCACGGACCGCTTCCCAGGTCAGCGTGTCGTCGCCCAGCGATAGCGCCGCCCCTTCCAGCGAGGCGGTCGCAGCGAACACCGTGTCCAGCGCGGTGGCCTCGTCACCGTCATCCGGATCGATGGCGAAAAGTTCTTCGGTCATGGCGTTGAGCCGCTCCTGCCAGGCACCGGCGGTGGCAGGCTCGTTCAGGGCATCGCGCCAGGCGCGCAGGCGCTCGACCAACCACCAGAGGCGACCGACGGCCATGGCCGAGCCGCCCTCCAGATCGCTCCAGGGTGCGATGCCGTCGACCAGGGCCTGGTCCTCGCGCTGGGCGATTCCCAGCAACAGGCGGTCCAGGCCGAAACGCCAGGTGTTCTGCTCGAAGCCGGCCGCGCCGGTCGCCTCCCGCGTCTCGCGGTCGAGCCCCCAGCGCACGCCGGCGGCTGCTGTCCATTGGTGCAGTAGCGCCAGTTCGCTGTCGTCGAGGCCGAAGCGCCGCATCACCGCGGGGACACCGGCGAACGCGAGTACTTCGCTCGCCGTCCAGCGCGACAGCGGTAGCTCGATCAACTGCTGGAAGGTCTGGACGATCGGGTGGCTCTCGATCCGCGGCCGGTCGGCCAGGCTGTAGGGGATCCATCGGGCGCCGCTGGCCGCCCCGAACACACCATGCACCGCGGGTGCATAGCGGGCGATGTCGGGGACCACGACAAGGATGCGGCGCGGCTCGAGATCAGGCTCGTTGGCTAGCAGATCCAGCAGGCGATCGTGCAGGACCTGGATCTCGCGCAGCGGGCCGTGACAGGCGTGGACCTGGATCGAGGTGTCGCGGCCCGCGCTCGCCGCGTCGACGGCGGTCGCCGTACCGGCAATTACGCCGGACTGCACCCGCTGCAGCAGCGTGTCCTCATTGGGCGGCTCATACGCCAGCACTTCGCTCAATGGCTCCTGGATCGCAGGGAATTCGTCGCTATACAAAACCCGCAGAAAATCCCGGCCCGCGCGCCCGAGGGCGGCCAGTAGTGGATGCCCGGCCTCGAATTCGTCGTCCCGAGCGTCGCCAGGCGCCGGGAGGGGGGCCGGATGTGCGGATTGCGCCGTCGCGCCCCCCTCTCCTCCCTCGGCACGCGCGGCGATCCCGGCATGGAGGGCCTCCGCGTCCACTCGTCCAATCGGGCGGCTCGGTACATCGCCCCAGTAGGCCGCCGAGGGATTCGGCAACAGGAAGTGCACATCGACGTAGCGGCCGAGTGCGTACAGCAGGCGCAGGTAATCCGGCGGCAGATCGGCGAGTGCGAAGGCGTAGACCGGAGCCGGTACGCGCGCGGTGTCGAGTTCGCCGCGTTCGGCAAGATCGAGGAACTCGCTCAGCAACTGCGCGCGATGCCTGGGTTCGATACGCGCGACCACGGCTCGCCACACCGGGGCCTGCCACGATGCCGGCGGCGTCCGTGCCGCGTCGCCGGCCTCCCACGCGGTGAGCACATCACGGCGGTGGATCAGGTACTGGTCGAATACGTCGGCGAGCTGCTGGGCGAGCTGATAGCGGTGACGCTCGCGCGGCTGAGTGGCGAGGTAGCGCTGCACCTCGGGCACATCCAGTTCGGGGAGCAGGGCATAGAGGTGCCAGACCAGGCGCGCACGCTCGTAGTCGGAGCTGTCCGGCCTGCCGGGCAGCGTGTCGCGCAGCACCTGCCAGACGAAGCGGCCCGGCACAGGCAGCTCCAGGTTTGCCGCGGTCCCCTCGGACGCGGCCAGCTCGGTCTGCAGCCAGCGCGCCGTGCCGCGGTTGGGCACGATCACCGTCTCCGGCGTCAACGGCGACGCGGGCGCGTTATGGGCGCGCAGCACGGCGAGCGTCTCGGCGAGCCGTGTGAGATTGTGGTGCTGATAGAGGTAGAACATCGGCCCGCCCCCGGGAAGGACGACCGCACGATGCCACAGTCGGCGGCGGTCGGGCAGCCCCGCGCCGGCACGAGCGAGGCCGCGTGCGACGCCGGCTGTCGCGGCCAGCCTCGCCCCGGCCGCATGCGGTTCCCATTCCCTCCGGACGGGGGCGGCGGATTGACATCGCGTCGTACGGTCCGAATCGAGTAGGCTACGCAACCTGCCGCGGTTCGAGGACGGGGCGGGCGCAGGCCGGTCGTCGCGCGGTGGCGAGGGGGCGGGTCCGCATCGGGAACATCACTTCAGGGAGGAGGGGTTGCATGGCCCGGGAAGCAGAGGGGACACCCACAGGCGCGGGGACCGGGGCATCCCGGCTCGGCCTGGCACTTTCAGGGGGCGGCTTCCGCGCCTCGTTCTTCCACATCGGCACACTCGCCGCACTCGCCGATCGCGACATGCTACGCCATGTGGAGGTGATCTCCACCGTCTCCGGCGGCTCGATCGTCGGTGCGCTCTACTATGTGAAGCTGCGCGAGCTGCTCGCGACTCGCTACGACCGCGACGCGCAGGTGGCCGATGCGACCGCGCGCATCGGCCGTGAAGACTATGTCGCGCTGATCGCCGAACTCGCCGAGCACTTCCTGGCTGCGGTGCAGACGAACATCCGGCTGCGCGTGTTCGCGAGCCTGCGTGACAACCTGCGCATGTGGCAGCCGTCGTATTCGCGCAGTGATCGCATCGCCACGCTCTACGATGAGCTGCTCTACGGCGAGGCCGGGCACGCGGGCGCACGGCCACGCCTGCGCGATCTGCGCATCGAGCCGATGGGCGGACCCACGCCGTTCGTGCCCGACCGCGACAACCCGAACCGTGGCGACAAGGCGCCCATCCTGCTGATCAATGCCACCTCGCTGAACACCGGGCGCAACTGGCGTTTCGAGGCGAAGACCATGGGTGAGCCGCCGCCGCGCACGGCGCCCTGGTTTGCGCACGTGAGCACGAATGCCCACTTGGCGCGTCCGCCCGCGTGGGAGGACATGACACCGCAGCAGCAGGACTTCCGGCTCGGCTCGGCGGTCGCCGCCTCTGCCGCGGTACCGTTCGTATTCCCGCCGCTCGCGGTCAGCGAACTCTACAGTGAGGACACCCGTGTGCAGCTCGTCGATGGCGGCGTCCACGACAATCAGGGCGTCGCCGCGCTCGACAGCCGCGGCTGCAGCGATGTGATCGTCAGCGATGCCAGCGGCCAGCTCGACGACCGCCATGCGCCCCGCGTTGGCGGCCTCGACGTGCTCCGCCGTACCAACAGCATCCTCATGGCGCGCATCCGCGAGGAGCAACTCGTGCGGCTCTACGAGCGCCTCGGCCCGGAGCGGATTATGTATCTCTCGCTACGCGCCGGCCTCGACGCCCCCGAACTGGCCTACCTCGACCGCCACGGCCGGGCGGCCGGTGCGCCACCGCCCGAGCCGCGGTCGCGGACCACGCCCTACGGGGTCGACCGCAAAGTCCAGGAACGGTTGTCACGGGTGCGAACCGATCTCGACAGCTTCAGCGACCGCGAGGCCTATGCGTTGATGGCCGATGGCTATGCGATCGCCCGTGGGGAGCTTGATGACTTCGCCGGGCGTTTCGAAGACGCGGGTAGCGATGAGGGGGCGTCGCCAGCAGCCGCTGACCCCCACGGGCTCCCCGCGTCGCCCTCGTTCCGCGCGGCGCTCGCCGCGATCGCTGATCCCGCGAATGATCCTGAGCTGCTGACGCAGCTCGGTGCGGCGCGCCACAAGCTGTTCCGCATCCTGCATTTGCGCCCGTGGCTATGGGTTCCGGTCGGGCTCGGACTGCTCGGCGGGCTGGCGCTACTGGCGCCATTGTTGTGGGCCCTGCTGCAGCAGCCGTTGTGGCTGCTCGTCGCGATCCTCCTGCTGCCCGTTGCGGGCGCGCTGCTCGCCCGCATCGGCGAGGAGGTCCCCGCCTTGCGCCGCCTCGCCGATGTCCCCCGGTTCTTCCGCGGTGCCTTTCTGGGCGCTGGCGCCGCACTGCTGTTGTGGTGGTTGAGTACGTTCTGGCGCCACACGGTCGATCGCTGGGTCCTGGCGATCGGTCGGCTGCGGGACAGCAACGGGCCACATTAGCGCGCCCCAGGTGTCGGATAGCCTGTAGCCGTCGGGCCAGGGATCCGCACCAGCATGTGCGCTGGTGGATGCCGGTGAATCCAGCGACGCGCAGAGATCGCGGGGCGGATGGCCGGGCGCCCGCCCACGCCAATGGTCAGCGTCGTTGGTGTTCGGAGTGATCGTGGACGACCGGCAAGCTCCGCACTTCAGCGTGGACAGCCGGCCATGCATGGCACCACTGCTGACAAGGCGTAGCGTGCAACCAACCGCTGTCGAGGAGCGGCTCAAGGAAGGGGCCGGAAATCGGCGCAGGTCGAAGTCGTCCGCAGGGGCGTGTGGAGTATGCCAAGGCGCAGGAGCCGAACGGTCAACAACGATCTGCCCCGACGTGTCCTTTGCCCGCGTTGTAGATCATCCCGCCCTGGTCGCGGTAGTACTCGAGCACGGCAGCCGCTTCGTCGGCGAGGATGTCGCGGACGACGCTGATACCCCGTGTCTCCAGCGCGGCCTGCCAGTCGGCGAGCTTCGGGCCCTCATCGAAGCCGATCGCGCGCGCGTGCGCATCGCGCGCACCGCAGACCAGGCGGGTCACGCCGGACCAGGGGATGGCCCCAAAGCACATTGCGCATGGCTCAGTGGAGGTCGTCAGTTCGTGCTCGACGGCGCCGCCGTCGCTGAGGTCGTAACGCCCGAGCGATTGCTGCGCCAGGGCGATGGCCACCATCTCCGCATGCAGGATCGAACAGTTCGATGACGCCACGAGATTGACGCCCGGCGCGATCAATCGGCCCTCGGCGTCGAACACGCCGGCGCCGAATGGCCCACCGGTCCCGCGTTCAATGTTCTCTTGTGCCAATCGGATCGCGAAACGCATGCGTGCTTCGACATCGGGAAAGATTTCCGGCTCGGCAGCTACACGCGGGTGGACCCATGCCGGCAGAGTCACGGAAAAATCCATCATCGCCCAACTCCTGGTTCCGCCTGTTGGTGCGCGCACGGCCCGTCGCTCAATAGGGACAGCCTGGCAGGTACCTTAACCCAGGCGACCCGTCTGGAGATCCGGTTCCGGGATATGGGAGTCGACCAGCGCTGGTAGTGGCTGTTGTTCGCGGGCGGCCACGGTTCATGTCAACGCTTGCAGCAGCCAGAGTGTCCCCATGCCCACGGCGAGCGTGAGCAGCACGCTGCGCGAGTACCACGCCACGAGGGCGGCCAGGCCGCCGGCGATCAGGCGCAGATTGTCCGGGGAGATATCGATGGCGCCGCCAGAGCGCAGCAGTGCGGGCATGACGAGCGCGGCCAGCACGGCCGCCGGCACGTACTGCAGCGCCCTGTGCAGCCACTGCGGCATGCGCAGTCGCTGCCACAGTTCGATGAAGGAGAGCCGCAGCAGGAAGGTGCACAGACCTGCGGTGAGGATGACGATCCAGACTGCGGTGTTGCTCATTCGCCCACCTCCACACGCGAGCGTGCCGGATCCAGGTACTCGAAAAGCACACCCGCCGTGATTCCGGCTGCGGCACCGATCATGATGCCGAGGTTGAACGGCAGCGGTGCGGCCACCGTCGCCACGAGGCCGCCGGTGATGGCCGCGGCGATGTGGGCGCGGTGCTGTAGCGCCGGGATCAGCAGCACCAGAAAGACCAGGGGAATCGCGAAGTCGAGCGACCACTCGCGTGGCACGCTGGCACCCAGAAATACGCCGACCATGGTCGAGACCTGCCAGGTCACCCAGAGAGCGAGGCTGACGCCGAGGTAGAACCAGTGGCCGAATCGCTTCTTGTCCTCGTCCCCGGTCTCATAGCGCTGTACGCCGAGCGCATAGTTCTGATCGACGAGAAAGAAAGCCAACGGCAGTCGCCAACCAGGGCCCAGATGCTGAAGGTGGGGCGCCAGTGAGGCGCTGTACATGACGAAGCGCAGATTGATCGTCAGCGCCGTGAGCAGGATCACAGCGGGGATGGCGTTGTCGCTGATCAGTTGCAGCATGGCGAGCTGTGAGGCGCCCGCGAACACCGTCATCGACATCACCAGCGCCTGTGCAGCCGACAGGTCGGCGCCGGCCGCGGTCACGCCTGCGATGAGACCGAAAGGCGCGACGGCCGGCAGCATCACCGAAACAGCCGCTACGCCGGCCCCGAACGACGCGCGTCGGGTCTTCATACCCGTGTTCCTTTAGCCCGTGGTGGCGTTGCAAGACACAAAGTAGGGCGCCCGGCAGGGACACCGGCGCGCGCAGGGAATCACGCAGCTTTTTACCACAATGGCGCCATCCCTGCAGGCGCGCCGGCTCGTCAGCGTAACGATCCCAGGCGGTCCCTCGCCTGCCTGGAGAGGGCACTGAGGGCGGTTCTGCCGGTCGCCAATCGAATGTGTGATCGACGTAGGGGCAGCGATCCGCACATTGCCCACGCGCATAGTTCGTGATTCCCCGGATGGCCAGGGATGCGCAATCTTCCCAGAATGCGCGCGCTGATCAACCGGGAGTGCAGAAGATGCCGGATCGTCTAGGGGTTTCGCTGTTCCTGCTGCGCGCAGGCGTGTTTGTCGTCATGATCTTCTGGAGTATCCAGAAACTCGCCGCCCCGGAAGCTGCAGCGGGGATCTTCGAATCGTTCTATTACCTCGGTGGCCTGACGCCCCCCGTGCTGTACACCATCGCCATTGTCCAAATGGTCATCGAAGTTGCGTTCGTCCTTGGTGTGCTCCGCTTCTGGACCTACGGCTTCGTGTTGATCGCGCACGCGATTTCGACACTGTCGTCATGGGAGCAGTACCTGCAGCCGCTGGATAACATGCTGTTTCTGGCGGCCATCCCGATGCTCTCTGCCTGCGCGGCCCTGTTTCTGCTGCGTGAACAGGATAACCTCCTATCCCTTGGCCATCGAACACGCTAACCACTTGGAGTGAGATGCATACATCGACAGGCCCCAATGCCATGAGGGTGATAGCGAATTTCAGATCGTCCGGCGGCACCGCGACCCGCTCGAGCAAGCGGGCCTGGTCCGCCCCCGGTGGCCGGCCTGTTCCTGTTGGCGCCGGCGTTCGGTCTGCCCGGCTATGCGGGCGATCCGGCGCCGGTGACGAGTGAGCACGAAGTGATCCATGGCTGGGAGGACGACATCGTGCCGGTACAAAACGCGATCGATTACGCCCGGCGCCACCATGCGCGGCTGCATGTCCTCGACAGCGGATATGATCTCAACGATCGCATAGCCACGCTCGAAGTCCTGTTTGCGGCCCACCTGCGGCGTGTCGTCGCACGCTGACCATCCGTCGCGAAGTGGGCGATGTGCGCGCGCGACGCGGGTATCGGCGAGGGCGCCCCCAGCCGCTACAGGGCCTGCTACGCAGGAGGCCGCCGCAGTCGCGAGGTGAACCCGTCCCAAGAACGGGCCGTACCTGGGGGGACAACAGGCGGATCTCGATGAAACAGTCTCGGCGCGAGGCGCATCGATTGGACGGCGAGGGTTGCCCTGCCTCTTCCAGTACAGGGGGAGATGTTCCTTGACCGAGGGGGGGACGGCCCGATTAACCTTGCCCTGATTGCGTCCGACTCCCACTCCGAGAACAACCATGTCCGCAAGAGAGAGAGTGGCCGCGCTGTTGCGCCTCGCCGACGTCGAGATCGACGGTGCGCGGCCCTGGGATGTGCAGGTCCACGATGAGCGGGTCTGGCAGCGCGTGCTGGCCGAGGGCACGGTCGGCGCGGGCGAGGCCTACATGGACGGCTGGTGGGACGTTGAACGACTCGATGAATTCTTCGCCCGCGTACTTCGCGTGCGACTCGATGGCGAGTTCCGGTCGCTGGCGATGCTTGGCCGGATTGCGCTGAGCCGGCTGAGCAATGTGCAGAATCGGCGGCGTTCGCGACAGGTGGCCGAACAGCACTACGATCTCTCGAACCGCTTGTACGAGGCCATGCTGGGGCCGACCATGCAATACACCTGCGCCTACTACGGTGCCGGCGGACGCACGACCACCCTGGACGACGCGCAGCGCGCCAAACTGGCGCTGATCGCCCGCAAGCTGCATCTCGAACCGGGGATGCGCGTGCTGGAGTTGGGCGGCGGCTACGGCGAACTTGCCCGCTACCTGGCGCAGGAAAACGGGTGCGAGGTCGTCAGCTACAACATCAGCGGTCAGCAGGTGGAGTATGGGCGCACCCTGTGCGCAGGCCTGCCGGTCACGATCCATCAGCGCGACTACCGGGACGCGGTGAACGAACCGGCAGCGTTCGACCGGGTGGTGAGCGTCGGGCTTATGGAGCACGTGGGCCCGAAGAACTACCGCAGCTTCTTCGAACTGGCCCGGTCGCGCCTGAAAACGGGCGGCCTGGCGCTCGTCCACACCATTGGCGGCAACGTTAGCCGGACCACGGCCGATCCGTGGATCACGAAGTACATCTTCCCGGGCGGCGTGATTCCCTCGGAGGCCCAGATCACGCGCGCCAAGGAAGATCTGTTCGTGCTCGAGGACTGGCACAACTTCGGCCCGGACTACGACCGCACTCTGATGGCCTGGCAGGCGAACTTTCTGGCCGCGTGGCCGGAGTTGCAAGAGGAGGACGGCCTCGACGAGCGCTTCTACCGCATGTGGCGCTACTACCTCAATGGCACGGCCGGCGCGTTCCGCGCACGGGGGCTCAACCTCTGGCAGCTGGTGCTGAGCCAAGGCGATGTGGCGCGTTATGTGCCGGTACGTTGAGCGATGAGCCGTGTCGCCGAGCAATCCGAGCAATGGGCCGCGCACCATGCGCGGGTGGAGACGCTGGCCCGGGCGCTCGCGGATTCCCGTGGGGCGGTGCGCCTGCGCAAGCAAACCAGCAACCTGTTTCGCCCGCGCGAGGCGAACGAGCGCACTGAGCTCGACGTCACCTGTTTCAACCACGTGATCGAGATCGATGCGGACGCCGGCGTGGCCGAGGTCGAGGGCATGACCACCTATGCCGAGCTGGTTGATGCGACTCTGCCGTACGGCCTCGCCCCGGTCATCGTGCCGGAACTCAAGAGCATCACGGTCGGCGGGGCGATGACCGGCGTCGGCATCGAGTCCGGCGCCTTCCGCTACGGGCTGGTGCATCACACCGCCCACGCGCTCGACGTGCTGGTGGCCGACGGCCGCGTAGTGACCTGCTCACCCGCGCAGCGCCCGGAGCTGTTCTACGGCTTCCCCAACTCCTACGGCAGCCTCGGCTACGCCACACGGGTTCGCATCGGGTTGATCCCGGTCTCGCCCTGGGTGCGGCTTGAACACACCCGCTACAGCGATCCCGAGGCGCTGTTTGCAGCGATCCGCGAAGAGTGCGCCCGGCCGAGCTGCGCCTACCTCGACGGCGTGTACTTCGGGCCGCAGGACTTCGTGCTGACCCGCGCCCATTTCGTCGAGTCGCTGCCCGCAGAGACAGCGGCGAGCGACTATACCTGGATGCGCCAGTACTGGCGCAGCCTGCGCGAGCGGCGCGAGGATTATCTGAGCATCCACGACTACCTGTGGCGCTGGGACACCGACTGGTTCTGGTGCAGCAAGAACATCGGCGCCCACCTCGCACCGGTGCGGCTCGTGCTCGGTCGCAAGCGCCTGACGAGCGTCACCTATCAGAAGATCATGCGCGCCAGCCACCGCTGGCCGCTGAAGGCGCTCGCCAGTCTGCGCCCGCGCACGGAATCGGTGATCCAGGATGTCGACATTCCGATCGCCAACGCCGCGTCGTTTTTGGCCGATTTCGAGGCCGAGATCGGTATCCGGCCGGTGTGGATCTGTCCGTTCGTGGTGCCCGACGGGCGCTTTTCCCTGTTCGCGCTGCGCACCGACACGCCCTACATCAACTTCGGGTTCTGGGACATGGTCCGATCCCGCGAGCCGGACGGCCACTATAACGCGCGGGTCGAGGCACTGGTGGTCCGCCACGGCGGCAAGAAGAGCCTGTACTCGCGCAGCACTTATGACCACGCCACCTTCTGGTCGGAGTACGACCGCGATGCCTATCAGTCACTCAAGCAGGAGTACGATCCGCAAGGCCGTTTCCCGGGGCTCTACGAGAAAGCCGTGAAGCAAGGCTGAGCGAACTGTGGGGCGCCGTTTTCCGCCCCGCCGGCCAGGGCTCCCGACCTTTTCGCGGCGTCCCCTACCCGGCCTGCGACTCCGCCACGACGACCCGGTTACGCCCCGCCGCCTTGGCGGCGTAGAGGGCGTCGTCCACTCGCGCTTCGAGGTGCTTTAAAGTTTCGGATGCCTGGTGGCTGGCCACACCGAGGCTGATGGTGACCGGGCCCACGCCTTCAAAGGGGGATCGTGCAGCCACCTCCCGCAGTCGCTCTGCGAGTGCGGCGGCGCTCTCGGGGCCGGTGTGGGTCGCCAGTACCAAGAACTCCTCCCCGCCCCAGCGGGCGATGGCATCGGTCTCGCGCAGGACAGCGCTCACGCGGCGGCTGAGTTCGCGCAGGACCTCGTCGCCGGCCTGGTGGCCGAAGCGGTCATTCACCTTCTTGAAGTGGTCGATATCGAACAGGACGACCGAGAAGGGCGTGGCGTAGCGTTCGTGCTTCGTCCGGGCCCACTGGAGCAGCTCGTAGAGCTTGGCGCGGTTGTAGAGACCGGTGAGGGAGTCGTGGGTCGCCAGGCGCTCGAGTTCCCGCTCCATGGCCTTGCGCCGGGAGATATCCAAGCCGATCCCCAGGACGAAGGGGGTGCCGTTCAGCTCCACTCTGAGGCCATGGAGCAGATAGGGGGTCTCGCCCTCGATGGTGAGCAGGCGAGTCTCCACCAGCGTGCTCCCTGCCGATAACGTCCGGTCGATAAAGGAGGCGACTCGGTCGCGCTCCGTTTCGGGGACAAACGCAAGGGCGTCGACCCCTTCGAGCTGTGCCGGTGTGCGACCGGTGACTCTCGCCGCCCGCTCGTTCCACTGCACCAGCCGTCCGTCGCTGTCGAGCATGTAGAACACCCCGGGCAGGTTGCGGATCATCGCCTCACTGAAGGCGGTCTCCCGGCGCAGCTTCGCTTCCAACTCACGCCGCGCGGAGATGTCGCGCATGATGGTGGAGTACTGTACGACCTCGCCATTATCACCGTGGTGGGCCAGGATGATCTGCGATACAGGGATCTCCCGGCCTTCCGGGTCGAACAGGGCTGTCTCGTCGTGCCAGACGCCCTCTCGTTCCGCAGCGGGTATTCCTTCTTCTACCACCCGCCGCCGGGCCCACTCCGGATGCACTCGTTCCAGGGCCTCCTGCCAGGACTGCCACGCGGCCGGCAGGGGGGCATCCAGCCCGGTGCCCTCGGCGTCCGCGCCCAGGAGGGCCATTCCCCCGCGGTTGATGTAGGTCATCGTGCCATCGGGTCGGTTGGCTGCAACAAAGTCCGGTGTGGCGTCGAGGATGGCCAGCACTTGATCCCGGGCCGCTTCGGCCTCCTTGCGTCGGGAGATATCCCGGACCACCGCCTGCAGGAAAGGCGGCTCGGCTTGATCGATCCGGCTTAACAGCACCTCGGCCGGGAAGTCCTGCCCGTCCAGGCGGCGGTGCTGCCATTCGAAGAAGGCCTGGCCTTGCTCGAAGGCCTCCTCGATGCGGGCCTGGGCCGCTTCGGCGCTGGCGCGACCACCCGGTTGAACGGGCGGCGACAGTTCCGTCGGATGGTAGTCCTGGAAGGCCTCGATGGAGTCGATTCCGAACATCGTCAGGGCGGTTGGATTGGCTTCCAGGCAACGATTTCGGTCCAGGAACATGATCGCGTCGCGGGATTGTTCAAACGCCGTGCGGTACTTCAACAGGGACTGTTCCAGTGCCTTGCGCTCACTGATGTCGGTAAACGACACCACCAGGCCCCCTGGTCCCCCGTTGCCCCTGGACAGAGGCGCGGCGAACACCTCGACGGAAAAGCTCGTGCCGTCCCGCCGCCAGAAGCAGTCCTCCCAGGCCTCTAACGGGGTTCCAGTTTGCTGGACTTCCCGGATCGGACATTCGGATTCCGGCAGCGGGCTGCCGTCACAGCGGCTGTGGTGGGTGAGGGCGTGGGCATTGAGGCCTAGCACCTGGTCCTCGCATTCGATCCCCAGCAGGCGGCGGGCGGCGGGGTTGAAGAAGGTGAACCGACCTGCATCATCGATCCCGAACACCCCCTCGGCCAGGCTCTCCAGGAGCCGGCGCCGGAAAAGCTCGGCGCGGTGGTGCTCGGTGATGTCCTCGACCACGCCGTCGAAGACGGGTTCGCCCTGGTCATCGTAGTGCACACGGGCCGTGATCGCGGCTCGCAGAGGGCGGTCATCGAGGGTCTGCAGGTCGACTTCGTAGCGGTGGATCTCGCCGCGGGCCTGCAGTGCCGCGCTGAGTTGCCGGCGTTGTTCGGGGTCGCGGTAGAGTTCGGCGGTGCTGTGCTGCAGCAGCTCGGCGACCGACTCCGTGCCGAAGATGCGCGCCGCGGCCGGATTCGCCTCGACGAAAGGCCCTGTGGGCCCGGACCGGTTGCGATACACCCCGACTGGCAGGGTATCGAAGATGGCCTTGTAGCGCTCCAGGTATTGCCGGTAACGCGTCGCCCCAGTGACGTCGTGGATGATGGAGTGCAGATAGGTCTTGCCCGCCATGACCACGGGGCCCGAATAGACCTTGACGTCGCGGATCTCGCCGTTGGCCAGGCGGTGGCGAAATTCGAAGTAGCGCCGCTCCTCACGGCGGGCCTTTTCCCACTCCGCCCGGACTTCCTCCTCGGAGAGCTGGTTGATGTCCTGGATGCGCTGCTCGCGCATGGCTTCCTGGGTGTAGCCGTAGAAGGTCAATGCAGCCGGGTTGGCGTCGGCGATGGCGCCGGTTTCGGGATCGATGAGGAGCTTGGGGGCCGTGTTGCGGCGGAACATCTCATCGTAGATCTCTGCCGCTTCCCGTTCCCGCCGTTGGCGCAGCTCCTCTTCGGCACGCAGCCGGGCGCGGGTCTCGGCCAAGGCCGCCTCGAGTCGCTGCACCCGGTCCGCTTCAGAGTCAGAGTCGGTGCTCATGCGTCGTGCCTCCGGGGCAATGCGCCTACACCCATCCGCTGCGCTCAGACGCCAAGAATCTCTATTGGGTCCTTATTGCATTTGCTGTCGGGAGTCGGGATAGGGAGCAGGGTCAGCCACCTAACGGGGCCGTGAGGTGGCGTACGGCGCACCCCCGCATGCGCGACCAAAAATCTTATCACGGATGCAAATTCGAGCACGAGGGACACGTCACACGCCTGATGACGTCGGTGCGGGGTGCAGCTTGTTCAATAGGCCGGAGCGTGGCCACCTCGCCCGGCAGCGGGGTGTCCCGCCGAGACGGATGATCCCCTGTGCGCGAGCGGGAGTTGCTATTATCGCCAGCTTCGAGCCATGGACTGCGCGAAAACACCCGAAGAGGGCGCGCAAAAGCAATCGCGGACGCAAGTACCCCGGATACATCCTATAGACGGGACCAAGCATGTTCAGATACCTGCGAGGATATTTTGCCACCGTCAATCCGGCCGTTTTCACGGCTTCAGCGGTTGTTGTCGTGGGCTTTGTGCTGTTCGGTGTGCTTGCGCCGGAGACCGCCGGGCACGTGTTCAACCAGTTGGACGCGTTCATTACCGAATATCTGGGTTGGCTCTACCTGGTCGCCGTGACGTTTTTTGTCGGCTTCCTGATCTGGCTCGTCTTTAGCCGCTACAGTCGGATCCGTCTTGGACAGGCGGATGATGAGCCCCGTTTCGGTCTGATCAGCTGGTTCTCGATGCTGTTCAGCGCCGGCATGGGGATTGGCTTGGTGTTCTGGAGCGTGGCTGAGCCGATGCTCCATTACCAGCATCCGCCAGCGGTCGCAGGGGGGACAATCGAGGCCGCGAATCAGGCAATGGTCTATACATTCTTCCACTGGGGCCTGCACGCCTGGGCCGTGTACGTGGTGCTCGGATTATCGATCGCCTACTTCAGCTTCCGCCACGGTCTGCCGCTGACCATCCGCTCTATCTTCTACCCCCTCCTCGGCGAGCGCATCTACGGCCCCATCGGCCATCTCATCGATGTGCTCGCGGTGTTCGGCACCCTGTTTGGGCTGGCCACATCGCTCGGCTTCGGGGCCATGCAGTTGAACACGGGCCTCAACGTCCTGTTCGGGCTGGAGATCTCCCCCTTGTCGCAGGTTGGCATCATCGCCAGCATTACCGCAATTGCCGTTATCTCGGTCATCTCCGGACTCGATCGCGGACTCAAGTGGCTTAGCTGGTTCAATCTGGGCATCGCGCTGACGCTGCTCTTGTTCGTGCTCGTGGTGGGGCCGAGCCTCTTCGTGTTGCGGTTCTTTCTCGATTCCACGGGCAGCTATTTCCAGCAACTGATTGGCCTCAGCCTGGCCACGGATGCGATGCGCGGGTCCGAGTGGCAGAAGGATTGGACCATGTTCTACTGGGCATGGTGGATTGCCTGGTCGCCGTTCGTGAGCATGTTCATTGCGCGCATCTCCCGTGGACGCACGATCAGGGAGTTCATTATCGGAGTGCTGGCGGTGCCGACGGCATTTGTATTCGCCTGGATGACGGTATTCGGCGGAACAGCCCTGCACATTGAGAGTTTCGGTGAAGGGGGGATCGCCGCCGCGGTCGATGAGGATGTCACCTTTGCGTTGTACGCGACGCTGGAGAAGTTGCCGCTAGCGACGTTGGCGTCCGGCCTGGCGACCCTGTTGATCGCCACCTACTTTATCACCTCCTCCGATTCCGGTACGCATGTGGTCGATGCCCTCATTTCCCGCGGCGTCAAGCATTCGCGCAAGCAGCAGCGAGTGATCTGGGGCATTACCGAGGGCGCGGTGGCGGCCACTCTGCTCATCGTCGGGGGCCAGCAGGCGTTGGCGAGCCTGCAAACGGCTTCGATAACTGCCGGTTTGCCCGTCGCGGTGATTCTGCTGTTTGCCTGTTATAACCTCACACGGGCGCTACAGCGCGAGTTTCGGGGCTAGCGCGTAACAATACGATGCCGTTCCCTGCGCCTGCCTGCACTCGCGCCCCTCTGAAGGGAGTCGGCAAACTGGTAACCTTGTGTCTTGATCAACCACCATCGTTGCATATTGTCCAGTCAGAGGAGTAGACGATATGGCTCAAGCATCCGTGATCGGAGGGGGCAATCAGCGCTGGGCGGCCTGGCTGGCCGCGCTCGTGGCCAGTGTCCTGATCGTGTATGGGGGGGCGGGACTCGCTGCGGTGCTCAGCGACGACCTGGGCGGCACGACGCTGGGGGTCGTGTCCTTCGTCGTGCTTGTTGTACTCGGCGCACGGGTCGGCAAATGGCTCGCCGACCGGCATGGCCGGTATCACCTCCTCCACCTGCTGTGGGCCACTGTCATCCTGGGCATGGTCCTGATTGGGGTCCCGGTTGGGCACCAATGGCTACTCATACCACTGTTCGCGGCACTCGGATTTGCGAGCGTACCGTTGCTTGGGCCGATCTGGGGCACTTCGGCGATCGTGATCGCGCCCGTTGTCGCGGGGATCATCGGGGGCATTGATCCAGTGGCGATGACCGGCATGGCACTGAGCGCCGTCGTCGGCGGTTCGCTGGCGGCCTTCGGACGCCAGCAGGCGCTGGGAGAGAGTGCGGACTGACACTTCGTTGCAGTGCCACGCGGCACGACCCCAAAGGTGCGGTACGGCGCAAGAGCCGCCGCGGGGTGCTTCCTTGAGACGCCTCGGTTGCGTGGTAGGATGGTGCTCGTTGTGTGGCTGGATTGGGGGAGCAGAGTGAACGAGGAGACCGATCTGGCTGAACGCCTACGCAAGCTCCAGGAACACGCGGCGCGGCTCGAGGAGAAGCAGCGCGAGCTGGAAAAGGACCTTGAAGATGTCGAGCATCAGTCCCGGCGGCTTGCCGATCGCCGCGAGCGGGGAGAGGGCTCGGCTGACCTCGATCGCGCCGCTCGCGAACTCAGCGAGCGGCGCGAACTCAATCTCAACGATCAGAGTTCGACCTCGCGCGAGATCGAGGGCCTTCGCCAACAACGCGAAGAGCTTGAGGAGTGGTTGCGCCAGATGCGTGGCAACACCGGCAACCGTTGATTCGGGGGCAGCCGCGGGCCATCATTGCCGCGACGGCTGTGCCGAGCCCCCCTTGCGCTCGGGTCCGCGTGTCCAGTTGTTGAACCGCTCCAGCAAGCGCAGGGCGCGTTCCGAGACGTTCGCCTTCTTCCATTCGCCAGCGGCGAACTTGTTGGCTTCGGCGAGAGTGGGATAGGCGTGGATTGTCCCGAGGATCTTGTTGAGGCCGATGCCGTGCTTCATCGCCAGCGT
Organism: Ectothiorhodospiraceae bacterium; assembly: GCA_007134775.1. Lineage (GTDB taxonomy): Bacteria > Pseudomonadota > Gammaproteobacteria > XJ16 > Halofilaceae > Halofilum. The sequence goes on along the minus strand of SLKC01000002.1, from coordinate 70,755 downwards.
CAGCTCTGCGAGCAACTCCCCGGCGTGGTCACCGACAATGGTGGCCCCAATGATCCGGTCCTTGCCAGACTCCGTCAGGATCTTGACCATCCCGAAGTCTTCTTCGTCGGCGATCGCGCGATCGAGTTCGGCGAGGTCGTAGCGCGTGACCTGGTAGTCGATGCCTTCGGCGTCGGCCTCGGCCTCACTGAGGCCCACGCGTGCGACCTCCGGATCGGTGAAGGTGACGTGGGGCATGATGTCGTAGCTCACCTTGAAGCGTTTCAGCTTGCCGAATAGGGCATTGACGGTGGCGTGCCAGGCCTCGTGGGCGCTCGTGTGGGTGAACTGGTACTGGCCAACGCCATCGCCGCAGGCATAGATCGTCGGCACGCGCGTCTGCAGATAGTCATCGACCTCGATCCGCCCGGCGTCGTTGATCGCGACTCCGACATCTTCGAGGCCAAAGCCTTCGACGTTCGGCTTACGCCCGACCGCGACCAGCAGGGTATCGAACGGCAGCCGGACGGTCTCCTGTTCACCATCGCCGGGCTCGGCGTAGGCGACCTTCTCGCCGTCCTCGACGGCGAAGCGCACCACCTTATGGCTTGTACGGACAGCCACGCCGTCGGCGCGGAGTCGGTCCTGGATCATTTCGCCGACCTCCCGGTCCTCCAGCGGCAACAGGTGGTCAGCGAACTCGCACTGGGTGACCTCGGCCCCGACACGCTGGAAGGCTTGCGAGAGTTCCGAACCGATGGGGCCGCCGCCCAGAACGACCATGCGTCCCGGTGGGTCCGTGCGGCCCCAGATGGTATCGGAGGTGTAGTAACCCACCTCCTCGATGCCGGGGATCGGGGGCACGAAGGGCCGTGCGCCGGTAGCCACGATGATGTGGCGCGTGGTCAGTACGCGGCCATTGACCTCGACCGACCAGGGTCCGGTGATCCGCGCTTCTCCCTGTATGACGTCGACGCCGAGGCCTTCAAAGCGCTCGACCGAGTCGTGGGGCGCGATCTTGGCGATCACGCGGTGAATCCGCTCCATGATACCGGCGAATTCCGGTTGTGCCTCGGCCTGCGCGACGCCGAACTCCCGGTGTCGACGGACGTGGGAGAGGAATTTGCCTGAACGGATCAGCGCCTTCGAGGGAACGCAACCGGTGTTCAGGCAATCACCGCCCATTTCGTTCTTCTCGATCAGGGAGACCTTCGCCCGCACCGTGGCGGCGATGTAGGCGCAGACGAGACCCGCCGAGCCGGCACCGATGACGACCACGTTGCGATCGAAGTGCTTCGGTTTCTTCCACCCGCGGAATGCCCGGTAGGACTTGATTACACGCACAATGCCGCGTGCGATAAAGGGAAAGATGGCCAGCAGGATGAAGGCGCCGATCAACTCGGGCGAGAGGATGCCGCCCACCGTCTCGATCCCCGCAATCTGGGTGCCGGCGTTCACGTAGACAATCGTCCCCGGGAGCATCCCGATCTGGCTGACGATAAAGAATGCCAATGCCTTCATTGGCGTCAGGGCCATGACCAGGTTAATCACCCAGAAGGGGAAGGCAGGAACGAGGCGTAGCATGAACAGGTAGAGGGCGCCGTCGCGGCGTACGCCCTCGTTGATCGGTCGCATCTGCTTGCGGAAGCGCTTCTGCACGGCATCGCGGAAGACGAAGCGTGCCAGCAGGAAGGCCAGGGTGGCGCCGATCGTCGAGGCAAAGGAGACGATGATCGTGCCCCACAGGAGCCCGAATATCGCGCCGCCCACCAGCGTGAGGACCGCCGCGCCGGGCAGGGATAGGGCGGCCATCACGATATAGATGGCGGCGAACGCCCCGATCGTCAGTGCAACGTTGTCGCGATAGAATGCCTCGATCGCGGCCTGCTGGGACTTGAAGTGCGCCAGTGTGAAATACTGATCGAAGTCGAGGGCGAAGAAAGCGGCAATGGCCGCGATCACCGCCAGGACTACGACGATTTTGGTCGTTTGCATGTCGGGTCTCCCGGGGCGTCGCCGACTGCGTGGCGGCAATCGGTCGGCGTTGTTCTCGATGACTGGTGGCGGCATTCTTCCATCGCCGCTGGGCACGATCATCCGTAATTGCCACAAACGGCGGGCTGCGGATTTCCGCAAGACCCGCCCCAGCCCCTACAATACGCCGCCCGCCAACACGACGTGTGAGTCTACGTGCGCCAACTGGATCTGCTGATCCCGGGCCTGCTCGGGCCGGTCCCCGATGTCGAAGCGGCAGCCGCACTGCTGCCCGACATGCCCGCGCTTGCGCGTTGGCTGGCGCGGGCCGACGCGATGGCCAGCGAGCCATCCGAGATGGAGCGGGAACTCTGCATCGCGGGTTTCGGGCTGTCCCCGGATGCCCACGTGGGGTTAGCCGCACTGGCGCGCCATGGCGAGGAGCCGGTACCGTCGGAGAACCGCGCGCCGGCCTGGATTCGGCTCGATCCGCTGCATCTGCGCGTCGACATGACGCACGCGCGCGCCTTCGGCGCCCCGATGCTGGCACTGACTAGGGAGGAGGCCGATGCGCTTGTGGCAACAATCAATGGCCACCTCGATGCCGAAGGCATTACGGTCGAGGCACCGGTCCCGGATCGGTGGTACGTGGCTCTCGCCGAAGTACCCGATCTGATCACTCATACGCCGAGCGAGGTCGCTGGACGTAACATCGACCACTTCCTGCCACGGGGCAAGGAGGGTCCCTACTGGCGACGGCTGATGAACGAGCTCCAGATGCTTCTCTACGACCACCCGGTCAATGTGGCCAGGCGTGCGCAGGGCCAGCTACCCGTGAACAGCGTGTGGCCCTGGGGCGCGGGTGCGTTGCCGCCGATGCCGCCATCGCGACCACCGCCCGCGCGCGTGCTCGCCGACGAACCGATTGCCCGCGGTCTTGCCAACCTGAGCGGTAGCAAGGTCGCCGCGCTGCCAGATCGACTCGATGAAACCGCGGTGGCAGCGACGGGACGCACCCTGCTCGTCGACACCGGCATCCGCGACCCGCTGGTCCATGGTGAGGCCGAGGGTTGGCTTGCCGGACTCGCCGACGTCGAAGCGCGGTGGCTTGCGCCCGCTCTGGAGTGCCTGCGCGCGGCTACCCTCGATCGCCTGGTGCTGCACACCGCCTCGTCGCGGATCTACCCCTTGTCGCGCCGGTCACTACGCTATCGCTTCTGGCGACGCGAGCGCGCCTTGAGTGAGCGACTGGAAGGCGAGGGATGAACCGACCGCGGATCCGCCGGCGACCCTTTCAGGCCGAACCGATGGCCGAGTTCGACCCCGTCGTCGCGCGGGTCCTGGCAGCACGTGCGGTGGGCGACCCCGCGGAGATGGACTTCGCCCTGGCGCGATTACACCCCCCAGGCATGGCCGATCTCGAAGCCGCGGTCGAACGCCTGGCGGCGGCCGTCCAACGGCGGGAGCGGGTGCTTGTGGTCGGAGACTTCGACGCCGACGGTGCGACGAGCACGGCGCTGGCGGTCCGTGCCTTGCGCATGTTGGGCCACAACGCCGTGGACTACCTGGTGCCGAACCGTTTCGACGACGGCTATGGCCTGAGCCGCGAACTGGTCGCATCGGCGCGCGAGGGCGGTGCCGAAGTCATTCTCACCGTCGACAACGGCGTCTCCAGCCACGACGGCGTTGACGCCGCACGGGAAGCCGGCATCGATGTGGTTATCACGGACCACCACGTCCCCCCCCAGGAAATCCCGGCCGCCGTCGCCGTCGTCAATCCGAACCGCCCCGACTGCCCCTTCCCCAGCCCCAACCTTGCAGGGGTCGGGGTGGCGTTCTATGTGCTCGCGGCGCTGCGCACGCGCCTGCAACAGACCCTGCGCAACGGCGACACCCTGCCGTCGATGGCCCGGCTGCTTGATCTCGTTGCGCTGGGCACGCTCGCGGACGTGGTTCCACTGGACGCCAATAACCGCATCCTCGTGGAGCAGGGGCTGCGGCGCCTGCGCGCCGACCAAGGCACGGCGGGTGTGGCAGCGCTGCTGCGCAGCAGCAATCGCGACCCGCTGCGGGCGACCGCGATGGATCTCGCCTACGGGGCCGCGCCACGGCTCAACGCCGCTGGCCGCATGGCTGACATGGGGATCGGCATCGAGACCCTGTTGGCCGACGATGAGGGCGAAGCGCGTCGGTTAGCAGGGCGCCTGGATGCGCTCAATCGTGATCGACGCACGGTCGAGGCAGAGATGAAAGCGCAGGCCGACCGCGAGCTCTCCCGCCTGCAGGCCAAGCTGGGCAACGCCGAGACCCTACCAGCGGTGATCGTGCTCCACGATGGGCGTTGGCACCAAGGGGTGAGCGGCATCCTAGCGAGCCGCATGCGCCAGGCGATCCACCGGCCGATCGTTGTCTTCGCCGACGCGGGCGAGGGCCTGCTGCGCGGCTCCTGCCGCTCCGTGCCGGGGCTGCACATGCGCGACGCGCTCGCCGCCGTTGATACACGCCGACCGGGACTGATGCGTGCGTTTGGCGGTCATGCGATGGCAGCGGGACTGACGCTGCCGGCCGCCTCGCTCGACGACTTCCGCGAGGCGCTGAATGACGAGGTGGTCCGTGTGCTGGGCGAGCTACCCCCGGTGCCCGAGATTCTCACCGATGGCCCCCTCGCCGCGGAGGAGCTATCCCTGGCGACCGCGGAGCGGCTGCGCACGGCCGCGCCCTGGGGCTGCGGCTTCCCTGCGCCGAGCTTTGATGGCCGTTTCCGCATTCGGGATCATCGCCTCGTCGGCAGCGGTCATCTCAAGCTCCGCGTCACCGCCGCGGAGGCCGCCGGCGGGGACGAGCTGGAAGCGATGGTGTTCAACGCCGATCCGGGCCTTCAGATGCAGCCGGGCGATGAGGCGCATTTCGTCTTTCGCCCTGAAGTCAACGCATTCCGTGGCCGCCGTGCACTGCAACTCGTGGTCGAACATCTCGACACCGATGGCGATGGCCGCGAATAGGCCGGCGTGCGTCGGTCTGCATGGGTCGTGTAGACTTGCGCGCCCGTAGAATCCACGCACGCTGACACCGGATGACGATCATGGCTGAAATCAACAATCTCCACCATCACATCCACGAGCTCCAAGGCCGTCTCGAGGACCTCAGGGGGTATCTTTGACTACGCCGCAAAGGCGGAGCGCCTCGCCGAGGTCGAGCGCGAACTCGAGCAACCCGATGTCTGGAACGACCCCGATTACGCGCAGAAGCTGAACCGCGAGCGCACGCGCCTCGCGGAACTCGTACACGGCCTCGAGGGCCATGGCCGTTCTCTGGAGGAAGCCGAAGAACTCCTCGAGGTGGCGGCCGCGGAGGAGGACGACGAGACTGTCGCCGGCATCGAGGACGACGTCGAACGGGTCAGTCGCGCCATCGAACGCCTGGAGTTCCAGCGCATGTTCTCCGGTGACCTCGATGCGAACAACGCCTTCCTCGACATCCAGGCCGGCTCCGGCGGCACGGAGGCACAGGACTGGGCCAACATGCTGCTGCGCATGTACCTGCGCTGGTGCGAGATGCACGGCTTCGATACCGAGCTCCTTGAGGTCTCCGAGGGCGACGTGGCCGGAATCAAGAGCGCGACGGTGCATGTGCGCGGCGAGTACGCCTTCGGCTGGCTGCGCACGGAGACGGGGGTCCACCGGCTGGTGCGCAAGTCGCCATTCGATTCGGGCAATCGCCGCCACACCTCGTTCGCCGCTGTGTTCGTCTCACCGGAGATCGATGACTCCTTCGAGGTGGAGATCAATCCGGCGGATTTGCGTGTCGATGTCTATCGGGCCAGCGGCGCCGGCGGGCAGCACGTCAACACGACCGAGTCGGCGGTGCGGATCACGCACCATCCGACCGGCATTGTGGTGCAGTCGCAGAACAGCCGTTCCCAGCACGCGAACCGGGAAACCGCGATGAATCAGCTGCGCGCCAAGCTCTATGAGTACGAGATGCAGCGGCGTCGCGGTGAGGCCCAGGCGGTCGAGGAGAGCAAGTCGGATATCGGCTGGGGCAGCCAGATCCGCTCCTATGTCCTCGACCAGTCGCGGATCAAGGACCTGCGCACCGGTATCGAGATCGGCAACACGCAGGCCGTGCTCGATGGCGACCTCGATCGTTTCATCGAGGCGAGCCTGAAGGCCGGCGTATAACCTGGAGCTGGCCCACCGGCGTGGGCCAGCTCCTGATCGAAGGCTCCCTGAAGGGACTGATTGCAGACAATGACCGAAATCGACGAGAACAGTCTCATCGCGCAGCGGCGCGAAAAGCTCGCCGCGCTGCGCGCGGTGGGTCAGGCCTTCCCCAACGATTTCCGGCGCAATGCGCTGGCCGCCGACCTGCAGCGCGACTACGCCGCACGCGAGGGCCTCGCCGAGGCGGGCGTCCGGGTCGCCGTCGCGGGCCGCATGATGCTCAAGCGCGTGATGGGCAAGGCGAGCTTCAGCCGGCTGCGCGATCTGTCCGGCGATATCCAACTCCTGGTCCAGCGCGACCGGATCGGCACCGAGGCGTACCAGGCCTTCAAGCACTGGGACGCCGGCGACATCGTCGGCGCTGAAGGGGTGTTGATGCATACCCGCACCGGCGAGCTGACGGTGCAGGTCGACCGCCTGGTCATGCTGACCAAGTCGCTGCGCCCCCTGCCGGAGAAGTGGCACGGACTCACCGATCAGGAGCAGCGCTACCGCCAGCGCTACGTCGACCTGATCATGAATCCCTCCGTGCGCGAGACCTTCCGCATCCGCGCCGGGATCGTCAGCGCGATCCGTAACTATCTGGAATCGGCCGGTTTCCTCGAGGTCGAGACCCCGATGATGCAGCCGATCCCGGGGGGGGCGGCGGCGCGCCCCTTCGTCACCCATCACAATGCGCTCGGCCTCGACCTCTACCTGCGCATCGCGCCTGAACTCTATCTCAAGCGGCTCCTCGTCGGCGGCCTGGAGAAAGTCTTCGAGATCAATCGCAATTTCCGCAACGAAGGGCTGTCGACCCGGCACAACCCCGAGTTCACGATGCTCGAGTTCTACGAGGCCTACGCGGACTACCACACGGGCATGGATCGCACCGAGGCGATGCTGAAGAAGATCGCGCACGAGGTGCTTGGGACGGAGCAGGTCGATGCTGACGGCGCGGCCTATGATTTCAGCCGACCCTTCGCCCGCATGACGCTGCGCGAGTCCGTACTGGCCTACAACCACAATGAAGGGCTGAGTGCGGCGTTGCTCGACGATCGCGAGCGCGCCGCCGCGGCCGCCGAGCACCTGGGAATCAGCGTCGACGCCGCCTGGGGGACCGGGCGGATCGAGATGGAGATCTTCGAGAAGACCGTCGAGCCCTACCTTCACGACCCGACCTTCATTACGCGCTTTCCCACCGAGGTATCACCCCTTGCGCGCTGCTGCGAGGATGATCCGGCGGTGACCGACCGCTTCGAACTCTTCGTCGGGGGGCGCGAGCTCGCCAACGGCTTCTCCGAACTCAATGATCCCGAGGAACAGGCGCAACGGTTCCGCGAACAGGTGGCGGCGCGCGATGCCGGTGATGCCGAGGCCATGCATTACGATGCCGACTACATCCGGGCCCTCGAGTACGGCATGCCGCCAGCGGCCGGTGTGGGAATCGGCATCGATCGGGTCGCGATGATGTTCACCGGCGAAAGCTCGATCCGCGATGTCGTACTCTTCCCGCAGATGCGGCCCGAGGCGGGTGAGTGACGAGCACGCTCGGCAGAGCGCCCGGATTCGGCATGGCGACAGGGGTGGGCTCTGCTCGGGTCTGACCGCCAGCCAGGTGCACGGTGCGGTCGCCGCGACCGATCACGCAACGGGGAGAGAGAGAGCAATGAAGCTGGCCACGGTAGCCTGGGGGCAGGAGCAGCGCTGGGGCGTTGTCGAGGATGAGTGCATCCGACTGGCCCCCGAGGGGGAGGCGGGTACACTGGCCGCGCAGATCGCAAGCGGGAGCGCGCTCCCGAAGCCGGCGGACTGGCCGGCGGTGGCGCTGGCCGATGTGGAGCTCCTCGCGCCACTGCCGGAGCCGCGGCGCAACGTGATCTGTCTCGGCCTCAACTATGCTGATCACGCCGCTGAGGTCCAGGGCGTCGCGCCCAAAGATGCCGAGCTGCCCTCGGATCCGATGTTCTTCACCAAGGCAACGACGACCATCAATGGACCGCGTTCCGCGGTGGTACTCGATGAGCGTGTCACGCGGCGCCTCGATTGGGAGGTGGAGCTGGCCTTCATCATCGGGCGCGGTGGTCGCTTCATCCCTGCCGACGAGGCGATGGCCTACGTCTTCGGTTATACGGTGTTCAACGATCTCTCGGCGCGTGATCTGCAGAAGCGGCATCAGCAGTTCTTCCTCGGCAAGAGCGTGGACGGCAGTGCGCCAATGGGGCCGTGGATCGTCACGCCCGAAGAGATCCCCGATCCACATGCGCTCGATCTCTCCTGCACGGTCAATGGCGTGACCAAGCAGGCGTCGAACACGCGCCAGCTCATCTTCGGGGTCGCGCAGATCATCGAGATCCTCTCGCGCGCGATGACGCTCATGCCCGGCGACATCATCGCAACCGGCACCCCCGGTGGGGTTGGATTCGCGCGCACTCCCCGCGAGTTTCTCCAGTCGGGCGACGAGGTGACCTGCTGGATCGATGGCATTGGTTCACTCGAGAATCGCGTGGTGGCGGCGTAGCGCGGCGACTCGCGTGTGATCCGCGCAGTGGCGCAATGACGTCAGGAATCGGCGCTATCAAGAGAGAGCGGCGGGCGGCCCTGTCGACTAATCTGGCGATTTGCCATGTGGTGCAATTGGGGGGGAGGAGAAAGCCATGTACCGGAGCGTTATCCTGTCATCCGCAGTGGTCATTACACTCGCTGCGGCGTCGGTTCAGGCCGAGGTCGACGTCGTCACCGGTAACGACTACGCCCCCTTCACCGACGAAGAGTTGCCCGAGGGTGGACTGGCCACGGAGCTGGTTGTCGAGGCATTCGCCGAGATGGATCGGGAGCTGAACATCGATTTCCGGCCCTGGGCGCGCGGCTATCACGACACCCAGCAAGGGGTGTTCGCCGGGACGTTCCCCTATGTCCACAGTGAGGAGCGCGCCGAGGAGATGCTCTACTCCGAGCAACCACTGGCAAACATCGCCAATATCGTGGTGTCCACGGCCGAAGACGCCGTCGAGTACGACGGGCCAGCATCACTCGAGGGGCTGACACTGTGTTACGCGCTCGGCTATGCGCTGCCTCCCGTGGTCGACGAAATGATCGAGCAGGGTGCCATCGACACCCACGAGATCGAGGACATCGAGCGGTGCCCCCGGTTGATGGAACTCGACCGCGCCGACTTCTTTATCCCGACCAACTTCACCTGGCCGGCGCTGGTCGAGTCCGAGGGCCTGGACGCCGACGCGTTCCATGTCAGTGACAAGCCCCTCGACGAGCAGGGCCTCTACTTCATCACGGCCCGCAGCGATCTTGGCGAGGCGACGCTCGAGCTCTTCGATGAGGGGCTGCAGCGGCTGCACGATGCCGGCCACTATGAATCGATCGTGGCATCTCATGTTGGCGAGGCTTTCGAGGAGTGACACGCCTGCCCTGTGCGCATGCGGGGACCCACCATCATCGCAGCGCTTGATCCAGATCAAGCGCGCGGCCGATGGATTGCGTTAAGCTGTGTCGACGTGATGGTTATGGAGAGTGAGAGATGGTTCGCAGGATTCTATTGCCCGTTGATGGTTCCGAGCATGGCCGCAAGGCGGCGCGGCTGGCCGGGGTGATCGCCTCGCTCTACGATGCGGAGGTGGTGCTGCTGCACGTGCTCGACCCGGATCGCGAGACGGAGGGCCGCGCTCATATGGCGGAAGTGGAACACCGCGCCTCGCGTAGCGTCGAGGGTATGCCCTGGATGGCGAACGTGCCGGGGGAGCTGATGGTGATGTTGCAGCCCACCGAAAGCAAGCAGACGCGAGAGCAGGTACTGCACTACCTCGCCGAGAAGGTCGTCAAGGCTGCGACCGACATCGTTGAGCGCGAGGGGGTTTCCGACGACAAAATCCGCGTAATCTTCCGCGACGGCAACCCGTCGAAACGGATCCTGGAATCGATCAGTGATCAGGACGCGGATATGGTCGTCATGGGCAGTCGTGGGCTGGGCGTTGCTAGCGGCCTGGTCATGGGCAGCGTTTCCCACCGAGTAGCGTCGGCGGCGCCCTGTACGGTGGTCACGACGCGCTAGGCAGCACGGCCGTGGCCGCGGGGCAACGGAATCTGCGATGATGCGGCGGCTGGCTCCAACTCGAGGGGGCAATGCCGAGTATGGGCCCCCATTTTCTCAATAGCGTCTTCGCCGCCCGTAGCGTCGCCCTGTTCGGGCCGAGCGAGGACAGGCAATCCGTCGGCGGGGTGGCGCTGCACAACCTGCTGAACGACGGTTTCCGCGGCGCGATCTATCCCATCGCTGCCCGCCACCGCCGCATCCAGGGGCAACGTGCATTTCGCGACCTGGCGGCGATCGGCCGGCCCGTCGATATGGCTGTGATCGCGACACCCGCGGAACGCATTGCCGACGCGATCGCGCAGTGCGGGGCCAACGGGGTAGGCAGCGCGATCGTCCTGTCAAGGGATGGTGCCGGCATCGACAATGAGGCGGCGCCCGACCGGGCAGAGCTGCTAACAGTCGCCCGCGATAACGGTGTGCGCATCCTCGGACCGGATTGCCTCGGCGTCATGCGACCCGCGATCGGCCTCAATGCAACGTTCAGTCGCAATCGCGCCCTGCCAGGCGATCTGGCGCTGGTCTCGCAATCGGGTGCGTTGTGCACGGCCGTGCTCGATTGGGCGGAGACGCAGCCGATCGGGTTTTCGGCGGTCGCCTCGCTGGGCAGTGCCACCGACATCGACGTGGGGGATGTCCTCGACTTTCTCGCGCTCGATTACCGAACGCGGAGCATCCTGCTCTATCTGGAAGGGGTAGGGAACGCTCGCGGTTTCATGAGCGGTCTGCGTGCGGCTGCCCGCATGAAGCCGGTGATCGTGATCAAGTCGGGACGGTACGAGGCGAGCGTGGCACCGAGTCTCTCCCATACCGGCGCACTGGTCGGCGCCGATGATGTCTTCGATGCCGCCCTCGAGCGCGCCGGCGCTGTCCGCGTCAACACGGTAGAGCAGCTGTTCTCGGCGGCACGGATCCTCAGCGGCGGCTACCGTGTGCGCGGGGAGCGGCTTGCCGTGGTGACGAATGCCGCCGGTCCAGCAGTAATGGCCGCCGACCGTGCCATGGACCTCGAAATCCCACTTTCCGGTTCGGACCATGACAGCGGCGATGCAGCCCAAACCGAGCGTGTCCGTAATGGGCCATGCACCAATCCACTCGATCTCGGCGCCGATGCGGACGCGACCTGCTATCGTTCGGCGTTACAGGGGTTGGCATCGGATCGACAGGTCGACGGGATCCTGGCCATGCTCACGCCGCAAGCGTTGACGGACCCGTTGGCCGTCGCGCGCGCGGTGACGGCCCTGCCGCGCAATCAGCAGCAACCCGTGATCGCCTGCTGGATGGGGGGGCGCGCGGTGCGTGCCGCACGCGAGCACCTCACCGAGCACCGGGTACCGCACTTCAGTACGCCGGAGGCGAGTGTGGAGGCCTTCGGTCACCTGGCGGCATTCCGCCGCAGCCAGGAGCTGTTGCTGCAGGTGCCGACGCCACTTTCGGATCAGGCGAGCACCGATGTCACCGGCGCCCGCCGCATCATCGAGGCCGCCCTGGCGCAGGGCCGCGAGATGCTGCGCACGTCCGAGGCCAAGGAGGTATTGCGGGCATTTCGCATACCGGTCACCGAAGCGCGCTGCGCCGCCAGTGCCGACGAAGCGGTGGCGGCCGCGACCGCTCTCGGCTATCCGGTGGCGATCAAGGTCGATTCCCCGGATATCACCCACAAGTCCGCAGTCGATGGTATCCGGCTCAATGTGGTGGACGCCGAAGCGGTACGCGCCGCGTTTGCCGGCATCATGGAGTCGGCCGCCGAGCACCGCCCCGCGGCGTGGATCGACGGCGTCACCGTGGAGTGCATGCACCGCAGTGTCTACGGCCGTGAGGTAATGATCGGTGCGCTGCGCGATTCGGTGTTCGGGCCGGTCGTGGTCTTCGGCTCCGGGGGGACATCGGTCGAGGTGATCCGCGATCGAGCGATCGCGCTACCGCCACTCGACGAGACCATCATCCGGGGCATGGTTGGGCGCACCCGCGTTGCGCGGCTGCTTGAGCGCTTCGGCAGTATTCCGGCCGTGGACATCGAGCGCCTCGAGCAGGTCCTGATCCGCCTGTCGGAACTCGTCTGCGAGTTGCCTGAGGTCCGCGAACTCGACATCAATCCGCTGGTTGCCGACGAGCGCGGGCTGGTAGCGGTCGACGCGCGTATCGGTGTGGATCGGTCGCCATCCGCGACACAGCGCTACGCCCACATGGCGATCCACCCCTATCCGGCGCATCTGGCGACGCAGTGGCATCTTGACGATGGCACGGTGCTCTGTGTGCGACCGATCCGCCCGGAGGATGCCGCGAGTACGCAGGCATTCGTCCGCGGGCTCTCTGATCAATCGCGCTACTTCCGATTCATGCATGCGCTTCACGAGCTGAGCACAGAGTTGCTCGTGCGCTACACCCAGATCGACTACGACCGCGAGATGGCGCTGATCGCGATCCGCGAAACGCAGGAGGGGCCGGGCGGACAGGTGGGGGTGGCGCGCTATACCGCCAATCCGGATCGGCTCAGCTGCGAGTTTGCGCTGGCCGTCGCCGACGCCTGGCAGGGGCGCGGCATCGGCAGTTATCTCATGCGCCGGCTGATGGCAGTGGCCGCCGAGCGCGGATTGGCCGTTATCGAAGGCGAGGTCCTGGCGGAGAACACGGCGATGCTCGCGTTGATGCGGCGGCTCGGTTTCACTCTCCATTCCAATCCGGAGAACCCGGGGGTCCGGGAGGTCAGTCGCCGCCTCGATGATCTGCCCTGAGGGGGCGCTGTACCGTCGGGCACCCGGCAGGGCGTAGCGGATCAGTCCGTGACGATCACGGGGATGTCCACCCTTTCGAGCACTCCGTTGGCGCCGGCCGACCGCATGGGCCGGGTCGCCCGGCTGACGACCAGCTCGCTGGCGTGGGCGGCGCGCAATTCGTATTTCAGGGCCCGTGGATCCAGGGAGCACAGTGGCTGTATACGACTGCGCTCGCCTCCGGCCTGCCGCAGCCAGTCGCTCACCGCCTGTGAACGCTCCCTGTCCCGCTCGGCGTCGGCTTCCGGCGTCAGGAAGATGGTCAGCGGTCTCCGGTTCTCGTGAGCGCGCAGCTGGGCCAGGCGCAGGGCATTGCGACTGTGTGCCAGATCGTCGACAAGGACGACGACCGCATTGCGCTGTCGTTCCGGCCTGAGAGGCAACAGCAGAACCGGGCAGAAGGCGTTGGTCGCGAGCTCGCGCGCCGTCGAGCCCAGGGCTCGGCCTGGCGCTGCCGACCAGCCCACCTTTCCCAGGACCAGTAGATCATCGGGGCCGGTGAGTTCGAGTACCTCGGTCACTACGGCGCCACGGCGTACGCTGATCGAGTGCGGGATATCCTCGCCCGCGATCGCGCGCTCCACGGCACGGCGTACACGCTCGGCGCGGCGCTGCAGGCTTGCCTCCAACGGCGCGCTCTGTAGCGGGCGTCGGGCGCCGGAGATCGCACCGATCTCGCTGGCGAAGGCAAAGCCGGCCGAGCGCAGCAGCGCCGTCTCAACCACGAACAAGGCGTGAAGCTCGCTGCGTCGCCTTCGGGCCAGCTCCACCGCCGTGTCGAGGGCGCGCAGGCTGCTCTGCGAGGCATCGAGCAGGACGATGATCCTGCGGATCGGGTCCGGGGATTCCCGCTCGTCCTCTTCGCCGGTGGCCGGGGGCTCAGTCGTCATCACCATTGTCCTGGGAGGTTTCGCCTTCATTCGAATTCCGATCTTCGCGGCGGCGACCGACGCGGCCGAATTCAATCAGGCGATCTGCAACCGCGCGATTGAGGCTCGAGTCAGGAAATACGCCGTCACTGTCCGGTTCACCGGGCTCGCGGTCGGTCAGCAGCGCGAGTGCCTCGTCGATCCGGGAGATCGGATAGATGTAGAAGTCGCTGCCGTTGATCGCACGCCGCACATCCTCGCGAAGCATGAGATGTTCCACATTGCTCGCGGGTACCAATACGCCCTGTCCCGCGAGCGAACCGGCCTCCCGGCAGACGTCGAAGAAGCCTTCGACCTTCTCATTGACGCCGCCGACGGCCTGGACTTCGCCGTGCTGATTCATCGAGCCGGTCACGGCAAGGGACTGCTTGAGGGGAACACGGGCGATGGCCGACAGCAGCGCACAGGTCTCCGCGACGGAGGCGGAGTCCCCCTCGACGCCACCATAGGATTGTTCGAATGCCAGGCTGGCGGAGAGCGACAACTCGCTGTCACCGGCATAGCGGCTCGCGAGGAAGCGCGAGAGGATCATCACTGCCTTGCTGTGGATCGGCCCGCCGAGCTTCGCTTCCCGCTCGATGTCCACGACCTGGCCCTTGCCTGGGCGTGCCGTGGCGGTGATCCGGGTAGGGCGGCCGAAGCTGAGTTGGCCGAGCTGCAATACCGAGAGGCCGTTGACCTGTGCCAGGGCTTCACCCTGGGTGTCGATGAGCACCGTCCCGCGCCGGATCTGTTCGAGACTACGCTCACGGATGCGTTCGGCGCGGTAGCGGGATTCGTTGATCGCCTGGTCGATATGCTCGGCGCCGATGATCGCGGCATCGGCCTGCCGCGCCCAGTGGTCCGCTTCGGCGAGCAGGTCGCGCAGGGCGCGGTCGTGCGCGGAGAGCTTGCGCTGGTCCTGGGCGAGGCGGCTGGCGTGCTCGATCACGTGCGCGACGCCGGCACGGTCGAGGGGCCGAAGGTGCGCCTCCCGGGCCATGGTCGCAAGCATGCGCGCGTAGAGCAGATAGCCCTCCTCATGGCGGTCGAGATCGTCCTCGAAGTCCGCCTGCACCTTGAACAGCTCAAGAAAGTCGGGATCGTACTGGGAGAGCAGGTAGTAAAGCAGCCGGTCTCCGAGCAGCAGCACCTTGACCGTCACCGGGATCGGCTCGGGTTGCATGCTGACCGTGCTGACCAGGCCGTAGAGGCGTTCCAGTGATTCGATACGGATCTCCCCGGAAAAGAGGACCCGCTTGAGGCTGTCCCACGCGAGGGGCTGCATCAGCACCCGGCGCGCGTCGAGGATAAGATAGCCCCCACTGGCGCGATGCAGCGCGCCTGCCCGGATCAGCGAGAAATCGGTATACAGCGCGCCCTGGTGGACATGATGCTCGATCAGCCCGGTGAGGTGCTGATGATTCGGCAGATCCTCGTAGATCACCGGCGCACCCTCCGTAGCGCCGTGGTCCACGACCAGGTTGACGCGGAAGCGGTCCAGCAGGGCGTCCGGTGGCGTATGGCCCTCCTGCCCGCGAAAGGCGTCGGCATGCTCGACAACATGCTCGCGCACGGCGCCGAGATGCTCCGTTACGGTCGACAGATGGGCCCATTTCTCATGCAGTTCCCGGGTCGGCCCACCGAGCGCGAACTGCACCATCTCCTCGTTGAGCGCCCGCACCTTCTCCTGCATCTCCTTGCGCAGGCGAGGGATATGCTTAATGGTCTGCTGCAGTTTCCGCTGCAGCTCTTCGACCTTGTTTTCAAGGCGCTGGCGCTCCTCCTCGGGCAGCTCTTGATACGCCTCGGGGTCGATGACTTCGCCGTCGCGCATCGGGGCAAAGGTGAATCCGTTCGGCGTCGTCATCAGCGCGATGCCGTGCTCGCGCGCCTCTTCCTGGATCCCGCGGATGCCCTCGTGCTGGCGTCGGGCCATCTCCTCCTGGAGCTCCTGGAGGCGGCCCTGGTACTCCTCGCTGTCGAACGCGGCCGGAATACTGGTACGCAGTTCTTCGACCAGCCGGTCCATGTCCGCCTTGAATTGTCGGCCTTCGCCAGCGGGCAGTCGGACAGCGTGCGGCCGTTCGGGGGCGGAAAAATTGAACAGGTAGCACCAGTCGGGGGGGACTTCCTCATCGGCCGCCTGACGGTTCAGGAAGCCGCGCACTAGGCCGTACTTGCCGGTCCCACTCGGTCCCAGGACGAAGAGATTGAAGCCGCCGTTGCGTATGTTCGTGCCGAATTCGAGGGCACGGACCACCCGTTCCTGGCCACAGGGTATGTCCAGCGCCTCGAGCTCGTCCGTGGTGGCGAAATCGAGTCGCTCCGGCAGGCAGTAGTGGTAGACCTGCTCTTCGTTCAGCGGCTCGGGTTTTGTCATTCAGTCTCTCCCAGTAAGTAAGGATCACGCTCGCGTCTGGGCCGATGTTCGCGACGGATCGTCGTCGGTTCCGCTCTCGCAATCATCGGCGAGCCCATCAAGAAACATCCAGACGGCCTGCGGATCGCGCAGGCGCCATCCGGCCGCCGTGCGGCGGTGGGCAGTGGCGCTTACGCGGATCCCGATACCGTGTGCGGGTAGCGTTCGCAGGGCATCCTCATCGGTGGTGTCGTCGCCAATGTAGATCGGCACGAGGGGCAAGCGCGTCGCATCACCGGCCCGTTGTAGTACCCATTGGACCGCGTTGCCCTTGTGCCATGCAATGTCCGGGCGAACCTCGACGACCATCTTGCCGCGGATATGGGTCAGACGCGGCCGAGCGCCCGTAAAGGCCTCGACAGTCTGCCTGACCTGGCGGGCGGATACGCGACTGCAATGGCGATAGTGGATCGCGAGGGTGTAGCGCTTGCGCTCGATCCGGCATCCGGCTACGTCAGCGAGACGATCCCGGAGTTCGGTCTCCGCCGCTTCGATGTCGAGCAGGTACTCCTGGCCAACCTCGTAGTGCAGCGTCTCGTCCCCGCGGGCGAATTGGATCTCGAAGCCGTGACTGCCGGCGTAGGAGAGTCCGTCGATGCCAACGCGCGTTACGAGGTCCGTCAGGCCGCGTCCGCTGACGATGGCAACGGGCATGCACTCAGCCAGTCGCGTCAGCGTGGCACGCCCCTGCGCGGACAACTCGGCCTGTTCCGGCTGGTCTCTGATCGGCGTCAGGGTCCCGTCGAAATCGAGGAAGAGAACCGGGTGCCCGGCCTCAATCCGGGCACGGATCGTAGGGAGCGCTGCCAGCGCATCGGGAATTGGGGTCGGCTGACCGGGCAGTCGTGGACGATCCGACATCGGCAGGGTACCGGGGCGGGGAGGGACTCAGGCAGCGTACAGTAGAACGGCGACGAAATGGCAGGCCGTTCCCGCCAGGACGAACAAGTGCCAGACGAAATGGGCAAAGGGCATGCGGTGGTCGAGCAGGAAGAAGAGGATACCCATGGAGTAGGCCGCACCCCCGGCGACAAGCCAGAACAGCCCCCACGGCGGCATGCTCTCGAGTAGTGGCCGGATGGCGATGACCACGATCCATCCCATGCCGAGATAGAGCGCGGCCGACACGGCCGGGTGCCCAACCCGCCCGAGCCCCTTCAGCAGGACGCCGGCGGCCGCCATGCTCCAGACGAGGGCGAGCAGTGTCCATCCCCAGAATCCGTGCAGCACGGTGAGTGTGAACGGGGTATAGGTTCCCGCGATCAGGAGGTAGATCGCACCATGGTCGAGGATCTGGAACGCCGCCTTGGCGGTTCTGTGGTGGTGTGGGATCGCATGGTAGATCGTCGATGCCGCATAGAGCAGGATCATGGTGATACCGAACACGGTGACACCGACGACCGCCAGCGGATCCGACCGCCACGCCGCGACGCCGATCAGCGCAGGGGTCGCACCGATCGCGGCGATCAGGCCGATGCCGTGGCTGATGCTGTTCGCGAACTCTTCCCGAGGCGTCTGCGGCCGCGGTGCATTGCGGGCGATACCGTCCATAGTCGCGGGATTATAACGCCCGGCGCCCACCCGTACACCAGCGACCGTATCGCTCTGCCGCTAGAGCAGGTTGCGTTCGATCGTTTCGTTCCAGGTCCGGCTGAATACGCGGCGCTCCCCCTCGTAGGCGTCCAGGGTCGCGTGCAGGTAGAAATTCTCCGTGTCGCACGTCAACAGCGTGCGCGTGTCGATCTCTATCTGCCAGTCTCTGCGCTGCAGCCGCCGGTGCGTGCGGACTTCGACGTTGACCGAGGTGAAATCATCGCCGCGGAAGCGATACCACTCCTCGTTGTGGCGGCCCAGCGTGAGATCGATCTCAGCGAGCCGCCAGGTCCCCTCGTCATTGATAACGTGGAGCGTGGACTCCTCGCGCGCAAGGTCGCGCTGGATCATCCAGTTCTGGTGGGCCGGCTCGATAACCTCATGGGCAGCCGGCGGTGCCGATTCCGCGGCGGGGAATGCCTCGAGATCGGCGTCCGCCTCCGCATGCCGCGGGCGGGTTGGCAAGTGCAGGCGCGATTGCTCCGGGTGAAGGGTCAGTCGAACCGGGTGGGGCGGGACCCAGGCCAGCGGCCAGTAGGAGGTCGACACAGCAATGCGCAGGCGATGGCCCGCCGGGAAGGCGTGTGCGATGTGGTTGAGCGGCACACGGACCCGGTAGCGCTCGCCGGGGTTTAGTGGCTGCGGATCACGGTGACTATCGCGGTGACAGAGATTGAGCAGACCGTAGGTCACCCGCGTGGCCTTGTCATCGAGGGCGAGATCGGACAGGCGGACCACGACCATGGCAACGGGTTGATCGGCGCTGAGTTCAAGCTCCAGCTCGGGGGCGCCCAGGATCTCCAGGCGTTCCTCGAGCGGCGCCGAATCGAAGACAGCGGCGCCGCCATCTTCTTCGCGCTGATCGTAGGGCAGATCGGGTGCGGCGCCGAACGAGCACCACTTGCCGGCGAACAGGCCGACGCTCAGCGGCGACTGGACACTGATCGCCTCGGTAGTAGCCGCAACCCGATCAGCGGCACGATAGAGCCTACCCCAGCCGAGGCGCAGGGTTTCCCAGTCAATATGGGGCGACGGCCATTCCGGCTCCGCCACCCAGCGGCCCGGACGGTGGCTGTAGTCGGAGCGCGGTGGCGTGCTCTCTTGCATCCAGATCGTCAGCCGGGGGCCATCCGTGACATTGTTGTCCTCGTCGCGCAACCAGTGGCCCCACCAGTCCACGGCCTCCTGAAGAAAGCCGATTTCGGGGCCGGGCGTACCGCGATGGGGATAGACGTGGCTCCAGGGGCCGACGATCCCCTTGCAGGGGGCGCGCAGGTTCTGCGTGAGCCGGAAGACGGCATTCGAGTAACCGTCGGCCCAGCCACTGACGATCATCACGGGGCAGCGGATCGCATCATAGTCCTCGCAGACAGAGCCGTGGCGCCAGTAGGCGTCGCGATGCGGATGGGCCATCCACTCGGCGCTCCAGGGTCGGATGTTCTCCAGGCGTTCGTGCCATAGTTCCCGCCAACACTCGCCCACGAGCGCGGGGTCGGGTGGCATGCTGTTGAAGGCGAACATGGCCGCGCCCCAGGAAACATTGTCGTTGAGCAGGCAGCCGCCCATGTAGTGGACATCGTCGGCGTAGCGGTCATCGCTCGCGCACACGGCGATCACAGCGCTGAGGGCGGGGGGCTGGCGGGCCGCTAGCTGCAGGCCGTTGAACCCACCCCAGCTGATGCCGATCATGCCGACCCGGCCGCTGCACCAGGGCTGCGCGGCGATCCACTCAAGGATGTCCTCGCCGTCCTGGAGCTCCTGCTCCAGATACTCGTCGTGAAGCAGCCCCTCCGATTCACCGCTGCCGCGCAGATCGACCCGCAGGCAGGCATAGCCGTGCGCGGCGAAGTATTGGTGCATGCGGGAGTCACGGATGCGCTTGATGTCGCGCTTGCGGTAGGGGATGTACTCCACGATCGCGGGCACAGGACCGACTTGTTCGCCCTGTGAACGCCAGAGCCGGGCGGCGAGACGGCAGCCGTCGCGCATCGGTATCCAAATGTTTTCCTCTTCATGAACGGCTTCGGGCAATTCCGCCACGGTCGTCATGCCAACGGCCTCCCATCGATCTCGAACGGCAGATGGCTGCGGATGGTATCCCAATGGGCAAGCAAAGCGGGCGTATCCTCGGCACCGATCCAGGCGTGCGCGAGCTCGAAGCTGTAGGCGTCCTGGTCATGCATCTCGGCAAGCTGCATCCCGGGCGCGACCGTGATCTCGATTGTGGCGCCGCGCACAAGTTCCTCGATACGGGCGAGGTCGGCAGCACTGGGCACGCGCGTGACCTCCCCGGCACGGAAGCTGCGCAGGAAGAACTTCGCGGCAACCTTGGAATGACCCTGGTTGTGGATGATCTCGGGGGAGCGCCCCAGGGCGATGTCAATGGCGATCTGCTGGTGCGAGACCCCGTCGACCTTCTCCAGCAGCTCGCAATGCGACTGCGACAGGCGGGGATTGATCTCCACCAGCCAGAGCCGGTCACGGTCACGCTCCCAGAAGAACTCGGCGTTGAAGCAGCCGTCATCGAATCCGATATGGCGCATGATACGGCAGGTGACGTTACTCATGCGCTCGATCACGGCCTGCGGTAGTTGCGAGGGATATTGGTAGCGCGAGAAAGTCGATCCATTGGGCTCCCGGACCGAGTCGATGCAGGCGTAGATGCACGGCTCTCCCCCGTGGACGAAGCCTTCGAGCGTACACTGCTCACCCTGTATGTAGCCCTCGGCGATGCCGATGTGGGCGCCCCTGGCGACGATGTGCTCGGGCAACTGCGCACGCTGCATGAAGTAGGCGAGCGGATCGGCAAGCCGCGCCAACTTCTCGCGCATAGCCTGCACGCCCGCGGTCAGGTCCGCCTCGGAGTGCACGCCGAAACCGAGATACGAGCAGAAGGCATTGAGCGGCTTGCACCATACGGGCAGCGCGATGTCGAGATCGTCGATGCCGTGTACGGCGAAGGGGTCGAAGGCGGTGAAGTCGGGAACGCACTCCGGCGCCACGTCTCGCTGCAGTTCGCGGCTCCAGTACTTGTGCGTGCAGGCCAGCACGGATTCCAGTGACGGCGTACGCAGGCCCATCTCGCGGCCGAGCAAGGCGACGATCTCCATCGCCGGGAAGTCGAGCAGAGTGACCAGGCCACTGGCCGGGCGATGGTGGTGGTGCACGCGGCGGCGTGCGAGCTCGACCAGGTCGGTAATCGGCAGCTTGTCAACGCCCCGGAGTTCTTCCATCGCGAGCAGTGGAATGATCTCGATCTCGCTGGCCCCGGGCAGCGCATCGTAGAGACTCTGGCTGTAATCGCTGAGGCCAGCGACGAAGATCGTGCTGACGTCGCTGCGTCCGTGGACGCCCGCGGTCTGATGGGCCGTCGGAACGGTCGGTACTGGGGTTGTTATCTCCTGCTGCATACTGACTCCTCCCAGCACGCCGCTCTAGAGCAGCCCTGACAATCAGGCAAATGGTATACCGTGGGCCGGCTGGTTCAAGATCCCCAGAATGCGAAAACCCCGCCGGAGCGGGGTTTTCGCCGAATCGAGACGTGAGGGTGCCGTTACTTCGCACGCTCGTAGCGGCGATTGGCCTCGTCCCAGTTGACGACGTTCCACCAGGCCTCGATGTAGTCGGGGCGACGATTCTGGTACTTCAGATAGTAGGCGTGCTCCCAGACGTCGAGCCCGATGATCGGGGTGCCCGGCTCCTCGGCCGTGTCGGCCATCAACGGGTTGTCCTGATTCGGCGTCGAGGTGATGCGCAGCTTGCCGCTGTTATCGACGATCAGCCACGCCCAGCCTGAACCGAAACGGCCGACGGCGGCGTTGCCGAACGCCTCGCGGAAGGCGTCGAAGCTACCCCACGCCTCACGGATGGCGTCGCCGAGCGCACCGCTCGGTTCGCCGCCGCCCTGCGCACTCATGATCTGCCAGAACAGCGCATGATTGGCATGGCCGCCACCGTTGTTGCGCACGGCCGTGCGGATACCCTGCGGAATATCGCCGATCTTCGCGATCAGCTCCTCGACCGGCTTGTCTGCGAGCTCGGGATGCTGCTCTAGCGCGGCGTTGAGCTTGGTTACGTAGGTGTTGTGGTGCTTGCCGTGATGGATCTCCATCGTCTGCTGGTCGATGTGAGGCTCCAGTGCATCGCTTGGATAGGGCAGACTGGGCAGTTCATGCGCCATGGGGCTCTCCTTTTCGGTTTTTCGTGGTGGCTGTAAGTCTGCAAGTTGGACCAACCTGGTCCCCAATCATTGCGGCTCTGCGCGGTCGTTTCAAGAGCGCTACGCGAGGGCAGCAGGCGACCGGGCGTACGGTTCAGCCACGATCGGCGCTGCGCTGCGCGCGCACAAGCGCACGGAAGGCGCGGGCGGCGTTGCCCAGGGTGCGGCCGTCGCGTCGGACCAGGCCGAGGCGGCGCTCGAGATCGATGCCGGCGATCTCGAGGGGCTGCAGCTCACCGTCTGCGAGCATCGTGCGCGGGAGTACCGACCACCCCAGGCCGACTGCGACCATCATCTTGATGGTCTCGAGGTAGTTGGTTTCGAGCGTGACGTGGGGGCGTACACCGAACGGGGCCAGTGCCGCCGCCACGATGCGGCGCGTGAAGGTGGCAGGAGCCGGCAGGATCGCCGGCTGATCGGCGAGCATCGCGGGCGCCAGCGGTGGCGTGAGCTGGCACAGGGCATGATCGGGTCCGACCGCGAAGGCAAGGGGGTCCGGCCACAGGGTTTCCGTGGCCAACGCCACCGCGGGGCTTTCGGGTAGGGTCACCACGGCAAGCTCCAGCTCGCTCCGCTCGACGGCCTCGCAGGCCGCCTCGGATTCGAGGAAGCGCAGATCCAGTTCGACGGCCGGGTAGGAGACGGTGAACGCGCGCAGCACGGGCGGTAGATAATGGAGTCCAATGTGATGACTGGTCCCGAGCCGCAGGCGCCCGGCAACGGTTCCGCCAAGATCGGCGATCGCCTGGCGGCCCGCCTCGATTTCCGCCAGGATCCGGCGTGCACGCGTGAGCAGGACTGCGCCCGCCTCGGTGAGGTGGACGGAGCGCCCGATACGGTCGAACAGCGGGGCCCGCAGCTCGTCCTCGAGTGCCGCGATGCGCTTGCTCACCGCGGACTGCGTCAGGAAAAGCGAATCGGCCGCCCGTGAGAACGAGCCCTGCTCGGCGACTGCAACAAAAGCTCGGAGCGCCGCAGAATCCATGGTATATCAATTCCTCCTGAGAATTCATTGTATGAAAACGATGAATTGCTGTCATCGCTTGACCCGAGTTACCCTGCACACCCTATAGAATGACGGGACAGACCGTGGGGACGTAATGGACGGCAAGACACTGTACGACAAGATCTGGGATCAGCACGTGGTGCGCGAGCAGGGCACGGGCGCTGCGCTGCTCTATGTGGATCGGCACATGGTGCACGAGGTCACTTCGCCACAGGCGTTTGAGGGGCTCCGTCTCGCCGGACGCAAGCCGTGGCGGACCTCGTCCGTGCTGGCTACGGCGGACCACAACGTGCCTACTGTGCGCGCCGAACGTGAAACGGCGATCGCGGATCCGTTGGCGCGCGAGCAGGTCGCGGCGCTCGACCGCAACTGCGGCGAGTACGGCATCCGTCTGTTCGATGTCCGCGATGCGCGTCAGGGTATTGTCCACGTTATCGGGCCGGAGCAGGGCGCGACGCTGCCGGGGATGACCATCGTCTGTGGGGATTCGCATACGGCGACCCATGGTGCGTTCGGCGCGCTGGCCTTCGGCATCGGCACCTCCGAGGTCGAGCATGTGCTGGCAACCCAGTGCATCGTGCAATACAAGGCCCGCAACATGCGCGTGAACGTCGACGGCGAACTCGGCCCGGGCGTCACGGCGAAGGACGTGATGCTGGCGATCATCGGCCACATCGGTACCGCTGGCGGTACGGGCCACACCATCGAATTCGCCGGCTCCACCATCCGCTCATTGTCCATGGAGGGGCGGATGACGATCTGCAACATGGCGATCGAGGCCGGTGCACGGGCCGGCCTGATGGCCGTTGACGACAAGACCATCGAGTACGTGCGCGGCAGGCCCCATGCGCCCACAGGCGAGAACTGGGAACGTGCGGTGGCGGCCTGGCAGGACCTGCACAGCGACGACGATGCCGTGTTCGACCGCGAAGTCCATCTCGACGCGCGCGAGATCGAGCCGCAGGTAACGTGGGGCACGTCGCCGGAAATGGTCGTCCCGGTTGGTGGGCGCGTGCCCGATCCGTCAGCGGAAACCGATCCGGTCAAGGCGGAGGCGATGCGCAACGCGCTCGCCTACCAGGGGCTGGAGCCGGGGACGCCGGTCACGGAAATCCGCCCGGACAAGATCTTCATCGGGTCCTGTACCAATGCGCGCATCGAGGATCTGCGGGCCGCGGCGAGTGTCGTGCGCGGGCGCCGGATCGCGCCGAACATCGAGCTGGCCATGGTGGTCCCCGGCTCGGGCCTGGTGAAGCAGCAGGCCGAGGCGGAAGGCCTCGATCAGGTCTTCAAGGAGGCCGGATTCGAGTGGCGTGAGCCCGGTTGCTCCATGTGCCTGGGCATGAATACGGACCGACTGTCGCCCGGTGAGCGCTGCGCCTCGACGTCAAATCGCAATTTCGAGGGCCGGCAGGGGCAGGGCGGCCGTACCCACCTCGTCAGCCCGGCGATGGCGGCCGGTGCCGCGGTTGCAGGGCACTTCGTCGATATCCGCGAGATCGCGGACCGGAGGCATTGAATGGAACCGTTCACCCGTCATAAGGGCTTGGTCGCCCCGCTCGACCGGGCGAATGTCGATACCGACGCGATCATCCCGAAACAGTATCTCAAGTCGGTGAAGCGGACCGGCTTCGGTCCCAACCTGTTCGATGACTGGCGCTACCTGGACCCGGGTGGCCCCGGTGATGACCATTCAAAGCGGCGACTGAACCCGGAGTTCGTGCTCAACCAGGATCGCTATGCGGGTGCCAGTATCCTGTTGACCCGGGAGAATTTCGGTTGCGGGTCATCGCGGGAGCATGCGGTCTGGGCTCTCAGCGACTTTGGTTTCCGCGCTGTCGTCGCCACCAGTTTCGCCGACATCTTCTACAGCAACTGTTTCAAGAGCGGGCTGTTGCCGGTGGCGCTGGATGCTGACACCATTGATCTTCTGTTCCGCCGCACACTGGCGGAATCGGGCTACCGGTTGAGCATCGACCTCTACGACCAGCAGGTGCGCACGCCGGAAGGTGAGGCGTTTGCCTTTGAGATCGATACCTTCCGGCGCGAGTGCCTGCTCGAAGGGCTTGACGACATCGGACTCACGCTGCAGAGCGCCGACGCAATCCGGGCCTATGAAGAGCGCCGCGAGCAGGAAGCGCCCTGGTTGTTCTGACCATTGCAGGAATAGACAGACATGTCGAACAAGATCGCCCTGTTGCCGGGAGATGGCGTTGGCCCGGAGATCATGGCCGAGGCCGAGAAGCTGCTGGGGGCCCTTCAGCAGGGGCAGGGTCTCGATATCGAGATCGAAAAGGCCGAGATTGGCGGGGCGGCGATCGATGCCACGGGCGTGCCACTGCCGGATTCGACGCTGGCGCTCGCCCAGGCGGCAGACGCGGTCCTGCTGGGCGCGGTGGGCGGCCCGCGCTGGGATGACATCGAGCGCGAACGGCGCCCGGAACGGGCCCTGCTCGCGCTGCGCAGTGAACTCGGCCTGTTCGCCAACCTGCGCCCTGCCTTGCTCTACCCCGAGCTCGCTGATGCCTCCGCCCTTCGTCGCGAGCTTGTTGCCGGACTGGATCTGCTGATCGTGCGCGAACTCACCGGCGGGATCTACTTCGGCGAGCCGCGCGGCATCGACAAGGACGCCAGTGGCCAGAGGCGGGGCTACAACACGATGGTCTACAGCGAGAGCGAGATCGAGCGCATCGCTCGCCAGGCCTTCATCAGCGCCCGGCGGCGTTACGGCCATCTGTGCTCAGTGGACAAGGCCAATGTCCTAGAGGTTTCGCAGCTCTGGCGCGAGGTCGTTGCGTCCGTCCATGCGGACTATCCCGATGTCGTGCTCAGCCACATGTATGTCGATAACGCCGCCATGCAGCTCGTACGGGATCCGCGCCAATTCGATGTCATCGTCACCGGCAATCTCTTCGGCGATATCCTGTCGGATTGTGCGGCGATGCTTACGGGCTCGATCGGTATGCTGCCTTCGGCCTCGCTCGACAGTACGGGCAAGGGGATGTATGAGCCGGTGCACGGCTCTGCCCCTGATATCGCGGGAGAGGGGCTGGCCAACCCCCTCGCGGCGATCCTCTCCGTGGCGATGATGCTGCGCCATACACTGGATGAAGGCACGTTGGCCGATCGCATCGAGCGGGCCGTCGGGCTGGTGCTGTCCGAAGGCTTCCGCACCAGTGACATCGCCGGCACGTACCGCGCGATCTCCACTGTAGAGATGGGCGATGCAGTCGTTGCGGCGATGGATCGCGTGCCCGCGTGAGGCCGCCCGTGCCGACTACCCCAACGGACGTGCAGGAGAGCGGGGTGTCCCGAAGGCAAAACCCCGTTTCATCCCCCTATGGAGTCTGGAGCAGCCATGAATGACAGGCAGTACAATATAGCCGTGGTGGGCGCAACCGGCGCCGTGGGCGAGGCGATGCTCGGGATCCTCGCAGCACGCAATTTCCCGGCCAGTGCAGTTGTTCCCCTTGCGAGCGAACGCTCCGCTGGCAAGCGCGTCGCATTGGGCTCGCAGAGCCTGACCGTACAGGACCTCGCCGAGTTCGATTTCAGCTCGACCGACATCGCGCTATTCTCGGCCGGCGGCTCGATCTCCGCCGAACATGCTCCGCGCGCGGCAGCAGCTGGTGCGATCGTGATCGACAACACGTCGCACTTCCGCAATGACCCCGACATTCCTTTGATCGTCCCCGAAGTCAATCCCCACGACCTCGCCGGATACACAGCGCGCAATATCATTGCCAATCCGAACTGCTCGACGATCCAGATGGTCGTCGCGCTCAAACCGCTCGAGGATGCCGTCGGTATCGAACGGATCAACGTCGTGACCTATCAAGCCGTTTCGGGTACGGGCAAGGAAGCGATCGAGGAATTGGCCAGCCAGAGTGCACAGTTGCTTAACGGTCGCCCGGTCGAGAGCCGCGTTTACCCCAAGCAGATCGCGTTCAATGTGCTGCCGCATATCGACAGCTTCCAGGAAAATGGATACACGCGCGAAGAGATGAAAATGGTCTGGGAGACGCGCAAGATCTTCGGTCGCAGTGACCTCGCGGTGAATCCGACCACGGCGCGCGTGCCGGTCTTCTACGGCCATTCGGAGGCAGTCCACCTGGAATTGCGCGAGGCGCTCTCAGCGGAAAGGGCCCGCGAATTGCTGGATGGCGCCCCTGGGGTAACCGTGCTCGACGGGCGTGTGGATGGTGGCTATCCCACTGCGGTGACAGAGGCGGCCGATCACGATCCCGTCTATGTCGGCCGCATCCGGGAAGACCTTTCCCATGAGCGCGGTCTCGATTTGTGGGTGGTGGCGGACAATGTGCGCAAGGGGGCTGCGCTCAATAGCGTGCAGATTGCCGAACTTTTGATAAAAGACCACGTTTGACCTATAGTTAGGCCACTATTGTTCAAGTGCTTTCTTTAAAGTACATTCTGAAAAACGCTCCCATGTAATCTACTGGCGGGGAGCTCGACACCGCATGTGGGGTGCGGTGATGGGACAAAGTCCACCAACAGGGGGACCACCGTGCGACGCAAGGCCCTGGTACCGCTGCTCGTCGTCACCGGCCTGCTGCCTGCGAATGCAGTCGCGGTCGGACTCGGCAGCATCGAAATGAACTCGGCGCTGAATCAGCGCCTGGATGCCCAAATTCCCCTGCATGGTGTAACGCCAGGAGAGGCTGACGAGGTCGAGATCCGCCTTGCCTCGGAACGTGCGTTCGATGACATCGATCTGCCCCGCCCGGCGTTTCTCAGCGATCTCGAGTTCGACGTCATCGAGCGCGACAACGATGTCATCGTCCGCGTCACCAGCAGCGAACGGATCAGAGAGCCCTACCTGAGCTTTCTCGTGGAAGTGGATGCGCCCGCGGGTGGGTTGCTCCGCGAATACACCGTGCTGCTCGATCCCCCTGTCTATGCGGAAGACGATCCCGAACCGGAGGTCGATCCGGCCGAAGAAGAGGTCGACGTCGCCGAGGCACCCCCAGAGGAAGAGGAACCGCCGCCGGATGTAGCTGAGCCTGAGCCTGAGGTGTCGCCGGCCGACACCTATGAAACGCGTGACGGAGATACTGCATGGGAGATTGCCGCCCGGTTTGCCGGCGACGATGTGACCGTGCAGCAGATGATGGTGGCGCTGCTGCGCGGAAACCCCGAGGCGTTCGTCGACGAGAACATCAACCGCTTGCGCAGCGGCTACGTCCTGCGTATCCCCTCGGATCGGGATGTAGCAGGCGTGGATCAACAGCAGGCCATTGCCGAGATTGCGCGCCAAGAGTCGGCCTGGCAGGAGTGGCGAGAGCAGCTGGCCGCAGCCGATCCCGTGCCCGAAGCGCCGGAAGTGGAAGCGCCCACCGATATCGAGATTGAGGCCGAGGATGAGCTGCGCATAGTCGGGGCGCCCGATGGCGGTGAGGTTGCCGCTGGCGAGGACATGCCGTCCGAAGGCACGGCTGAGGAGCTCGAGCAGGAGTTGCAGCTCGCGCGCGAGCAGCTCGAATCGAGCGAGATGGAGCGCGATGAACTCGCGTCGCGAGTCTCTGAACTGGAGTCTACAGTTGAGCAGATGGAGCGACTCATCAGTGTCCGTGAGGAGCAACTCCTCGCGCTGCAGGATCGTCTGGTTCAGGTCGCTGAGGAAGGCGAAGTAGAACTCGATCCGGAGATGTTCCCCGACGAGGAGATTGTCCCGGACGAGATCGGGGTTGCTGAAGAGATCGACATCGAGGTGTCGACCTTCGATGAGCACGTCGCCGAAATCGACGCCGTGGCGTCTGAACGAGAAGAAGTGCTCATCGCGAGGGCGGAAGAGGCGGACGCACTCGAGGAAGACGAAGAAGATGAAGCGGCTGTGGCTGCCGAAGACCCTGAACCGGCAGTGGACACCGGCGTCGAGACAGTCCGGACGCAACCGGAGGAAGAAGGCCTGCTCTCACGCCTCATGGCGCCGCTGGTCGGCTTGGCCGCAGTCACTGGAGGTGTCGCGAGCGCTGTCCCTGGCGGCCCCCTTGGCTTGCTCGGCGGTGCTGCCGCACTCGCTGCCCTCGGGGCGCTATTGGTCGTGCGCCGGCGGCAACAACAGCAGCCAGATACCGATGAGGACGCCGTCGATCTCGGTGACGTCGAGCTGGACGATGAACAGGTCGGCGACTTCGATGACTTGATCAGCGACCAGGCGACATCCGAGCCATCGCCGGAAGAGGGCCGCGCTGCCGCAGCAGGCGTCGCGGCGGGCGCTGACGATAGCGGTCTGCGCTCGCCCGAGGAAGAATCGGCACCGGGCGACCCAGCATCGGGAGATTCTCCAGCGATCGCCCTTGATGAGGACCCGAGCGAAGATGAGAGCGAGAAGGACGACACCATCGCCGAGGCCGATGTCTATCTCGCCTATGGCCTCCATCAACAGGCGCGCGACCTGCTCGAACTCGCAGTCCAAGAGTCGCCAGCACGGACCGATTACCGTGAGAAGTTGCTGGAGACCTTGTACGCCGAGGGCGACCAGGAGTCCTTTGAAACGCACGCCGGACAGCTGCGTGGGCTCATCGATTCGACGGAGCATCCGCAATGGCAGCGCGTTGCCGCGATGGGCCGAGACATCGCACCGAGCAGCGACCTCTTTGGCAGCGATCGCGCGACGCCCTCCACAGCGTCCTCCGGGACTCCCGGGGCGGACTCCGCTGGGGAGGACTTTGAGGATCTCGACTTCGACCTGACGGAGGGGGATCTAGCGGGGACAGAGCCGCGGCAAGCGCAGGCGGCGGATCAGCAGCCGGGAGTCGCAGCAGCCGCGCCAGCGAGTGATACAGGCTCCGCAACGTCGGGCATCGAGGAAGATCTGGAATTCGATCTCGCCGACCTCGAAGAAGCCGACCTGGAAGAACTCGGACCCGAAGAGCCCGCTGAAGGCGATGCCACTGAGGCATCCTCGCAGCAGGACGATTCGCTCGAGTTCGACATCGACGACCTCATCGACGATGAGCTTGGGGGCGCACCGGAGCCTCCTGTGGAGACGGGCGCCGAGAAGTCCTCAGCCGCAGAGCCGGCGGCTACCGGCGAAGAAGATCTGGATTTCGATATCGACGATATCGATGTCGAACCGGAGGCGAGCGGCGCATCGCCGCAGGTTGCCGAGGGGGACGCAGAGGCGGCTGCGTCAACCGACGAGTTCGATCTGGATGACCTGGTCCCGCATACGACTGGCGAGGTCGCGACAGAGGAACCATCCGCATCACAAGCCCAAGCGGATGATTCGCTTGCACCGGGCGCGGACGGTGAGGAGCCGGCGTTCGACCTCTCAGAGCTCGATGACCTCGCGCCGATGGACGACAACTCCGCTGCGGACCACGGCGAACCGCAGGCGGCCGCCGCTGGTCATGGCGCCGCGGAAGGGTTCGCACGCACAGATCACGCGGATGAGCAACAGACCGCGCCAGACGAGGATCTAGAGGGGCTCGATGCCCTGCTCGACGATGAACTGGCATTGAGCGATGAAGCCAGCGCCGATCGCCCAGAAGTCCCTGAAGAGCGCGGACCGGAGGCGAGCGGCGCGAGCGCGGGCAACGGGAATGGTCAGGCGCGCACCGACGGGGATGTGTCGTCGAGTGCGGACGAGGACGGTGACGACGAACTCGACACGATGCTCGACCTCGCCCGGGCCTACATCGATCTCGGTGATCAGGATAGTGCCAGCAGCGCACTCGAGGAAGTCATCGCCGCGGGTAGTGAGCAGCAGCGCGCCGAAGCCCGCAAGCTGCTCGACGAGGCGCGCTGAACCCTGCAAACGGATTCCGCGGTGAGCGGCGGGATGCGCTTTGCATGCGCACTGGAGTACGACGGCGGGGCCTTTCGTGGCTGGCAGCGCCAACGGCCGGGTGTACGGACCATACAGGCGGTCGTGGAGCAGGCCTTATCGCGTGTGGCAGATGCGCCCATTACGGCCGTCTGTGCCGGCCGCACCGATGCCGGTGTCCATGCCACGGGGCAGGTGTGCCACTTCGACTCCCCGGTCGAGCGCGGCGAAAAGGCCTGGGTGATGGGGGCGAACACAATCCTGCCTGAGGATTGTGCCCTACGTTGGGCCCGTCCAGTTGCCAATGGTTTTCATGCCCGATACAGCGCGCTGAGCCGCCGTTATCGCTACGTCATTCTCGAAGGCTGGAACCGCTCCGCGCTGTGGTGGCAGCGGGCCGCCTGGTATCACGGCACACTCGATGTGCCCGCCATGCAGAACGCGGCTACCCACCTGCTCGGAGAACACGACTTCACTTCGTTCCGTTCCGCGGCCTGTCAGGCAAGGCATGCGGTCCGCCGCATCGACGGAATCACGATTGAACGTCGAGGCCGCGCGGTCGTCATCGATGTCGAGGGCAATGCCTTTCTGCACAACATGGTACGGATCATTGCCGGGGTGCTGCTGGCCGTGGGCGCCGGTGAACAACCCACCGACTGGACCGCCCATCTACTCGCCGCCAAGGATCGTACCCAGGCCGGCGTGACCGCACCGGCGCGCGGGCTGTTCTTGGTTGGGCCGCGCTACGGTCCGGAGTGGGGGCTGCCCGAGCCGCAATTACCTCCCTGGCCGGCACGGACGGAATGAATGGGTTTGTGTGCTAGGATACGACGTTGCTGAACGGCCCGGAAACGGGGCACGAACTTCACCGATCCACTTCGTTGGCCGCTGACACGCCGCATGCCGAGCACGCAAATCAAGATCTGCGGGATTACGCGCGTCGAGGACGCGAGTGCAATTGCCGATAGCGGGGTCGATGCGGTCGGTCTAGTCTTCTACCGGTACAGTTCACGGTCCGTTGATTGCGCCCGCGCGCGCGAGATCGTGGCGACCCTGCGTCCGTTCACGTCGGCGGTGGCCCTGTTCCTCGACCCGACCCAGGAGGAAGTCGAGGAGGTGCTGACCAACGTGCCGGTGGACGTGCTGCAGTTCCACGGACGCGAGCCGGCGAGATTCTGTGAGAGCTTCGGACGGCGCTGGATCAAGGCCGCAGGCATGGCGGGTGATGCGGATATTACCGCCATTGCTGCCGCCTACCCCGGGGCCGCTGGTATGCTCGTCGATGCGCATCCGCCGGGGGCGGCGGGTGGAACGGGGGTAAGCTTCGACTGGGAGAGGCTGCCGAGCGAACGCGAGTTCCGACTGGTGCTCGCTGGTGGACTCCATGCCGGTAATGTAGCGGACGGCATCCGCCGGGTACGACCCGATGCCGTCGATGTATCCAGTGGCGTTGAACGTACGAAGGGGTGCAAGGACGCACAGCTCGTGCGCGAATTCATCGAGGAGGTACGACGTGGCGACCGCAACACATACTCCGGGCACAACTGAGCAGGCGCTGCCCGACGCAGCCGGCCATTTTGGCCGCTACGGCGGCGTCTTCGTCGCCGAGACCCTGATGGCGCCACTGGCCGAGTTACGCCAGGCCTACGACCATCTGCGCGGGGATGCCGATTTTCGGGCTGAGCTGGATTGGACGCTCAAGCATTTCGTCGGGCGGCCGACTCCGCTGTACTACGCACAGCGCTGGTCGGAGCGAATCGGTGGTGCGCGGATCTACCTCAAACGCGAGGATCTCGACCACACCGGCGCCCACAAGATCAACAACACCGTCGGGCAGGCGCTCGTTGCCAAGCACATGGGCAAGCAGCGAGTCATCGCCGAAACGGGTGCCGGACAGCACGGTGTTGCCAGTGCAACGGTGGCCGCGCGACTCGGCATGCAGTGCGTTGTGTACATGGGCGAGGAAGACACGGAGCGGCAGAAGACGAACGTCTTCCGCATGCGCCTGCTCGGGGCGGAGGTGGTCCCGGTGCGATCCGGTTCGCGCACGCTGAAGGATGCGCTCAACGAGGCGATGCGCGACTGGGTGGCCAACATCGACGACACCTACTACATCATCGGCACGGTCGCGGGTCCCGATCCCTACCCACGCATGGTGCGCGATTTCCACTGCGTGATCGGCGAGGAGACACGCGAGCAGATGATGGCGCTCGAGGGGCGCCTGCCTGACGCCCTGGTCGCGTGTGTCGGTGGCGGCTCCAACGCGATTGGCCTGTTTCACCCCTTCCTCGGGGAGGATTCGGTAC
The DNA here is from genome assembly GCA_007134775.1 of Ectothiorhodospiraceae bacterium. Taxonomy (GTDB): domain Bacteria; phylum Pseudomonadota; class Gammaproteobacteria; order XJ16; family Halofilaceae; genus Halofilum. The sequence goes on along the minus strand of SLKC01000002.1, from coordinate 37,478 downwards.
AGATGTACGGTGTCGAGGCCGGTGGCGAAGGCCTGGCGACGGGCCACCACGGTGCACCGCTGTGTGCCGGCCGACCCGGCATTCTGCATGGCAACCGCACCTATCTGATGACCGACGAGGCGGGACAGATCACATCAACCCACTCCATTTCGGCGGGCCTGGATTATCCCGGCGTTGGCCCTGAGCACGCCTGGCTCAAGGACAGCGGCCGAGTCGAGTATCTGGCCGTGGACGATGATGAGGCACTCGCCGCCTTTCACGACCTGACGCGTACGGAGGGCATCATGCCGGCTCTGGAGACTGCGCACGCCGTGGCCTACGCGGGGCGTCTAGCGGCGACAATGGCGTGCGACCAGACGATCGTGGTCAATCTCTCTGGGCGTGGTGACAAGGATATGGATACCGTGGCGCAACACAGCGGGGGCATGGAATGAGTCGTATCGCCAGCCGTTTCGATCGCCTTCGTGAGGCGGGCCGTACTGCCCTCATCCCCTACATCACGGCGGGGGACCCGACGCCAGCGGTGACCGTCGATCTCCTCCATGGTATGGCGGCCTCCGGTGCCGACCTGCTCGAAGTCGGCGTGCCTTTCTCGGATCCACAATCCGATGGGCCGGTGATCCAGGATGCCTGCCAGCGGGCATTGGCGCAGGGCGTAACCCTGCGCCACGTGCTCGAGATGGTAGGCGAGTTCCGCGAACGGGACACGGAAACCCCCGTCGTCCTCATGGGCTACAGCAATCCGATCGAGGCAATGGGTATCGAAGCGTTTACTGCCGCCGCGGCGGCAGCCGGTGTGGACGGCGTGATCGTGGTCGATGCCCCCCCGGAGGAGGGCGGTGAGCTTATCGAGGCCTTGATCGATCAGAACATCGATCCGATCTTCCTGGTGGCGCCGACAACGGCGGACGAGCGCCTTGCCCGGATCTGTACCGCGGCGAGAGGTTTTATCTACTACGTCTCGCTCAAGGGTGTGACGGGCGCCGGTACACTGGCGCACGGCGATATTGCCGGGAAGGTGGATTCGATTCGTGCCCATTCCAATCTGCCCGTAGGCGTCGGATTTGGTATCCGTGATGCGGAATCGGCGGCGCTGGTGGGGAAATCGGCGGATGCCGTGGTCGTGGGCAGTGCAGTCGTCTCCCGCATCGCCGAGCATGGCGACGACCCGGCGCGTACGCAGCAGGAAGTCCGCCGCTTCATCGGATCCCTGCGCGCTGCCCTGGATGGTACGGCATAGGCCGGGACCGCCACCTGAATCGAATAGCAAGCGGAGCGAGCAGCGATGAGCTGGTTTCAGCACTTGGTACCCCAACGGATCCGTACCGACAGCCGAAGCAAGAGCAATGTCCCCGAGGGCCTCTGGGTCAAGTGTGACGAGTGCGGGGCCGTGTTGTACCGCGTCGAACTCGAACGGAACCTCGATGTGTGCCCCAAGTGCACACACCATCGGCGAATCTCGGCGAGCCGTCGCCTCGATCAGTTCCTCGATGCGGAGCCGCGCAATGAGATCGGCGCGGATGTCGAGCCGGTCGACATGCTGCGCTTCCGCGACAGCAAGAAGTACAAGGATCGGCTCAGTCAGGCTCAGAAGAGCACGGGCCAGCGCGACGCGCTCATCGCCATGCAGGGCGCAGTCCACGAGGTCCCCGTCGTGACCTGTGCCTTCGAGTTCAGTTTCATGGGTGGCTCGATGGGGTCGGTCGTGGGTGAGCGCTTTGTTCGTGCAGTGAATACCTCGGTGGAAACCGGCGCCCCGCTGGTCTGCTTCTCCGCCAGTGGAGGTGCCCGCATGCAGGAAGCACTGTTCTCCCTGATGCAGATGGCGAAGACCAGTGCCGCGCTCGCTCGCATGTCGCGCGAGGGTATCCCCTATATCTCCGTTCTTACGGATCCGACGATGGGTGGCGTCTCGGCCAGTCTGGCCATGCTCGGTGATGTCAACGTCGCGGAGCCGAATGCCCTGATCGGCTTTGCCGGCCCTCGGGTCATCGAACAGACCGTGCGAGAAAAGCTACCTGAGGGGTTCCAGCGCTCCGAGTTCCTTCTCGATCACGGTGCTATCGACATGATCGTCGACCGGCGCGAAATGCGCTCACGCTTGGCGAGCCTGTTGGCGACGTTCACGCATCGTCCGGCCCTGCAGTAACGGTCCGGCCATGCAGCCGCAAGCGAGCGATGGTGTCGCGCAGTGGCTCGCGTGGCTGGAGACACTCAATCCCCGCGAAATCGATCTCGGGTTGGAGCGCGTAGGCCTTGTGGCAGCGCGCCTCGGCCTCCTCGATCTCGGTGTGCCGGTAATCACCGTGGCAGGCACGAATGGCAAGGGATCCGTGTGTGCCATGCTGGAAGCGGTAATCCGGGCTGAAGGGGCATACCCCGGCGTCTATACATCGCCCCATCTCTACCGCTACCACGAGCGTGTGCGCATCGGCGGCCGCGAAGTGGATGACGAGACACTGCTGGCTGGCCTGCGCGAAGTGGAGCGCGTGCGTGCCGATATCCCCCTGACGTTCTTCGAATATACGACGCTCGCGGCGTTGAACTGTTTGCGCAACGCGGGGGCGAATCCGGTGATCCTGGAGACGGGATTGGGCGGGCGCCTGGATGCGACGAATGTCATCGATAGCAGTGTGGCCGTGATCACCTCGATCGGCGTCGACCATGTCGAGTGGCTGGGGACCGACCGCGCGGGCATCGCACGTGAGAAGGCAGGCATCGCCCGCGCAGGTCGCCCCCTGATCGTCGGGGAAACGGACCTGCCCGCCAACTGGCCCGATACGGTCCAGGCCTCCGGTGCCCGCGAGATCCGTCGTGGCCGTGACTTCGACTTCAGGATCGAACGCGGTGGAGGACAATGGCGGTTCGAATACGGCGATTGGGGGCACGGTCGCTTGCCGCTGCCGACGCTCGCAGGGGAGTGGCAGGTGGGCAATGCGGCAACGGCGATTGCAACACTGACCGCGCTTCGCGGCAATCTGCCGACGCACAATGCGCTTGCCACCGGTCTCTGCAACGTAAACATTCCTGGAAGATTGGAGCGAATTGTCTGCAGGGACAGGGAGTTGGATGTATTTCTTGATGTCGGGCATAATCCACAGGCGGCCTCTGCGCTCGCACGAGCGCTGGCGGCAGCGGGGGAGGCCGGGCGCACGCATTGCATCATCGGCATGTATCAGGACAAGGATGTGGCCGGGGTTGTGGCAGCGCTTGCCCCCGTAGTGGACGATTGGTTTTGTGCCACGCTGCCGCCGCCACGCGGGCTCACGGGCGCCGCACTCGCGCAAGAGGTGGCCGCGACCGCGGAGAGGGCGGATCGCGCCCGCGACTGCGATTCGCTTAACGCCGCGCTGGCGAATGCGCTGGCGCAGGCCACTCCCGGAGACCGACTACTGATCACGGGATCGTTCGCAACTGTGGCGCAATTGCGCGGTCATTTCCTATAATCTTCAGGCCCGGTTGGACCGGCGCGTGCCTGGACGCGATTTTTGAACACGGCACTGAAACAGCGACTGATCGGCGCCGCCGTACTGGTGGCGCTCGCGGTGATCTTTGTGCCGATGCTGCTCGATGGCTCGGGGACGCGCGACGAGGGTTATGAGATCGAGATCCCCGATCGCCCCGAAATCAGGGAAACGGAGGATGAGCGCGACTCGCTCGAGCCGGTTCCGGAGTCGGAAGCCGATCCGCCGGAGGCGGTGAGCGAGGTAGAGCCGAGTGAGGATCTGCCCGAGGACGCGGTCGCCGAAGCGCCACCGGACGAGGAGGAACGTCCTGACGCGGCGCGCGCAGATGAGGACGAGCCGGACGAGGCCGACGAGCATGCAGCAACGGATGCCCCCATCGGAGCGTGGGCGGTCCAGACCGGCGGCTTCACGCGCCAAGACTACGCCCGGGCGCAGCGTGATCTCCTGCGCGAGGCCGACTACGAGGCCTTCCTAAGCGAGTTCGAAAGCGACGGGACACGGATCTGGCGGGTCCGCGTAGGCCCGGTCGCTACGGAGCAAGAGGCTCGTGCCTTGCTTGAGGAACTGGAGAGCGAGCAGGACCTCGAAGCCATTCTGGTCTCCCACCCTTGAGCACACCGTATGAATATCCTCGACTGGATCATTATTGCCGTCATCGCTGTCTCCGGGCTGATCAGCGTGTGGCGGGGATTCGTCAAAGAGGCAATTTCGCTTGCCACCTGGATCGCCGCGTTCCTTGTAGCCCTGTTCTTCGCACCCAACCTCGCAGTGCTTCTGCCGGAGGCTATCGAAAGTCCGTTGATGCGCTGGGGAATCGCCGCCGTCGGGCTGTTCATGGCCACACTCCTTGTTGGCGGCCTGTTCAACTTCCTCGTCTCGCGCCTCGTGGAAAAGACGGGCCTGACCGGGACCGACCGCTCCCTCGGCATCGTGTTCGGTGTGCTCCGCGGTCTGGTGATCGTTGCTATCGGTGTGCTTGTGGTTGGCGACACCGCGATCGAGCAGGAGCCCTGGTGGGCGGACTCGACGCTGGCCCCCTATTTCGAGCCGCTGGCCGAGTGGATCCGCCAAGCCTACCCGGCGGAGCTGGCGGAATCACTGTTTGAGCAGGATACGTGACTCGCGGTACTGCAACACCATGACTCGTCGACGCGTGTCGACGTGGAGAGAGTGACGCCTTATGTGCGGAATCGTCGGAATTGTCGCCCACGGCCCGGTCAATCAGCTTCTCTATGACGGGCTCACGCTGATGCAGCACCGGGGGCAGGATGCCGCGGGGATCATGACCTGCCGTGACAGTCGCCTGTTCATGCGCAAGGGCCTTGGCCTGGTCCGGGATGTATTCCACACCCGCCACATGATGCGCCTGCAGGGGGAGATGGGCATCGGTCACTGCCGGTATCCGACCGCGGGCACGCAGTCCTCGGCCGAGGCCCAGCCGTTCTACGTCAACTCGCCTTACGGTATTGCGATGGCGCACAACGGCAATCTGACCAACGCCGAGGAGATGAAGCGCCAGCTCTTCGAAGCGGATCTGCGCCATATCAACACCTCGTCCGATACGGAAGTCCTGCTCAATGTCTTTGCCCATGAACTGCAAAAGCGCGTGGATTCGACCCGATTGACGCCCGACCAGGTCTTCGCGGCCGTCGAACAGGTGCACGAGCGCAGCCGCGGTGCCTATGGGGTGGTCGTCATGATCGCGGGACGCGGTGTGCTCGGGATGCGCGACCCTTGGGGCATACGCCCGGTCGTCCTTGGCCGCCGCGAGGGTGTGCTGGGTACTGAGTACATGATCGCCTCGGAGAGCGTCGCGCTGGCCGCGCTCGACTTCGAGTTGGTGCGCGACCTGCGCCCCGGCGAGGCGGTGTGGATTGAGGCCGATGGGACGCTGCATTCGCGCATCTGCGCAGCGGCCACAGCCCACGCTCCCTGCCTGTTCGAGTTCGTTTACTTCGCCCGCCCCGATTCCATCATCGACGATGTCTCCGTCTACAAGTCGAGGCTGCGCATGGGGCAACACCTCGCGGATCGGATACTGGAGATGCGACCGGATCACGATATCGACGTGGTGATCCCGATCCCCGACACCAGTCGGACCGCGGCGCTCGAGCTGGCGAATCGCCTGCACGTGAAATACCGGGAGGGGTTCATCAAGAATCGCTACATCGGGCGCACCTTTATCATGCCGGGCCAGCAGACACGGCGAAAGTCGGTGCGCCAGAAGCTCAACGCGATCGAACTCGAATTCCGCGGGAAAAACGTCATGCTCGTCGACGACTCGATCGTGCGCGGCACCACCTCGGAGCAGATCATTGAAATGGCGCGTGACGCCGGTGCGAAAAAGGTCTATATGGCGTCGGCGGCGCCGCCGGTGCGCTACCCCAACGTCTACGGTATCGACATGCCTGCCGCGAACGAGCTCATCGCGCACGGTCGCAGCGAAGAGGAGGTGGGCGAGGCAATCGGCGCCGACTGGCTCGTCTATCAGACGCAGGAAGACCTGATCGAGGCGGTACGGGCCGGGAATACGGGGCTGTCGCGTTTTGAAGGATGCTGTTTCGATGGCTCCTATGTCACCGGCGACGTCAACCGTGACTACCTCGATCAGCTTGAACTGCTGCGCAGCGAGGAGGCGCGGGGAGAGCTACAGGAGGACGACCCCCCGGTCGAGGACGTCGGGATCGACTGAAACCATGGCGCGGGGAGCTGAAGGGGGCTGGCGAAATGTGCGAGAATGGTGGGTCATGAGCCCGAAAGGCTAAGGCGAACGGAGGCGAAGCGTGGATCAAGAGCGGAAAAAGGCCCTGTCTGCGGCACTGGGCCAGATTGAGAAGCAGTTCGGCAAGGGCGCGGTCATGCGCATGGGCGACGATGCCGCCGTGCGCGACGTCCCTGTCGTGTCGACGGGCTCGCTGGCACTCGATGTCGCCCTCGGCGTCGGTGGCCTGCCGCGGGGTCGCGTGGTCGAGGTCTACGGCCCGGAGTCGTCGGGCAAGACGACGATGACGCTGCAGGCGATCGCGGAATGCCAGAAGGCGGGCGGCACGTGCGCCTTCATCGATGCCGAACACGCCCTGGATCCCACCTATGCCGAGAAGCTCGGGGTCAACGTCGATGACCTGCTCGTCTCGCAGCCCGATACGGGCGACCAGGCGCTCGAGATCGCCGACATGCTGGTGCGCTCCGGCGCGGTCGACATGGTGGTCATCGACTCGGTCGCCGCGCTAACGCCGAAGGCCGAGATCGAAGGCGAGATGGGCGACTCCCATGTTGGCCTCCACGCGCGCCTGATGTCGCAAGCACTGCGCAAACTCACCTCGAATATCAAGCGCTCCGGCACCACGGTGGTCTTCATTAATCAGATCCGCATGAAGATCGGCGTGATGTTCGGCAGCCCCGAGACAACCACGGGCGGCAACGCGCTCAAGTTCTACTCCTCCGTGCGCCTCGATATCCGCCGTATCGGCTCGATCAAGAAGGGCGAGGAGGTCATCGGCAACGAGACACGGGTCAAGGTGGTCAAGAACAAGATGGCCCCTCCCTTCCGCCAGGCGGAATTCGAGATCCTCTATGGCGAAGGCGTCTCGCGCGAGGGAGAGCTGATCGACCTGGGCGTGAAAAACGGCTTGGTCGAAAAATCCGGCGCCTGGTACAGCTACAATGGCAACCGCATCGGGCAGGGCAAGGACAATGTCCGTAATCACCTGAAGCAGAATCCGCAGATCGCCGAAGAGCTTGAACAGCGCGTGCGCGAGCTACTGCTGACGCAGTCGCCACGCCGCGAGGGCGGTGCGGCCGAAGAGGAGACGGAAGGCTCTGAAGTCCGCGATTGATTCCGAGACCGCGGTGCACGAAGCTGCAGTGCGGCTGCTGGCGCGGCGCGAGCACAGCGCGAGCGAGCTCGCGGCCAAGCTTCGCCAGCGCGGCTTCGCGGAAGAGCTGGTCGACGAGGAGATTGCTGGGCTCGCGGCGGCCGGCCTGCAGGCCGATGGGCGGTTTGCCGAACAATTCGTCGACGAACGGGTCCGCCGTGGCGATGGTCCCAACAAGATCCGTTCGGCTTTGGCAGAGCGTGGCGTGGCGGATGAGCTGATCCGGGCGGCTCTTGCGCCGTTCGCGGAGGAATGGCCGGAGCGGGCACGCGCGGCACTGGCGAAGCGTTTTGGCGAGAAGCGCGCGTTCGACCGCCGTGAGCAGACCCGGCGTGCGCGCTTCCTCCAGACGCGCGGTTTCCCCGCGGAGATCACCCGTTCGGTGGTGATGGGCGACGACGAGGAGTGACGGGCGCTCGAAGCGGGCGAGTCGGACCGACGCCCCGGGAGGCCGCGTCGCCAGGTGGAGTGCGCCGACAGCGCAATTGACACACGGGAACGCAGATTTGGCTGACAAGAGCACGCAAGTGCAGGCATCGATGGGCAGCGCGGAGCTGCGCGACCGGTTCCTGAGATTCTTCGAGCGGCATGACCATCGCATCGTGCCATCGTCACCGCTCGTGCCCGCCAACGACCCGACACTGCTGTTCACGAATGCGGGCATGGTCCAGTTCAAGGACGTTTTCCTCGGTAACGAACAGCGCGACTACCAGCGGGCTGTGACGACACAGCGCTGTGTCCGTGCCGGCGGCAAGCACAACGACCTTGAGAATGTCGGCTACACCGCACGCCATCACACCTTCTTCGAGATGCTGGGCAATTTCAGCTTCGGCGACTATTTCAAGCGGGAGGCGATCGGTTACGCTTGGACGTTCCTGACCGAAGAGCTGGGTCTGGATGCGGAGCGCCTGTGGGTCACCGTCTATATCGACGATGACGAGGCGGCCGACATCTGGCTCAATGAAATCGGTGTCCCCCCTGAACGCTTCGCCCGCATCGCCGGAAGCGACAATTTCTGGCAGATGGGAGACACGGGACCGTGCGGCCCGTGCAGCGAGATCTTCTATGATCACGGCCCGGGCAAGGCCGGCGGGCCGCCCGGCACACCGGATGAGGATGGCGATCGCTACGTCGAGATCTGGAATCTCGTTTTCATGCAGTATGACCGCTCCACCGATGGCGAGATGACGCCATTGCCTGCCCCTTGCGTCGATACCGGCATGGGGCTCGAGCGCATCGCCGCGGTCATGCAGGGGGTGCACGACAACTACCATATCGACCTCTTCCAGCGTTTGCTTGCGGAAGCGGCGCGAGTAACCGGCTCCCAAGAACAGGACAATGCATCGCTGCGGGTAATCGCCGACCACATCCGTTCCTGTGCCTTCCTGATCGTTGATGGTGTCCTGCCGAGCAATGAGGGGCGCGGCTACGTCCTGCGCCGGATCATCCGCCGGGCCGCCCGCCACGGCCACAAGCTCGGTGTCGAGCAGCCCTTCTTCCACCGCCTCGCTGCAGCGCTCAGCGACGAGATGGGGGAGGCGTTCCCGGAACTGCCGCAAGCGCGTGAGCGCGTGGAGACCATCCTGCTGCAGGAGGAGCGCCGGTTCCAGGAGACGCTGGCGCAGGGCATGAAAGTACTCGAAGAGGAGATCCGGGATCTCGTACCGCGCGAGGCGTTCCGCGAGGTGCCGCCAGAAGAGGATACGCAACCGCCCCCCGCGGAATCGACCATCCCGGGTGACGTTGCCTTTCGCTTGTACGATACCTACGGGTTCCCGTTCGATCTGACGGCGGACATCGCCCGTGAGCACGGACTGCGCGTGGACGCGGCGGGCTTCGACGAACACATGGCCGAACAGCAGGAGCGCTCGCGACGGGCGAGCCGGTTCGCGATGGATGGCGAGGCGAGCGTGCATGTGGCGACGGCCAGCGCCTTCACCGGCTACGAGCGAGGCCAGGATGAAGGCCGCGTCATCGCCCTCTATCGCGATGGGCAGGCGGTCGAACGCCTCGATACCGGCGAGGCCGGTATGGTGTTTCTCGACGTTACCCCCTTCTATGCCGAGGCCGGTGGCCAGGTCGGTGACCAGGGGCATCTGCGGACCTCGGGTACCGAGTTCCGCGTCGAAGACGCGCGCAAGCAGGGGCAGGCGACCGCACACGTAGGGCGCGTCCTGGCGGGCGCCATCGAGGTCGGTGCAACGCTGCGCGCCGAGGTGGATGAAGACCGCCGCGATGATGTCCGCCGCCACCACTCGGCAACCCATCTACTGCACGCGGCGCTGCGCCATGTCCTCGGTGGCCACGTCCAGCAGAAGGGCTCGCTCGTGGCGCCGGACCACCTTCGGTTCGATTTTTCACACCTCGAGCCCGTTACGGACAACCAGTTGCGGGAAATCGAGGCGTTCATCAACGGTGAGGTCCGACGCAACAGCCCCTGCGAGATCCGTCAGATGGCGATGGAGGAGGCCATTACGGAAGGGGCCATGGCACTGTTCGGGGAGAAATACGGTGACGAAGTACGTGTCCTGCGCCTGGGACCGCACTCCCTGGAACTCTGCGGAGGCACCCACGTAGAGCGCACCGGGGACATCGGCTTGGTCAAGATTACCTTGGAGACCGGCGTCGCCGCCGGCGTGCGCCGGATCGAGGCTATAGCCGGCGAGCAGGCCATCGAGTGGATCGCCGATCAGGACGCGGCCCTGCAGCGCGTTGCCGATACGCTCGGTGCGACCCGGGACGATCTCGAATCACGCGCAGCCCAGGTTGTAGAGCGCGTGCGACGTCTGGAGAAAGAGCTGGAACAGGCCAAGTCGAAGCTGGCCAGCGCGGCCGGAGGTGACCTCGCAGCCAGCGCGATCGACATTGCGGGGGTCAAGGTACTGGCCGCTCGGCTGGAAGGCGCAGATGCGCGAACGCTGCGCGAAACGGTCGATCAGCTCAAGAACAAGCTTGGAACCGCTGCGGTGGTCCTCGCCACGGTCCAGGGCAGCAAGGTCCAGCTCGCCGCCGGAGTGACACACGATGTCACCGACCGCGTTGCGGCCGGTGGTCTGGCCAACGAGGTCGCCGGACGCGTCGGTGGCCGCGGCGGCGGACGACCCGACATGGCGCAGGCTGGAGGCAATCAACCGGAGCACCTGGATGCGGCATTGACGGCTGCAGTCGAGTGGTGTCGCGAGCGCCTCACCTGATTACGCGCGTCGGCGTAAAGGCCGACGCGCGTGATGATTTGAAGCTGCATTTCACGAGCCTGTATACTCCCGGCCCTGTCGACGGCAGGGGCCTGTCCACGGGGGAAGCACAGGTCCCTCAACCGGCGATGAAGCGCCGATGATGCTGCAGACAGGAAGCAGATGACCCTATACGTACAGAAATTCGGCGGGACCTCCGTTGCCAATGTCGAGCGTATTGAGCATGTCGCCGATATCGTGAAGGCGACGCGCGAGAAGGGCATCGATGTTGTGGTTGTCGTCTCGGCGATGAGCGGGGAAACGAATCGGCTGATCGACCTCGCCCGATCGATCCAGCCCCGACCGAATCCGCGCGAGATGGACACCCTGCTGGCGACAGGGGAGCAGGTCACGATCGCCCTGTTGTCGATGGCTCTCGACAAGCGCGGCTGCCCGGCCCGGTCTTACACGGGCGGGCAGGTGCCGATCCGGACAGACAGTGCCCACAGCAAGGCGCGCATCGAACACATCGATGACGCCGGGATGCGTGCTGATCTGACTGCGGGTCGTGTGGTCGTGGTCGCCGGCTTCCAGGGAGTTGACGAGGGTGGGAGCATCACAACACTCGGGCGCGGCGGCTCCGATACCTCGGCCGTTGCGCTCGCCGCGGCGCTGAAGGCGGATGAGTGCCAGATCTACACGGACGTCGACGGGGTCTACACTACCGATCCGCGTGTCGTTCCGCGGGCACGCCGGCTGGAGCGCATCACCTTCGAGGAGATGCTGGAACTCTCCAGCCTCGGCGCGAAGATCCTGCAGATCCGCGCGGTCGAGTTCGCTGGCAAGTACAATGTACCGCTCCGGGTATTGTCGAGTTTTGTCGACAACCCCGGGACCCTGATCTCTTATGAGGACGTTGACATGGAAAACGCCCTGATCTCCGGCATCGCGTTCAACCGCGACGAGGCGCAGCTCACCGTTGCCGGTGTGCCCGATCAGCCGGGCATTGCACAGCGTATCCTCGGGGCTGTCGCCGATGCGAACATCGAGGTGGACATGATCGTCCAGAACGTCGCCCGCGAGGACGGCAAGGCCGATTTTACCTTTACCGTCCACCGCAATGACTTTGAGCGGACGCTGGAACTAGTCCGCGAGACGAGTGCCAAGCTCGGTGCGTGGAAGGTCGAGGGGAACGATCACATCGTGAAATTGTCACTGGTTGGCGTCGGGATGCGATCGCATGCAGGGATAGCGAGTCGCATGTTTGACGCACTTGGCAGTGAAGGCATCAACATCATGATGATCTCCACTTCGGAGATCAAGATCTCCGTTGTGATCGAGGAGAAGTACCTGGAACTGGGCGTTCGAGCCCTCCACAGTGCGTTTGGGCTCGATGCCGCGGAATCGCCAGCGGCGGAAATGCCGAGCGCCACGGTCAGCGAATGAGTCGCGTAGGAGCCAGGGTCGAGAGCGGCTGTGCGCTGGGATGGAGGGGTATACGCTCGAGTAGGACGTCCTCCGGCCCTGGATTTATGGTGATGAAGACTGAAAGGAGCATTGGATCATGTTGATTCTTACCCGCAGGGTGGGCGAAACGCTGATGGTCGGTGACGAGGTTACCGTGACGGTTCTCGGCGTGAAGGGAAACCAGGTTCGTCTTGGGGTGAATGCCCCTCGGGATGTGGCAGTCCATCGCGAAGAGATCTACGAGCGGATCAAGAAGGAGCAGGACGACGCGGACGAGCAGCAGCCGGGCTGATTGTGTTCCGCGACACAGGAAACGATCCTTTACCCGAAGGATCTGGATCGTTATCCTGTGCGCTCTTCGGTGGTGCTGCCGTCGAAGGGATTCCGGAGAGATGGCCGAGTGGTCGAAGGCGCTCCCCTGCTAAGGGAGTAAGGGGCTGATACCCCCTTCGAGGGTTCGAATCCCTCTCTCTCCGCCAGTCCTTAGCGGCCCGCTCGCGCTAGCACGAACGCCCCGAGAAGCTCTAGGGGCGTACCGCGGTTGAAACAGGCGGTTACGCTTGACGTTGAGGTGTCGCGCGAAGAAAATCACGTTTCATGTTGCGCCCGTAGCTCAGTAGGATAGAGCACCTGGCTACGAACCAGGTGGTCGGGGGTTCGAATCCTCCCGGGCGCGCCATCTCCCCATACGATCCATCCCGAGCAGACAGGCGCTCTATCGGCGGGGCGGACGTCCTTGACTGACGTGCCGTCCCTGACCCGCGTGCCCGGGATGGCTGCAGATATCAGTATGCGAGATGGATGCGGATGCCGACCGCGCCACCGTCGCCGTCCGTTGTCCTCAGATCCGCGCTGCCCACGCTCTCGCTGCGGCTGGTCGAAAAGTCCATCCAGTAGAGGTAGGGCTGGATTTCGAAGGGGGCATCACGGCTGCGGAAGGTGACGTCCGCTGCGATCCCCCAGCCTCCGCGGCGGCGGAAGCGCACGCGATCACCGTCATCGAACTTCTCAACCCGATCGGTGCCCGCGACGATGAAACGGCCCTCCAGGCTTGCCACGGCGTTCCAATGGCGGCGGACCGTGCCCGCTGTCGCATAACCCAGGGGTACATACCAGGACCGCAGGCGGAGGTCACCGGCATCACCGGGACCGTCAACGGCCAGGGACTCGTGGGCAATGCCAGCGTAGGCGCGATCGCCGTTGCGTATGTCCATGCCGTAGGTGACGCGCCCCTCCAGCAGACGGGCGGCCTCAGTGTCATCGAAGTCGCCTGACTCCACGTCGACATTGCCGCCAAGGGCGCGCCCTTCCAGCCGCAACCCGTTCTGTCCCTGCCAGTAAGCCCGGATACCGGCGAGATCGCCGTCGATTTCGACATCCTGCGCGCCGTTGCCCCCCGTGATCGCCAAGGTACGCGTAAGGACGCTGAGATCGAGGCCGACTCCGGCGGCCTCGCTGGTCGCAGTGAATGGCTCATCGGCACTCGTCACCCCTGGCACGAGCAGGGCTGCGAGCAGCAGGGTACGGAGTCGGATTGTCATCGCGGGCCCCTTGTCCAAAGGCGATGTCGAGTCTACAGCGCGGGCCAGTAGCGGTGCCACTGTCAATCATCGATGGTGGTCGGCGGTCGCCCGCAGAGCGTCATCCCGATCGGCGGCGAGCACGCTGCAGGGCAGGTCGATGTGGGCTGACGAGTGTGAGCAGTGGGGCCGCGCGACCGTGGATCGCGCCAGCGAGCAATAGCCCGGCGAGCGGCGCGGTGCTGAGACCGTGGGAGCCATGACCGACCGAGAGCCAGAGACCCGGCGCAAGCGCACCGACCACGGGGAGCCGGTCCCTTGTCGTCGCGCGTATACCGACGAAGTGATCGAGGACTTCGGGCGCCGTTGGGGTTGGCCACAGACGCTGAAACCGCGCAATGTTGGTTTCATCGTCACGGCTACGCCGCTGGCGCGACGTTGCCCCCCGCTGCAGGGTTGCGCCCACCCAATGTAGGCCGTCGACCGCGGGGGTGATGTAGCCGTCACCCGATACCGGCAGCCGTTGATGGGTGCTGGCCGCCGTCGCACCAATGGCCGTAGCCTGGCCGCGAGCCGGCTCAAGCCAGGATGCGATCTCGGGCAGCAGTGCGGATGTGCCCGCACCCGTTGCGAGCACAACATGCCGGTACGCGTGTCTTAGAGGAGGCGCACCCAACAAGTGCCAGCGAGAGCCGCGGCGTTGGAGCGAGCGAATGCGAGCGTTCGTCCACACAACATGACCACCCGCATATTGCAGGAATGCCGCTACCAGCCGCGCGGGGGCGATGCATGCCCCCCGCGGATGGAATATCGCCGAATCAGCGGGGTCGACGCCGGCCAGCCTCTGCGCCTGGGATCGGGTGACGCGCCGATCATCGCTGCCGCCGCTCGGCAAGCGATCGCGGCGGGCCCGGCTACGGGCATCGCCGGCAATGGCGAGTGCGCCGTCGACCTGTCGGCCGCAATCGAGTCGGTGGCGCTCCAGCTCCGAGAGCCAGGCTCGTGTGAGGCGCAGACCATGTCGGCGCACCCGCGCCAATGGATCGAGCTGGGTCGCCAGGTGAGGGCGCAACACGCCCAGCGGCAATGCCGACGCACCCGGATCGCACGGCTCGGCGATGAGATCGACATTGTGACCCGCCCGCGCGAGTGCTGCCGCTGTGGCGGCACCGGCGAGGCCGGCGCCGACCACAGCCACGCGCGCATCCGCCATCAGGCCGAAGCGTCCTGCTGGCCGTAGGTGCGCTCGACGTAGTCCTCGACGATCTCCTGAAACTCTTCGGCGATGTGTTCGCCCTTGAGCGTCACGGTCTTCTCACCATCGACATAGACGGGGGCGACCGGGCGCTCGCCAGTCCCCGGCAGACTGATGCCGACGTTCGCATGACGGCTCTCGCCCGGGCCATTGACCACACAGCCCATGACCGCCACCTGCATCTCCTCGACACCGGGGTAACGGTCCTTCCACTCGGGCATGCGGCGCCGCAGATGCTGCTGGATGTCCTCGGCGAGCTGTTGGAAGTAGGTGCTGGTCGTGCGACCACAGCCCGGACAGGCGACCACCATCGGGGTGAAGGCGCGCAGTCCCATGGTCTGCAGGATCTCCTGGGCGACGACGACCTCGCGGGTGCGGGCGCCACCGGGCTCGGGCGTGAGAGAGATGCGGATGGTATCCCCGATCCCCTCCTGAAGAAGGACCGAGAGAGCAGCGGTCGATGCCACGATCCCCTTCGTGCCCGTGCCCGCCTCGGTCAGTCCGAGGTGGAGTGCATAATCGCCGCGCTCGGCGAGGTCGCGGTAAACCGCGATCAGGTCCTGAACGCCGCTCATCTTGCAGGAGAGCACGATGCGCTCGGGCGGCAGTCCCAGCTCCTCCGCCCGATGGGCACTCGCGATCGCCGATTCGACCACGGCCTCGCGGTTGATCAGAGTCAGATCGCGTGGCTGGGCGCGGCGCTGATTCTCGTCGAGCATGTGTGCCAGCAGGTCCTGATCGAGGCTGCCCCAGTTGACACCGATCCGGACCGGTCGATCGTAGCGGCAGGCGATCTCGATCATCTGCGCGAACTGTTCGTCCCGACGGCGGCCTTTGCCGACATTGCCGGGGTTGATGCGCAGTTTGCCGAGGGCCTCGGCACAGGCCGGATGGGTCGCCAGGAGCTTGTGTCCGTTGAAGTGGAAGTCGCCAACCAGGGGAACCTCGATGCCGCGCCGGTCCAATGCGTCGCGAATCCTCGGCACCGCCGCGGCAGAGGCGTCGTTGTTGACCGTGATCCGGACGAGTTCAGAGCCCGCCTCTGCGAGTTCTGCGACCTGCCGGGTGGTCGCCTCGACATCGGCGGTGTCCGTGTTGGTCATCGACTGGACCACAATTGGGGCGCCTCCCCCGATCCGCACCGAGCCCACATCAACGGGCCGCGTCGAGCGCCGGAGGACGGGATCAAGCGGTGTGGTCATTCCAGGTTTAGCCTCTCGCATGCTTGGGAGCCAGATGTGCCGGCACCCCCCTATTGTACTGCCGACGTCCTCGGCACCATACCGATGGCTGTTCCCGCCTCGGTCCGAAGGCGCGGATGGGTTTAGCACTCCACCATGGGGAGTGCCAAGCTGCAGCTCCATCAGCTAGAATTCGGAGTATGAGTCCGAACACGAACGCGCCAGCCCCGCTCCCGGAACGCGCCCGGCATATTCTGCGGGTGCTCGTGGATCAGTATATCCGGGAAGGGCAGCCGGTCAGTTCGCGGTCGCTTTCACGAGCTTCCGGGCTGGGGCTGAGCCCGGCGACCGTACGCAACGTCATGTACGACCTCGAGGAACTAGGTTACCTGATGTCGCCGCATACGTCTTCGGGACGTATCCCGACGGAGCAGGGCTACCGGCTGTTCGTGGATACGTTGCTCGAGATGCAGCCGATAGACCAGCTCTCTCCGGACGAGCTCCGCGAGCAACTGCAGCTCGATGGTGACGCCGAGCCGAAGGATCTCGTCCAGTCCGTATCCGGTTTCCTTTCGGGTTTCACGAGGATGGCGGGCGTCGTCACGCTGCCACGGCGCCATGTGTCGATCCTGCGCTATATTGAATTTCTGCCGCTCGGCGACCGGCGCGTCCTGGTCATCCTCGTTGTCAATGACCACGAGGTGCAGAATCGTGTGATCCATACCGATCGCGACTACACGCGCTCGGAATTGGAGCAGGCCGGCAATTACTTCAATGAGGCCTTCGCCGGCCTTGATCTGGGAGCGATTCGCCAGTCGATCGCGGCCGAGCTCGAAGCGACTCGGCGTGATGTCAACCGGCTGATGGATGTCCTGGTCGACATGGCAGGCAAAGCGTTCTCGGGCGAGGGCGAGGAAGCCCAGGCGTCCGATTTCGTGCTGGCTGGCGAGACCAACCTGATGAATTTCGAGGAGCTCTCGGACGTCGAGAAGCTCAAGGCGCTGTTCGAGACTTTCAACCGCAAGCGCGACCTCTACGATCTCCTTGAGCGCTCGGTCGAGGCCGACGGCCTGCAGATCTATATCGGCCGGGAGTCGGGGCATGAGGTGCTCGATGACCTGAGCATCGTGACCGCACCCTACGGCAGTCGCGACGAAGTGGTCGGGGTGCTAGGGGTTATCGGGCCCACGCGCATGGAGTACGACCGGGTCATATCGGTGGTCGACGTCACCGCGCGTCTGCTTGGCTCGGCCTTGAATCCGCGCACCTGAACCCCAGATTGGCCGCAAATCGGGCGCAGGGCGCCCTGGACTTTCTTTGGCGCAATGACAATGGGGAGCACGCATGACGACGGATAAGCAATCCGCGGAGACCAACGAGACCGTGGAAGGCGCCGAGCGCAGCCAGCAAGAGCCGGATCAGCCCGAGAACGGCCGCAGTGGCGAGGAAGCCCTGACGGAAGGGGGGCCAGAAACGGGCGACGGCGGTGAGGGTTCCGACGAGTTCGAGCGACTGCGTGAGCGGCTCGAGGAAGCCGAGGCGCGCGCGAGCGAGTACTGGGACCGGATCATGCGGATGGAGGCGGAGAAGGACAATATCCGCAAGCGTGCGGAGAAGGATATCACCAGCGCCCGCCGGCAGGCGCTTGAGAAGTTCGCCACCGAGATGCTCGCCGTGCGTGACAGCCTGGAACTCGGCTACGATGCGGCCAATCAGGAAGATGCGGATCTCGAGAAGATCCGCGAGGGCACCGAACTAACGCTCAAGATGCTCACTCAGGCCCTCGAGAAATTCAACATCGAACAGATCAACCCGAGCGGGGAGAAGTTCGACCCCGAGCTGCATCAGGCGATGTCGACGCAGGAGGCCGACGCGGAGCATCCGGCAAACACCGTCACAACCGTAGTCCAGAAGGGCTATCGGCTGGAAGATCGCCTCCTGCGGCCCGCGCTGGTGATCGTTGCCAAATAGGCGGTTGAAGCGCTGGGCGACCTTCCCCATATAGCGGGGAAGCAGAGATTGAGACTCCGAACCCGGATACGTGAAACGACTGGAGGACAGGATTCATGGGTAAGATGATCGGCATTGACCTCGGCACGACGAATTCGTGCGTTGCGGTCATGGAAGGGGAGAACGCGCGCGTCATCGAGAATGCCGAAGGTGATCGCACGACACCGTCGGTCGTTGCCTTCGGTGACGATGGGGAAGTGCTGGTCGGTGCGCCGGCCAAGCGCCAGGCAGTGACCAACCCCCACAACACACTCTACGGCGTCAAGCGCCTGATCGGCCGTGCCTTTGAAGAGGACACGGTGCAGAAGGACATCGAGTATGTTCCCTACAAGATCGTCAAGGCGGACAACGGCGACGCCTGGGTGGAGGCGAACGGCAAGCAGATGGCCCCGCCCGAGATCTCCGCACGCGTCCTCCAGAAGATGAAGAAGACCGCCGAGGACTATCTGGGCGAAGAAGTGACCGAGGCGGTCATCACGGTTCCAGCCTATTTCAACGACTCCCAGCGCCAGGCGACCAAGGACGCCGGACGCATCGCCGGACTCGACGTCAAGCGTATCATCAACGAGCCGACGGCGGCAGCGCTGGCCTATGGCCTGGATAAGCGCCGCGGTGACCAGAAGATCGCGGTCTATGACCTCGGTGGGGGTACCTTCGATATCTCGATCATCGAGATCGCCGAGGTTGATGGCGAGCATCAATTCGAAGTGCTATCGACCAACGGCGACACGTTCCTCGGCGGCGAGGATTTCGATCTGTCGATCATCAGTTACCTCGCCGACAGCTTCAAGAAGGAGTCGGGGATTGATCTGAACAATGATCCCCTCGCGGTTCAGCGTCTCAAGGAGGCCGCCGAGAAGGCCAAGATCGAACTCTCCTCGGCCCAGCAGACCGACATCAATCTGCCGTACATCACGGCGGACCAGACCGGCCCGAAGCATCTGAACATGAAGATGACACGGGCCAAGCTCGAATCGCTGGTTGAGAATCTCGTCAAGCGCACGATCGAGCCCTGCAAGACGGCCCTGAAGGACGCCGGTCTGTCCGTCAACGAGGTGAACGAAGTCATTCTCGTCGGCGGCCAGACACGCATGCCGCTGGTCCAGGAGAAGGTCAAGGAGTTCTTCGGCAAGGACGCGCGCAAGGACGTCAACCCCGACGAGGCCGTGGCTGTGGGTGCCGCCATCCAGGCCGGTGTTCTCGGCGGTGGCGTAAAGGACGTGCTGCTGCTCGATGTCACGCCGCTGTCTCTCGGCATCGAAACGATGGGCGGCGTGATGACCAAGCTCATCGAGAAGAACACCACGATCCCGACGAAGACGTCGCAGGTATTCTCCACCGCCGAGGATAACCAGACGGCTGTGACCGTGCACGTGCTCCAAGGCGAGCGCGAGATGGCCAAGGACAACAAGTCGCTCGGCCGCTTCGACCTGAGCGATATCCCGCCCGCACCGCGAGGCGTGCCGCAGATCGAGGTGACCTTCGACATCGATGCCAACGGCATCCTGAATGTCTCTGCCAAGGACAAGGCAACCGGCAGGGAGCAGTCGATCGAGATCAAGGCGTCGAGCGGGCTCTCGGAGGACGAGATCGAAAACATGGTCAAGGACGCCGAAGAGCATGCCGAGGAAGACCGCCGGCAGCGCGAGCTGGTCGAGGCGCGCAATCAGGCCGACAACATGATCCATGCGACGGAGAAGTCACTGAAGGACTACGGTGACAACATCAGCGCGGAAGATCGGCAGAAGGTAGAGCAGGCGGTTGAAGCGCTCCGGGGCGTGCTCGACTCCGACGACAAGGAGACGATCGAGACCAAGACCGGCGAACTCTCGGAGGCCGCTGCTGCGCTCGCTCAACAGGCCTATGGCCAGGCCGATGCGAGTTCTGCCGAGTCTTCGGAGCAGACCCAGGAGGGTAAGAGCGACGAGGAGGTAGTCGACGCTGAGTTCGAGGAGGTCAAGGACGACGAGCGCAAGAACTAGCGGGAACATGGAGGGGGTCGCCGCTCATCAATCCAGCGATGAGCGGCGATACCGTGGATGCGGCACGGGATGGCTCCTTTGGGGCGTCCCGTGCCGTCATTCAGTACCCGATGTTGCTGGCATTTGCCGACAGCTTGGTACGCCGGCGACAGCCGGCTAGGTGTTAGACGGGGAACCGGTTTGAGGGGCCACTGGCGATGGCGAAACGGGATTATTACGAGATCCTCGGCGTGCAGCGCGAAGCATCCGAGGCAGAGATCAAGAAGGCGTATCGTCGTCTCGCGATGAAGTATCACCCGGACCGGAACCCGGATGATGAGGAAGCGCTCTCGCGTTTCCGGGAAGCCAAGGAAGCGTTCGAAGTTCTCTCCGACAGCCAGAAGCGCGCCGCCTATGACCGGTTCGGGCATGCCGGTGTCGATGCAACGGCAGGCGGACCTGGTGCTGGCGGTGGTGGCTTCGGGGGCGCTGACTTCGCCGACATTTTTGACGACATGTTCGGCGATATATTCGGCGGTGGCCGCCGTCGCTCGGCGCGCGGGGCAGACCTGCGCTATCGCATGGACATCACGCTCGAGGAAGCGGTACAGGGCACGGAGACCGAGATCCAGGTGCCAACCCAGGAAGCCTGCGAGCGCTGCAATGGCAGCGGCGCAAAACCGGGCTCGAAGCCGCGCACCTGCTCGACCTGTGGAGGGATGGGTCAGGTCCGCATGCAGCAGGGCTTTTTCTCGATCCAGCAAACCTGCCCGACGTGTCGCGGAACCGGTCAGATGATTGACGATCCGTGTGATGCCTGTCACGGCCGTGGCACCGTGCAACGGGAAAAGAGCCTTTCCGTGAAGATCCCCGCTGGCGTCGATACGGGAGACCGCATTCGCCTGTCCGGCGAAGGCGAGGTCGGCGAACGGGGCGCACCCGCTGGCGATCTCTATGTCGAGGTGCGGGTCAAGCCCCACCCGATCTTTGAACGCGACGGCAAGAACCTGATCTGCGATGTACCGCTCGATATCGCTACCGCCGCACTGGGCGGAGAGATCGACGTGCCAACGCTGGATGGCCGGGTGAAGCTGAAGATCCCGGCCGGGACCCAGTCGGAGCGCGTCTTCCGTCTGCGTGGCAAGGGCGTGCGCCCTGTGCGCGGGGGTTCACCCGGCGACGTCCTGTGCCGGGTCCGCATCGAGACACCCGTGCACCTCACGCCACGGCAGAAAGAGCTACTCGAGGAGTTCCGGGCAACCCTCGAAGAAGACGACGAAGCGCGCCACAGCCCGAGACAGGGGAGCTGGCTGGACGGCGTCAGGAAATTCTTCGAGGATATGCGTCTGTAGGCGGTCATTGACCCGTCTCCTGCGCAGGAATAACCGGAACAACAAGAATGACGCGAGTGGCTATCCACGGTGCAGCCGGGCGCATGGGGCGCAACCTGCTCGCTGCCTGTATTGACGATGCGGCACTGACGCTGGTCGCCGCTATCGAGCACGCCGACCACCCCTCGTTGGGGCGCGATGCCGGCGAGATCGCCGGACGCGGGTCTGTGGGCGTCCGGCTCGAGAGCATGGAGAGTGCGTTGCCCGCATTCGACGTGGCCGTGGATTTCTCGCGGCCCGATGCCGCCCTGTCTTTGGCCAAGGAGTGTGTCGCCCGCCATGCGGCCGTGGTCATTGGTACGACAGGCTTTGACCCGGCACAGAAGGCGGAGATCGGCCAGCATGCCGGCGCCACGCCGATCGTGATGGCTCCCAACATGGGCGTCGGCATCAATCTGGTATTTGGGCTCGTCGAAGCCGCGGCCCGGACTCTCGGTGACGACTATGATGCCGAGATCCAGGAAAGCCACCATCGGCACAAGGTGGATGCCCCATCGGGGACCGCGTTGCGCCTCGGCGAGGTGGTCGCGGCGGGGCGGGATCGCAAGCTTGAGGAGGTCGCTGCATCGCCACGGCACGGCCAGATGGCGCCCCGCGAGCGCGGGGAGATCGGCTTTGCCGTATCCCGGGGTGGGGATATCGTCGGCGAGCATACGGTCCTGTTTGCCGGCGATGGCGAGCGGATCGAGATCACGCATCGGGCGAGCAGCCGTCAGGTGTTCGCTGTGGGGGCGATGCGCGCGGCCGCCTGGGTGCACGGTCGCCGGCCGGGGCTCTATGACATGCAGGATGTACTGAGTCTGGCGCTGGCCTGAGGCGGCGTGGCGCCATCCCTTTTGTGCAATCGAGGAGGTAGGACCTTGTCGTCTCCGGCTTTCGTCTTTCCCGGTCAGGGCTCGCAGAGCGTCGGTATGCTCGCCGACCTGGCAGCCGAGTGGCCCTGTGTTCGCGAAACCTTTGACCAGGCTTCGGTCGCGCTGGGCCATGACATGTGGCGGCTGGTCCAGCAGGACCCGGACCAACTGCTCGATCACACTCAGTACACCCAGCCTGCGATGCTGACCGCCGGCGTCGCCGTTCTGCAGGTGTGGCGGGAGGCTGGCGGCCCCGCTCCCGCTTGCGTGGCTGGCCACAGTCTGGGCGAATACAGCGCACTGGTGGCAGCCGGGGTGCTGGATCTCGACAGCGCCTTGCGCGTGGTAGCGGAACGGGCCCGGCTTATGCAGAATGCCGTCCCACAGGGGCAGGGCGCGATGGCAGCGATTCTTGGCCTCAACGACGAAATGGTGCGCAGCATCTGCGAATCCGCACAGAACGACGATGTCGTTGAGCCGGTGAACTTCAACGCGCCGGGGCAGGTAGTGATCGCCGGGCACGCCGTCGCCGTGAAACGCGCCATGGAGGAGGCGCAGCGCGCGGGGGCCAAACGCGCCGTCAAACTCCCGGTTTCCGTGCCTGCACACAGCCGCCTGATGGAAACGGCCGCCGACTCGCTGGCCGAGACCCTGGCCGGCGTTGAGTTCACTGCACCGGCGGTTCGAGTCGTGCACAATGTCGACGCGGCCAGTCACGCGGCCCCGGAAAAGATTCGGGATACGTTGCGCCGGCAGTTGTACAATCCGGTCCGCTGGACCGACTCGGTGAATGCAATGGCCGCGATGGGCGTTCACCGCTTTGTGGAGCTGGGGCCGGGGCGGGTGCTCGCGGGCATGACTCGACGCATCGACCGCTCGCTGCAGGGGCTGCCGGTCGATGATCCGGCTTCGTTGAACAAGGCACTGCAGCAGTGCGCACACGAGGAGGCATGATGGAGCTGAGTGGGCGTCTCGCGCTCGTAACCGGGGCCAGTCGAGGGATTGGCCATGCGATTGCGCTTGAACTTGCGCGCCAAGGCGCCACAGTCATCGGTACCTCGACTTCGCAGCGCGGAGCCGATGCAATCGGTGAGTCCCTCCGTGAAGCAGGGGGAGATGGTGGCGGACGTATCCTCGACGTTACGGACCCGGCGGCGGTCGACGCACTCGTCAAGGAACTCTCTAGCGAGCTTGGCACGATTCGGATTCTGGTGAACAATGCCGGCATCACCCGCGACAATCTGCTGATGCGGATGAAAGACGCGGAATGGACCGACGTCCTGGAGACGAACCTCAACGCGATCTTCCGCGTGACACGAGCATGTCTGCGCGGCATGATGAAGGCGCGTGAGGGGCGCATCATCAACATTGCATCGGTTGTCGGAGCGACTGGTAATCCTGGGCAGGCAAATTACGCAGCGGCGAAGGCGGGCATCGGTGGCTTCGCGCGGTCACTGGCCCAGGAGGTTGGTGGTCGCGGAATCACGGTAAACACCGTCGCGCCGGGTTTCATTGATACGGACATGACGCGGGCCTTGCCCGATGAACAGAAGGACGCATTGCTTGCGCACATTGCCGTCGGCCGTTTCGGCGATCCATCCGAGGTAGCGAGTGCCTGCGCGTTCCTGGCATCGCCAAGGGCTGCCTACATCACCGGGCAGACCCTGCACGTCAACGGCGGAATGTACATGACGTAGCAACGCGCTTTGAGTTAATGTAAAACTTGGGAAATATCCATAACCAACTAAAAACCCTGATAATCTATTAGCAGAGGCTGTCGCGGGCTGCGGGTGGAACGGCAAGGGGGATTCCCCTACAATATCGCCCCGCGCAACCGTGGCTGCGTTACACCCGAGACCGGAGGTCGATCCCTCATGAGCAGTGTTGAAGAACGTGTAAAGAAAATCGTCGTGGAACAGCTCGGTGTCAAGGAAGAAGAGGTAACCAATGCGGCCTCGTTTGTTGATGACCTGGGGGCTGATTCTCTCGATACCGTTGAATTGGTGATGGCGCTCGAAGAGGAATTCGAGTGCGAGATTCCGGATGAAGAGGCCGAAAAGATCACGACGGTTCAGCAGGCTATCGATTACATCAATCAACATTCGGAGTAATGCGGTCAACGGATGGAGCCGCCGTTTCGCTGAAGATGGTGGCTCCGGACGGGATCGGCACTCCTTTGGGGATCCCCGGCGAGCAGTACATTCTCGTCCCGGCTGGGCCTTGACGCTCCTCCCGGGGGATCCGCAGCTGGTTCTTGGAGCATGATGCCGTGAGTAAGCGCCGCGTTGTTGTTACCGGACTCGGAACGGTCTCGCCAGTCGGCAATGACATTGAGACGACCTGGCAACAGATTCTGGCCGGGACTTCGGGCGCGATGCCGATCACGGAATTCGACGCCTCGCAGTATCCGGTACGTTTTTCGGCTTCAGTGAAAGGCCTTGATCCGAAGACCTTTATGGAAGTCCGCGATACGCGGCGCATGGGTAAGTTCATCCAGTACGGGATTGCGGCCGGCTGCGAAGCGATCGAAAATTCGGGCCTGGAGATCACGGACGCGAACCGCCATGCAATTGGCGTAGCGATCGGTTCAGGGATTGGGGGATTGCCGGAGATCGAGGATGGTCACCAGACGCTGCTGGACAGTGGCGCCCGGAAGCTGTCTCCCTTTTTCATCCCTAGTGCGATCATCAACATGGTCGCAGGCAATCTATCCATTCGTTACGGTATGTGCGGGCCCAACATCTCCATTGTGACCGCCTGCACGACGGGCACGCACAATATCGGCGATGCGGCGCGGCTGATCAGCTACGGTGACGCCGATGTCATGGTGGCAGGCGGTGCGGAGATGGCGACCAGCCCCCTTGGGGTCGCTGGCTTCGCTTCGGCACGCGCGCTATCGACACGCAACGAAGAGCCCGAGCGTGCGAGTCGGCCGTGGGATCGCGAGCGTGATGGCTTCGTGCTCGGTGACGGCGCCGGCGTTATGGTGCTCGAGGCCGAGGAGCATGCGCGGGCACGCGGAGCCCCGATTCTTGCCGAGCTGGTTGGGTACGGCATGAGTTCGGACGCGTACCACATGACGCAACCGGCAGAGAACGGGGACGGGGCGCGCCGCTGCATGGGATCCGCGCTGCGCGATGCCGAACTGGCTCCCGAGGCAATCAGTCATATCAATGCACACGGAACCTCGACGCGGATTGGTGATGTCGCGGAAGTCAAGGCGATCAAGAGCCTGTTCGGGGATCATGCCCGCCATATCGCTGTGACATCGACCAAGTCGATGACCGGGCATCTGCTCGGGGCAGCCGGCGGTCTTGAAGCCGTGCTCTCCGTGCTCTCTTTGCGTGACCAGGTAGCTCCACCGACCATCAATCTCGACGACCCGGACGAGGGCTGCGATCTCGATTTCGTTGCCCACGAGCCGCGAGAAATGGACATCGAAACCGTGCTGTCGAACTCGTTCGGCTTTGGCGGGACGAATGGGACGCTGCTGTTCCGACGTATATAGTACGACGCACGTCCTTTGGTGTGTTCGGGGCGCTCCGTGACCGATCGCGTCCTGGTCAACGGAGAGCTTGGCGGCGCGATTGCTTCCACTGACCGAGGCCTCTGCCTGGGCGACGGCGTCTTCGAGACCATCGCCGTAACCGATGGTCAGCCGCTGCGCTGGTCGACACATCTTGAGCGCCTTTCAGCGGGGTGTGCGCGCCTCGGGATACCCTGTCCGTCTGCTGATACTCTTGCGGCGGAGCGACAGGGCCTGATTCCCGGGGGCGGGAATGGCATCCTTCGCGTCACCGTCTCACGTGGACCGGGAGGGGCAGGGTACGCAGTACCTGCCGTGCCACAACCGACCCGGATTCTGCGATTTCGCGAAACACCGGGTATCACCCTCCGAGGAGAGCCCGCGACGGTGCGCACATGCGCCCTCCGTCTGGCCGAACAACCTGCCCTCGCCGGAATCAAACATCTGAGTCGGCTCGAGCAAATCCTCGCGCGACAGGAATGGACCGACCCGGCGATCGACGAGGGCTTGATGTATGATCGCCAAGGGTATCTCGTTGAGGCGACCGCGAGTAATCTGTTCCTCTCCCGGGGCGGACGACTGCTCACGCCCCGACTGGACCGCTGCGGCGTTGCCGGTGTGCTGCGTTCGTATGTACTGGCTGCCGCCGAACAATTGGGTATCGAAGTGTCAATCGGGCGTGTACAGGGCGATGATCTCGAACGAGCTGACGAGGTCTTCCTGACGAATAGCATCAGGGGGTTGCGGCCAGTGCGCGCCGTTGACGGTCGGCTGGTGGCGTCAACCGCACCCCTGGCTCGACGGCTAGCAGACGCTATCGAAGGGGCGCATGAGGCGCGTTATCGGATCGAGTAAATGGGCTTGCGACGCTCTATTGCCATACTGCTCACCCTGATCGGTATTGCGATCGGTGTACTCGCTGTCGACTACCTCCGGTTTCTGCATTCACCGATGCAGCCCCAGGATGAAGCCAGCGAAATCCTTGAAATCGAGCGCGGCGCCTCGGTCCGCTGGATTGCGAGCCGATTGGCCGAGCAGGGCTGGATCGACCGCCCCCTCTATTTTCGCCTTACCGCGCGTTTCAACGACACCGCGACACGTCTCCATGCGGGTGAATACCGCCTCACCCCCGGCCAGACGCCTTATCGTTTGCTCGAGCGCCTGGCCGCCGGCGACGTAGTGCACCATCGCTTCACCGTCATCGAGGGGTGGACGTTCGAGCAGATACGTGAAGCACTTGCAAGGCACGACACGGTGCGCCTCGAGCTCGAGGCGCTAAGTGGCGACGAGGTCATGGAGCAGATTAGCGGGAAGCCCGATCATCCCGAAGGGTGGCTCTACCCCGATACCTATTCCTTTCCACGAGGTACCACGGATCGTGAGATCTATCGGCGCGCGCATCGTCGAATGGAGCAGGCGCTCGAGCAGGAATGGCAAAACCGCGCCGAGGACGCACCGGTCGACTCACGCTATGACGCGTTGATCCTGGCGTCGATCATTGAACGTGAAACGGGCATTGCCGAAGAGCGTCATCGTGTTGCAGGCGTCTTTGCCGAACGCATCGATCGCGGCATGCGTCTTCAGACCGATCCGACCGTGATCTACGGCCTCGGCGACGATTTTGCCGGTCGCCTCACCTACGCCGATCTCGCTCGCGATACCCCCTACAACACCTATACACGAGCTGGTTTACCACCGACGCCGATCGCGATGCCCAGTCGAGCCGCCATCCATGCGGCCCTGCATCCGGACCGACGGGGCGAACTGTATTTCGTGGCAACGGGCGATGGTGGCCATGTCTTCTCGGAAACCCTCGACGAGCATAACGAGGCCGTAATCAAGTATCAGCTCGATGGTGATGCGAGCCGACTCCGTGGATATGAACCGTGATTTCCGATGGCCGCTTGATCACCCTCGAAGGTCTTGAAGGAGTAGGGAAGTCAACACAAGTCGCGACAGTGGTGGACTATCTGGCTCATAACGGTATCCAGGCGCGGGCTACGCGCGAGCCGGGCGGAGCACCCTTCGCCGACCGCATTCGCGATCTCCTGCTCTCACCGGCCCACTGTCCCCCCGCCGCTGATACCGAGCTGCTATTGATGTTTGCTGCACGGGCCGAGCATCTCGCGAACATGATCGAACCGACAATCGACGCCGGGCAGTGGGTTGTGTCGGATCGTTTCACTGACGCGACCTACGCCTACCAGGGAGGTGGGCGGGGCATCCCGGATGAACGCATCCGCGTGCTCGAGCAATGGGTTCAGGGCAGCCGCCGACCGCATCGAACGCTGCTGTTCGACGCTCCTGTAACCGTTGCACTCGGCCGCGTCCACCGCCGCGGAACGACAACCGATCGATTCGAGGCCGAAGAGCTTGCGTTCTTCGAACGAGTACGAGCGAAGTACCTCGCCAGAGCAGCTGCCGAACCGGAACGGTTCCGGGTCATTGATGCGACTCGCAGCCCGGATGAGGTCGGCGAATCGATCCGTAACGCGCTCACCGATCTCGTCACCGAGGGGACATAATGCGGGGGCCTCCATTGCCCTGGCAGGATCTGCAGTGGCAGCGCCTGCGAGATGCGCATGAAAAGGGCCGTTTGGCTCACGGTCTGTTGCTCACCGGTCCCCATGGGTGTGGGCGGCGCCGATTTGCCGATGCCCTCGCTGCCAACCTGTTGTGCAATGCGCTGGACGCTGAACCGGCATGCGGGAATTGTCGGGCATGCCTCCAGCTAGCTGCTGGAACCCATCCCGACCACGTTCAGCTTGCGCCCGCCGAATCTGGAAAATCGATTGGCGTGGAAGCCGTACGCGATCTCGTCGAGCGGATGCACCTGACCGCCGGCAATGGCACGAAGGTCGCCGTGATCACGCCAGCCGACTCCCTCACCACGAGTGCCGCAAACAGCTTGCTCAAGATCCTGGAGGAACCTCCGCAGGGCGCCTATCTGATCCTGATCAGCACCCCGAACGCGCGCTTGCCGGCCACCGTTCGCAGCCGCTGTCAGCGCATCGCCTTCACCCTGCCGGCGAGGGCGAAAGCACTCGCCTGGCTGGCTGAGCGTGGTGTCGACAATGGCGAAACATGGCTCTCTCGGGCCGGCGGAGCACCACTGCTGGCCGAAGAGCTGGCACACGCGGACAGTGGGCGCCATAGTGCGCAAGCCGATCCCGTAGGCGAACTCGTCGCGGTGCTGGCTCGCCGGCGCTCACCAGCGGGCGCGGCCGCCGCGCTATTGGCGGTACCGTTGGACGAGGTCGTTCGGGCATGGATCCTGGTCATCGAGGATCTGATCCGACTGCGGCAGGTACCAGACGCTGCCGTTCGTTTGGGATCACACCATGACACGCTGATCTCTCTCGTGCGCCAGGTAGACGCGCGCGCGCTGTTCGACTATCTTGATCAGTTGTACCGTTCAGTGCCGGGACCGAGCAGCCCGCTCAAGCCGGCATTGCAGATCCAGGCGCTGCTCGTGGCTGCGTCCCAGATTGTCGCCCATCCAACGAAATCGCGAGGTGCGTAATGTCGGAAGGCCGTCAGGGGATTATGTCGCTGACGATCAAGGACAAGGGGGCCCTATACGCCGCCTACATGCCCTTTATCAAGAACGGTGGTCTCTTCATCCCCACAAACAAACAGTACAACTTCGGTGATGAAGTCTTCATGCTGCTCACGCTGATGGAGGATAAGGAGCGCCTGCCCGTGGCCGGTCGCATCATCTGGATGACACCCTATGGCGCCCAGGGCAGCAAGACCGCCGGGATCGGTGTCCAGTTCTCGGAACAGGACAACGGGGCGACGCGCAAGAAGATCGAGACCTATCTCGCAGGCGCCCTGGAAGCCGACCGACCGACCCACACGATGTGATACGTAGCGGCGTCAGCGACCCGGTATCAGCCGGATGATACCGCGTCGCCCTCTGATGCTCGTTCGCTGCTCCGGCTCTCTCGATAATGGAGTGGGCCGCCAGTAAACGGGGCAAAGCCTGTACCAAAGATGGCGCCGGCGTCCACCAGATCGCCATCAGCTACGATGCCCTCGTCGCGACAACGTTCGGCTTCCTCGATCAGCGGCTGCACGAGTTCCTGGCCCATACGGCGCAACGTGGCATCGTCCGTACGGACCCCCTGACGCTTCGGCTTCCCCTTGTGGTACTCGTAGAAACCGTGCCCCGACTTCCGTCCGAGCCGACCCTCGCGAACCAGCTGGTGGAAGCGTTCCGGAATCTCCACTTCCTGGGATTGCGTCATTGTCTCGGCCGCGGCCAGACAGACATCCAGGCCGACGGAATCGGCTAGCTCGAGGGGACCCATCGGCATGCCGAAGTGACGCGCGGCCTGATCGATGCGCTCGCGAGACTCGCCCTCGGCATACAGTCGCGCCGCCTTGAGCATGTAGGGCATCAGGATACGATTGACCAGGAAGCCAGGGGCACTACGAACGCGTAACGGCAGCTTGTCGATCGCCGCAACCAGTGCCTGACCTCGGGCGATGGCATCCTCGGTACTGCTGTCGCCGGCAACGACCTCGATCAGCGGCATCTTGGCAACAGGATTGAAGAAATGCAGACCGATGAGTCGACCCGGCTGCTCGAGTCCTGAAGCCAGCTCTTCGAGCGGCAGGCTGGAGGTGTTCGTCGCGATCACGGCCTCCGGCCCGATAACCTTTTCGAGTTCGGCGTAGAGCCCGCGCTTTGCCTCCAGGTCCTCGACGATCGCCTCGATCACGATATCGGCTCGAGCAGCACCCCGGCCCCGCGGATCAGGGATCAAACGATCCATCGCCGCGGTCACCTTCGCGGATTTCTTCAAGCGACGCTCGAACAGCTCGCGAGCCCTGCGCAAAGTTGAGGCAATGGCCTCGTTACGCTCATCGACCAATGTCACCCGGCAACCATTGAGGGCGAGCCAGGCGGCAATATCACCGCCCATCGTGCCCGCACCGATGACGTGGACATGGTCGGCCGGTGCAGCCCGAGATGCCCGCGCTTCATCCTTGAGTCGGTCTTGGAGCAGGAAGACACGGATCAGATTCGAGGCCGTGTCGCCCTCCACAAGGCGAACGAGTGATTCGCGCTCGGCGCGCAATCGCCGTGGCAATGGATCGCCGCCGTGGCGAGCCCAGAGGTCGAGCAGGGCATAGGGCGCCGGATACTGCTCGCGCCGCACCTTGGCACGAAGCTGGCGCTCCATGAAGGGGCGGATGACGGGTCTCGCCCAAGCCGAGCCTGCAAGCTTGCGCCAGCCGCGCGCCCGCCGCGGCCCCGGATCCGATAGAGCCAGCCGCCGTGCGGCTTCATCGATCTGCCAGGGGGAGACAGCGTGATCGACAAGCCCCATGCGTCTGGCGGCACGCCCGTCCAGGGTACGACCGGACAGCATGAGATCGAGAGCGGGCGGTGCGCCGATGATCATCGGCAGGCGTGCACTGCCGCCGAAGCCGGGGTGTATGCCGAGCTTTACCTCGGGCAATCCAAGGCGGGTGCTCGGCTCATTGTCGGCTACACGGTAACGGCAGGCCAGCGCGAGTTCGAGGCCACCGCCCAGACAATGGCCCTGGATACGAGCGACTGTTGGCCCAGCCAGAGCCGCGATGCGGTCCATTAGCTGCTGCCCGCGTCGGATCAGTGCCTCCGCCTGATCGATCGAGTCGAGATCACCGAGTTCGTGGACATCCGCCCCCGCAATGAACCCCGGCTTGCGCGAACCGATGACCACCGCCCGCGGCTGCTCGCTCTCGATATAATCGAGCGCTTGTTCCACCTCGGCGATCAGCGCGGTCGATAGCGTGTTCGCCCTCGCGCCGTTCACATCGAGCCAGAGCCAGACGATGCCGTCTCCGTTCTCAGTGATCGAGCAGTGCTGCAACTCCGGTTTGCTCATCAGTTTGCCTCCGGATTCTCGATCAGCATGGCGCCCCCTTGCCCACCGCCGATACACAGTGTCGCGACACCACGACGGGCATTCTCCCGCCGAAGCACATGGGCCAGATGGAGTACGATGCGTGCACCGCTGGTGCCGACCGGATGCCCCAGACTGATGCCGCCACCGTCGACGTTGAGCCGTTCCGGATCGATCTCGCCCCAGGCCCGTTTCAACCCGAGATGATCCCGACAGTAGGCTGGGTCACGCCACGCAGCGAGACAGGCCAGAACTTGGGCGGCGAACGCCTCATTGAGCTCCCAGTAGTCCACGCGATCCGGCGTCAGCCGCTGACGCCGCAACAGGGGCGTACTGGCGTGCACCGGCCCGAGCCCCATTTCTGCGGGGTCGACACCGGCCCACTCACTGTCACGCAGGCGTGCAAGCACGGGCAGCCCGTGTTCTTCCACGGCGTGGTCACTCGCCAGCAGTACGGCCGCGGCGCCATCGGTGACCTGCGCGCTGTTGCCAGCGGTGACGCGACCAAAGGGCTTTTCAAAGGCAGGCTTCAGCGTGCCAAGGTGTTCGGTGGAGCTGTCCCGCCGTAAACCGTCATCCGCCTCCCAGTGACTGCCGTCGGCAGCGTGGATTGCCTCGATCTCATCGAGCCAACCGGCATCCTGCGCCCGGGCCAGACGTTCGTGGCTACGTACCGCGTAGCGGTCCATCGCCTCACGGGGAATGTCGAAACGCGTTGCGAGTTTCTCCGCCGTTTGCCCCATCGACATGCCGGAGATCGGGTCGGTCAGGCCGCGCAGCAGCGCTACCACGGGCTTAAGCATCCGTGGCCGGAACGCCGCCGCCTTGCGTATTCGGCTGGACCACCGTTTTGCCGTCTGCAGATCAGCAAGCCAGCGAACGAATGCCTCGTCGAAGAGCAGGGGAGCGCGACTCATGGCCTCCGTGCCCCCGCACAGGACGAGATCCGCTCGTCCTGTGCGGATGCTCTGCATGCCCGAGTCGAGTGCCTGCATACCGGACCCACAATTGCGCTGAACGCTCCAGGCCGGGGTCGCATGGCCGCAGCCGAGGCGCAGGGCGATAAGCCGGGCAATATTGGCTTCATCAGCGCCCGGACCGGCACAACCAAAGATCACTTCATTGATGCGGTCGGTCGACAGCGGCTGCCTCAGCAGCAGTTGCCGACCGGCGGCGACGCCAAGATCGGCGGCGGAAAAGGGGTTCGGGCGCCCGCGGAACTTCAGAAAGGGCGTGCGCGAGCCATCCACCAGCCAGACCGTGGTCGAGCGACGGGAGCGGTTACGGGATTGCTGAGCCTGTGCCAATGGTTCCCTCCCTGCGGGCGTATGCGCTGCGACTCGGATAGGCGCATTCTAACAGGCACGAGTGCATCCGTAAGATTCAGCGGTGGAGCGGCGACTGCTCGCCGTATTGTTTCACGTCCTTTCCCCCGTTTGGCGCAACAGCGCGCGCCCGCGTCGCTGGAGGACTATGAGCAATACCACGAGCACGACCGTGAGCGCGGCGAGGATTGCGAACGCCTCGGTGGATGGCGTCCGCATGGCCGCGGCCGTGCGCTCGAACAACAAGCCGATGATGCTGACGGTCAGTCCCGAGCCCAGCAATGTTCCGAGTATGTAATCGGACCACCGCAGATGGGAGGCCCCCAGAGCGAAACTCACCGCGGTGAAATGGGCTACAGGCAGTACACGCAGAATCATTGTCTTGAGCAGTCCCCTGTCACGCATCCCACTGGAGAGTCGGTAGATCCTGTCACTGCGCAGACGCATCAGGTCGCGATGACCGAGCCAGCGCCCCAGCCAGAAACCAGCCTGGGCCGCACACAGGATACCGACGAGCGACCAGGCGCCCCCCGCGGCGGGGCCGAAGGCGAGCATTGTCAATAGGATCAGCGGTGTGATGGGCAGAAAGATAAGGGCGCTCATCAGAAACAGGGCGATGAGCCCCACGATACCCATCAGGCTCTGCTCAATCCCCGTGATCAGCGCGACCAGCGCCCGGAGATCGATGACATCGCCCAGCGGTGTCCACGGCCACACGGCGAAAGCCACAGCGAGACAGCCAACGCCGCAGGCGATGAGAAGAAGGCGCCGCCGTGCCCGGGACGCCTTGTCGAACTTTGCCTGATGTCGGATCGCCGTGTACCCGGTTCTGCCGAATTGGGCGTCATTGTACAAGGCCTGTGGCACGACATGCCGAATCTCGGATTGGGAGCCACGCGGGCCGGGCGGCTCCGCTACCGTTCCGCCGTTGTTCACCAACCCACCGAGTTGGCGAAGCAGGCGAGCGCCCGCAGCGATCAGGGCTCGAGGCGTCGCTTGGCGTGGAGTTGTGCCAGTGGCAAAGTCCGTCCGCACCCATTTGTGCACGGCAGGGCAGGGGGGAGCCCCAGAGTAGGGGAGCCAGATCACCGCCAAAAATGCCCGTTGTGGTCGTGCGATCGCGCAATTTTGGTTAGTATGGTGCAGCAGTCGTCATCCCGGCACTCAAAGGTCCGGTGCGGATCGGGTGGGGCAGGATCGACGCCAGCAACCAGGGGGAAGACAGGCACAATGCCCGGTGGCAATGTGAAAGTATGGGGGGTCGCCTTCGGCGCCCAAGATTCGAAAAACCAGCCTGAAGGCAGAGCGTCATGGCCGATTTCGTAGCACCGTCCGAACTATTGAAAGCCCTGAGGACGGCCATCGATGGCCGCAAGTCCGGGGCATTCTTCATCACCAGCCCGGACGAACGCTCGGCGATCATTACAATAAAGGCCGGGCAGATCACTGGCGTCAAGTATCGCAATGCCCGTGGGTATGAGGCGGCCGACCAGATTGCGGCGATGGACCAGGTCCGTTTCAGCACCTCGGCCGATCTCACCGAGCTACCCGGCCAACCCGCGCTCGACACGAACGGCGTGCTCGAGCTCCTCGAAGCGGGTGGAACGGGCGAAGTGCAGAGCGAAGACCCTCCGGTTGAGGCCCCCGGTGAAGTCCCCGACGAGATATTTGCGGACGAGACGCGCCTGAACGCCCTTCGAGAACGCTATATCGCCGCTATCGGACCGATCGGGGGTGCGCTGTTCGACGAAGAGCGCGACACACTTGGCGCCGCGGCCCATACCCGCGAAGGTTTCACCGCGCTCATCGAACGGCTGACCACGCAGATCGATGACGAGCAGGAGGCCACGCGTTTTCGAGCGCACGCTCAGCGCTCGGTCGATGAGGCGGCAGGTGGATGAGCCAGTGGGCCCGGTGACCGAGCACGCCGGGAAAGGGCCACGGGGCCCTTGACGACAATCGATTTTGTCCTTGGTTTATGAGAACGGGCCGAGTCCTTGGTCCGGCCAGGAGGTTTCGTTGTTGCAATGCAGGGAGCGGGTACCGGCCAAGCGAATACGACAGGTCGGAAATAATCGAGCGATAGAAAGAGCGGTGAGGGGGCCAGAGCGTCATGGCGAAAGCGGAAAGGAAAGAGGGGGCAAAACTGCCCTGGTATCGAAGTGTGCAGACCAAGATCACGGTCACGCTAGTCGTGGTCACCACCGTCATCCTTACGGTCTTTGGTCTCTATAACCTGAATGAGGCACAGCAGCGCCTCGATCAGGAACTCCAGGAACTCTCCGAAACCACAGTCCAGCGGCTATCACAGCACGTCATTGGCCCGTTCTGGGCGCTCAATGACGAACAGATCGCCCAGCAGCTCGAAGCCACCATGCTTGAGGAGCGTATTGAAGCCGTCGTACTGCGAGACCGCGATCGCGAGACCATTTACATGGGGCGTGAGCGCGGCCCCGGCTGGGGCGTCCGTGAACTCGACAGTGATCCGGAGGGGGATTTCGTCATGAGTCGGACGAATCTCGTCCGCGATGATGGCGAGATGATCGGCACGCTTGAGGTCTACGTTACCCGCCAGTTCCTGGAGGATCAATTCAACGAGCTGATGATGGCGGAAATCGGTCGCGGCATTGTGCTCGACCTGGCGATCATCCTCGTGACGCTCTTACTGCTCCGCCGGATGCTCGTCACACCGATCCGAAATCTGACGGACGCCGCGGACCGAATCAGTGCGGGAGAACTGAATACGCCGATCGAAGTCAAGTCGCGCGATGAGATCAATCTGCTCGCGAACGCGATCGGGAAATTGCAGACCAGCCTTCGGATTGCAATGGACCGCATGAAACGCAGCACCTGACCGGCGGTGGGTGCGCCGGCGACGCTGCTTCGCAGGAATGGCCCGGGCGAGATCCCTGGGGGGGGGGCTTTCGCCCGGGCCTGCCTTGTCCAATGGTGATTAGGCGGCAATGTCGAACGTGATCATCACGCCCCGATCCCTTTGGCAGGCGCTGGACGCCCCCGCACTGCGACTTTTCGATTGCCGCTTTCGGCTCGACGATCCTGGGGCCGGGCGGCGGCTCTGGGAGCAAGAACACATCCCGGGGGCGATCCACGCCGATCTTGATGCGCATCTCAGTTCCCGGGTAACTCCCGAAAGTGGTCGCCATCCTTTGCCCGTCCCGGCGCACTTCCTCGCATGGTGCCAGCGCAACGGGATTGACCACGATGTACGCGTCGTCTGCTACGACGACGCGGGTGGCGCATTCGCTGCGCGGCTGTGGTGGCTGCTGGCAGTGTGGCTCGAACACCCACGGGTCGAGGTGCTCGATGGCGGATTCCCCTTTTGGTGCGAACAGGGTTATCCCACCACGGCCGCACACCCGCCCAACCCACCACCCACCCAGTGGTCTCCCGAGCCCCGCTGGGACCGCGTGTTGACGACGTCCAGAATGGAATCGCTCATTGAGCAGGGCGCGCCGTCCCCGGTGTTCCTCGATGCCCGTTCCGCTGAACGTTTCCGCGGCGATGTCGAGCCGATCGATCCGGTCGCAGGGCACATCCCGGGGGCAGTAAACCGGCCATTTACCGAAAACCTCGATCCGCAGGGACGCTGGCGCCCGGCTGACGAGCTCTACAAAGCGTTCCGCGCCCTGCCATGTGAAGACGTGGTCCATATGTGCGGATCCGGCGTCACGGCTTGCCACAACGCCCTGGCCTATGCCTATGCGGGGATGGATACCGGCTTCACGCTCTATGCAGGCTCCTGGAGTGAATGGGTGCGGGATCCCCGACGCCCAGTTGCCGTGGGACCAGACCGCTGAGCCGCCACTACCCCGAGATCACATCCTCGTCGCGCCGTCCACTCATGTGAGCGACTCCACGCTCCCATCGAGGTGTCGCACTACCTGTTCAAGGTTGCCATCGTACACCCCAAGCCGTTGCAGCCCCGCAAAGGTCTGTCGCACATATTCCGGATTCGGGCCGCTCAACCCCCTGGCACCTTGTATATGCCAAGCCGCCGTCTCCGGCGCAAGCGGACCCGCATACTGAGGATGTTCGCGGTCCAGAACAAAAGTTAGCGCGCAGATGCGCTCGCCCGAGCCGACGTGGATGGGAACCAGTCGAGGCACATACACGGCCGTGACCATTTCGCGTGCCCACAGATACCGCGCCACATCGAGGCGATCGGCCGCATCGACCTCGAATACGGTTCCAAAGCAGGATCCTCCCTGATCCAGACCCAGCACGAGCCCCGGTTGATCCTCGGTACCGCGGTGGTGGAACGACCAGACACGCAGCGCCCGATGGAAGCCGAACAGCCGCGCCTTGCGCCGCTCGCGAAACGCAAACCCGGGGCGCCACAGCAGAGAACCGTACCCGAAAACATGGAGAGGCCCCTTAGGTAGGTCCTCGGGCTCAGACAGTCGCTTGGGGAGGTCCATCACTGATTCAGATTCTCCGTGTCGTCGCATGGGCTGCTCAATGGTAGTGGAACCGTGTGCCAGGATACAGCGCGCCTGGGTGAGCCTGGGTGAGCCTGGGTGAGCCTGGGTGAGCCTGGGTGAGCCTGGGTGAG
>SLKC01000026.1 GCA_007134775.1 Ectothiorhodospiraceae bacterium | reverse complement strand
GATGCCGCTCGAAGCGATCCGGCAGACCTTCGGCCTCGGCCACTACGGCAGTGTTTCCGCCGCGCTTGCCCGCTATCGCGCGCTGAAGACGGAGCTCGATCACCTGGCCGCGCTGGAACAGCAGGTTCGCAATACGTTGTTGAATGAACAGACTTGACCCCCCCCCGATTGACCCCCCCCCGAGGACGAGCTACCATGACGCAGCGCGACAGCGACCATCGAAGCCGCAGCACGCGCGTGATCGCCGCCCCCGCCATGGCCCCGGTTCCGGGCGTAGGGCCCCGGGCACCGGCTGCGCAGGCGTGACGCAAGGGGACGGCGTGGACGAAGTCGAAACGGACCGCGCCTCGCGACCCGCTGGGGCCTGGTTGGCGCTGACGCGGGCACTGAGCGACTTCCTCAGCGCGCGCAACCACTCCGCCGACTTCACCAGCACGCGCGGGCGCCTGATTCGCGAGCGCATCACCCCGCTCGCACTGGTTCTCGCCATCGGCCTGCTGGCGTGGATCCCGCTCGAATATTTCCTCGTTGAACCGCACCAGTTCAAGCGGCTCGCCACTGCGCGCCTCGTTGCCGCTGCCGCCGCATTCTCCCTGTACCTCGCCCTGCGGCGGGCGCGCATCAGGCCCCCGACCCGGGGCGTACGCTGGAGACTGCCCCTGGCGGGCCTGCTGCTCCTTCCGGGTCTGCTGTACGCAGTGGCCCGTCTGCCCGGCGCCATGGGCGATGCCGAACTCGTTGCTTCCGGTTACGCCTTCTTCCCGGTGATCACGGTGACCGTCTTCGCCATCTTCCCGTTGACGCTGCGCGAGCTGGCCGGTGCCTATGCGCTCATCATGGCCGGCTTTCTGGCCGTGGAAGCGACGGCGGGCGCGTTGTTGGCGCCCGCGCCGCTGCAGCTGCTGTGGCTCATGCTGCTGGCCGCCGCGATCTGTGCCTGGGCCTCCGCCAATCATCTGCGCACGCTGTTGCAGCTGTATCGCCAGGCCACCCGCGACCTGCTGACGGGACTGCTCAACCGCCGCGCGCTCGGCGAACAGCTCGAGCGCGAGGCGCGGCGCGCCGCCCGCTACGGGCGTCCGCTCACCCTGATCATGATCGACCTGGATCGCTTCAAGCGCCTCAACGACGAGTACGGGCACCTGGTCGGCGACCAGGTGCTGCGCGAGTTCGCGCGGCGTACGGCCGCCACGCTGCGCGATAGCGACATCCTCGGCCGCTGGGGCGGCGAGGAGTTCCTCGTCGGTCTTGTGGAGACGGGGCCGGACCGGGCCGAGGTCGTCGCCGAGCGCATTCGACGCGCATGCGCGGATGCCCCCCTGGAGACCGAGGATGGCGGAGCCGTGCCCTTTACGGTGAGCCTCGGCGTCGGCCCCGTGCGGAACGGCGAATCGCTCGAAGAGGCGATCCGACGCGTCGACGATGCCCTCTACGAGGCCAAGCGCCAGGGCCGCAACCGCGTGACGGTTGTACCTGCCTGACGCCGCCGCAGGCGTGCCGAGGCGCCGTGGCAGCCGCACACAAGCCGCTGCGCTGCCATCGGTGGCTTCAACCCCCTCGCTCGCCGGGGCCGGGTCGAGCGCCCCCGGGGTGAAGGCATCGGCGTGGATGTCGGCGGTCGCAATACCGCGAGCGCGCAGCACGGGTATTACCGCGTCCACCATCGGCGGTTGGCAACGTCCGCGCATGCAGCGCCACCGTGTTGGATCGCAGGCAGGCCGGTATTGGAGTTGGACGCTTCCCCTCCGGTAAGGTTGCGGGCATAACCAGCAAGGCGCCCACTCCCGCTGGGCTCGGCACGCCGGAATGCGCGCACCAACAAGCCGTGACGATGAATTCCAGGATGGCAATCAAGCGTCTCCCGGTATCCGGGGCGGCTGGCTGTTGCCGCCCGCGATCGTGCTGTCGCTCGCCCTGCTCTATGTCGTCCTCCCCTATGGTCAGGCCGCCAGCGCCATCTATGTGGGTGCCAACCTTCTGGCAGCGGTGGCGGTAGCCACCGCCGTTTGGCGCCGACCAAGACCGTACGTCCCTTCGGCCTGGCTGCTGATCGCCGGCGCACTGGTCCTGACCACTGTCGGCCATGCGATCTGGTACTGGCTCGATCTCCATGAGCTCGAACCCTTCCCGTCGCTGGCAGACCTCTTCTACCTGGCGGTCTATCCGCTGTTCGCGGTCGCCCTGTGGCGGCTGGGACGCGACAGCGGCCGCCAGGATGACGCGATCAGTGACGCCCTCATGCTCGGCATCCCGGCGGTCGTGCTCGGCTGGGCGTTGCTCATTGCACCCTATGTCTACGACCCCGAGCTGACTCTCCTGCAGCTTGTCGTCTCCGCTGCCTACCCCATCGCCGATCTCATGCTGCTGCCGCTGCTGCTGCGCCTGGTCTTCCTCCATCGCATGCAGATCCGCGCCCACCAGCTCCTGCTGGCCGCCGTGCTGGCCTACCTCGCGGCGGATGTCCTGTATGCACATGGGAACTCGACCGGTTGGTACGCGCCCGGCGGGTGGACGGACAGTCTCTGGCTGCTCGCCTACGCGCTCTTCGCGGCTGGAGCCTGGCACCCGTCCGCACGCCGCATACCGGAGTCGCGGACGTCCCGCGTGGAACTCACGCGCCGCCGCCTGCTCCTGCTGGCGGCGGCGTCAATCCTCATGCCGGGGATCATTCTGGTTGCGGCCGGCGAGGACGTCGGCATCGTGCGGGTCGCAGCGATCGCTTCGATACTGCTCTTCCTCCTGGTGATGCAGCGGATGGCGGGGCTCATCCGCAAGACCCAGGATCAGGCGGCATCGCTTGAGCAGCTGGTGCAGACGGATCCTCTGACCGGGGCGGCCAACCGCCGCCATCTGGAGGCAACGCTCGCCCGCGAGATGGCGCGAGCCGAGCGCACGGAAGCACCTCTGTCGCTGGCGTTCATCGATGTCGACCACTTCAAGGCCTACAACGACCGCCACGGCCATTCGGCCGGTGACGCCCTGCTGGCCGAGATGGTCGCCACATGGCAACGGAATCTGCGGCCGACCGACGTGCTGGCGCGATACGGTGGGGAAGAGTTCGTGGTGGTCCTGCCGGACACC
Source organism: Ectothiorhodospiraceae bacterium (assembly GCA_007134775.1). Classification (GTDB taxonomy): domain Bacteria; phylum Pseudomonadota; class Gammaproteobacteria; order XJ16; family Halofilaceae; genus Halofilum. The sequence goes on along the minus strand of SLKC01000026.1, from coordinate 3,963 downwards.
GATGCCGCAGCGTGCCACGCACTGGTCGAACGCCTGCGGGACTGCCTGCCCCACGGGCAGCGCTGCTCGGCGGGCATTGCCGTGCATCAGCCCGGAGAATCAGCGGACAGGCTGCTCTGGCGGGCCGACCAGGCCCTCTATCAAGTGAAGAGAGGCGGCCGCGATCGCTCCGAGATCGCACCGGTCGACGAGGCACGGACCGAAAAGGGGGCGCGTGAAAAGGGGGTGGAGTGAATTCCCCAGATCCGGGAAAATGACTCCGACCCCTTATCGACCCTTCCGGGGCGTGTGTCCGTGAATTGACGTGTGGCCGTCGATTTGTCGACACTTTAGTTGTCGATCTCTCAACGCCGCGGGCGGTGGTTGCGCTGACTGCGGCGCGCAGGATGCCGCCGCCTGCGCATCCTCTCCGCCGGTTGTCCACGTGCCGTGCACGGGCAATCCCGGCACGCACGGTCCGCGCGGGGCGTGCCGAGGAGCTGCGCCACTACATGCGCGACCAGCTCACCGCCTGGGGGCTGCCCGAGGTCACCCTCAGCATCGGTGTGCTCTCCTGCCGCATCCCCTGTGCCGACGCCGAGCGCTGCGTGCACGGCGCCGACTGCCTCATGTACCGCGCCAAGCGCAGCGGGCGCGACGCCGTCGCGAGCGGCGTGCTCGACCACTACGGTGCCGCGACCCCTACTGGTACCCCGCTGCCCGAGCTGTCAGTCGCCGCGCACGGCGGCTGACGGGGCCCGAACCTGGCCACACGCGCCTCCGCGCCGCACCCGCCCGGGCGGAGAGCACCGTGCCGACCTTGCGGAAATCCCGGATGGGATCGCCGCGCCTGGAGCGGCACCCTGTCACCGAACCGTGAGACGGGAGGTGACGACAATGCCCCACGCCGACCAACGCATGCGCGCCCATCGCATGACCATCGACATGGCGCGCAGCCTGCTCGCCAGCGCCACGACTGACGCCGAGCGCCGCGAAGCCGAGGCCTACCTCGCCACCGCTTGCCGCAAGGCCCGCGAGATCGCCGCCGAAGAGCAGCTGCACGAGCGCGACCCCTGCGCCTGAGGGGCGCGGGGGCGCCCTCCTCGCGCGTGCGGAATCTCCGTAGCACCGGTGGCGGGCGTGCCGCATGCGACGGGCGCCTCCTCCCACACCCACGATGCGCCCGCCCCGCGGCCAGGCTCGACCCATCCCGGTCGCTCGCTTGCCAAGGCGAACGGCAGGACACGCCCCGCTCGGCCCGGTACCCCGGCTGGACACTGCGGTCAAGCCCCCCGTTCCCCTGTAGAATCCACCCAGGCCCACCCCACGCGGTTGTGCCATTCGGCGTGGAACTTGCACGCTATATGGAGGGTCGCACCGGCTCACCGGGCACGCGGTGGCAAAGCGCGTACCGCCGCCGCTTCGCCACACGAGGATCACCCCAGCGATGCAGCAGGCCGACAGTCGACACGGGCCGGGCAAAAACGACTCCGACCCCATTTTTCGCTCACGCGGGTTCACGCTGATCGAGGCGGTGATCGCCCTCGTCGTGCTCGCCGCCGCCGCCGCCGGCGTGCTGGCGGTCTTCACCACCGGCCCCTTCGCCGCCAGCGCCGATCCCCTCATTACCGCCCAGGCGCGCGCCGTGGCTTCGAGCTACATGGACGAGATCGTGCGCAAGAACTACCGGACACAAGACGACGGAGTAACGGACTGTGGGGTGGACGAAGGCGACCGCAGCAACTACGACACCATCTGGTGCTATGACGACCTCGACGAGCAGCCACCGCGCAACCAGTCCGGTGACGAGATCAGCGAACTGGCTGCCTACAGCGTCACTGTCACCGTCGACGACGATGAAGATTTCGGCGCAACCATAGCGGTCCAGGTCGGCCACGATTCCGGGCGGGTCGATTATGAACTGCGCAGCAATCGGGGGGATTACTGATGGCCAGGCCCAGCCCCCGTGCTCGCGGCTTCACGCTCACCGAGCTGATCATCATCCTCGTGATCGTCGGCGCATTGGGGGTTTTCGCCGCCCCACGCCTCGATGTCACTGGCTTCGACGACTACAGCTTCGAACAGGAGCTGAAGAGTGCCCTGCGGTACGCGCAGAAGGCGGCGGTGGCGTCGCGCTGCGAGGTCGAGGTGGCGTTCAATGATGGCTACGCAGTCTCCTACACCGGTGACCCGGACGACGGCTGCGGCGACGGCGAACAACCACTGGGGCACCCGACCCGTGGCGGTCCCTTCGCGGGTGAGGGCGAGCGCGGCGCGGGCATTGTCTCCGCCCCGGAGGAAATCGTCTTCGATACCCGCGGCCGGCTCGACAACGGCCACGATATCGACGACACCGTCGACATCGAGCTGCGCAGCGGTCGCGTGCTGACGATCTGGGCCGACACGGGCTACATCGATGGTTGAGCGCGGTTTCACCCTGGTCGAACTCATCGTCGTCATCGTGCTGATCGGCGCGCTGGCGGCCGTGTCCGCCGTATTCATCGTCAACCCCTTCCGGGCGTCCGAGGACCTCGCCAACCGCGCCGATCTCGTCGACGGCGCCGACAGCGCCCTCGACCGGATCACCCGCGAGACCCGCAGCGCGCTCCCCGGGAGTGTCCGGGTGCATGATGGAGGTGCCCATCTCGAGTTCATCAAGATCCGGGTAGGCGGGCGCTACCGTGAAGGGAATGACAATGGCGAGGAATTCACCTGCGAGGACCTTCGGTTTGATCGGCAGGAAAGCGACGACTGCTTCGAGGTCCTTGGGGGCTTGGCAGTGGATGATGATGACGTTGATCCGCGCGATGCAGGTACCGACTGTGCGGGTGGCACTGGCGACTGCATCTCCGTAGGGAATCAGGTGCAGACCACGGACAATGAAGACCTTGTGGGCGACAGGCCCGATGCCTACGAGCGGGAAAACATCGCCGCGCTTACCGATCTCGAGGATGACGGGGACGTCCTTCACTATGACATGGACGACGAAGATGGGGTTTTTGTCGAGGGCTCGCCGCAGAATCGGTTCTATATCTTCCACGACGTCGTCAGCTACCGCTGCGAGGGTGACGAGCTGCGCCGCTACCGCAGTTACGGACTCCAGTCCGGAGAGCCGGATCTCGATGACGAGCCTTCCGCACTGCTCGCCGGCAATGTGCAGTCCTGCGACTTCGACGACTCGCAACTCAGCGCACAGGGCGTACTGGCCTTCGAACTCGAACTCGCCCGCCAGGGTGAGTCGATCCGGCTGCTCGACCAGTCCCGGGTGGTGAACTCGCCATGATGCGCGCATCCCGCCAGCGCGGTGTCGCCCTGTTCACCGCGATTTTCCTCATCGCGGTGATCGCGATCGTTGCAGTGGCCGTCGCCCAGGTACTCACCACGCAGCACCTCAGTTCAGCCCGCGCGCTGCAGACCGAGCAGGCCTACTACGCGGCCCAGGGTCGTCTCGACCTCGCGGTTGCCGAGGTGCTCGACGACGGCATCGATTGCACAGACCTCCCGCGGACCGAGGATCACTTGGGGATCGAGGAAGTCACCACCGACTGTACCTGCGATACCGTAGACGACGGCGACGGCGACGAGGCCATCTACACCCTCACCGCCGGCGCCGAAACCGGCAGCCGCAGCTCCGGCTCATTGGTGCGCCGTACCGTGCGCGCGCAGGTGAACGCGGAGGGGAGCTGTCCCGGCGAAGGGAATGGGGACGAGTAGGGTGTCGTCGGCGTCACTTCCCGCGCGTACCGCCCGTGCAAACGCTTCGCCCCAGGCGCCATGCTCCATCCGCCGTGCCCGCGGCGGCGCGCCCGTAACGGCATCCCGGTTGCGGTACGACCGCAGCGCACAACCGAGGCCGCTGCCATTGCCGCATGCACGCCCCTGACGACCAGATCCGCGCCTGGTGCCGTGACGGCGACCAGCGCAGCTTCGATGCCTTCTTCCGCGTCCAGGCCGACCGCCTCTGGCGCTTCCTGGTAGCCCGCG
>SLKC01000152.1 GCA_007134775.1 Ectothiorhodospiraceae bacterium | reverse complement strand
CTGGCCGCGGCGAGGCGCTGGCGCAGCCGGAATACGCGGCGCTGGCGCGCGCTGAGGTGTGCGCGCGCGGCGGGGACGCGCTTGACGGGGCGCCAGCGCCCGGCGTCATCGCACTGCGCCAGGCGCAGGGCGAGGCCGTCGCGGCGGTGGCGGTAGCTGGCGTCCTGCGAGCGGGCGACGGCGTCGGCGTCGATGGCGTCGAGCGCCAGCTCGCCCGCGGCGGCACCGTCGGCGAGGACCTGTTGCAGCAGGGCCGTGCGCACGATGACCACGCTGGTGCCGCGCGGGTCGTGGACGTACTGCGGCAGCCAGGCGTCGCCGGCGGCGAGGTCGGCGGTCTCGCCGGCGATGTCGTCGCAGTAGTCGCAGGCCGAGGGCTTGAACAGGCCCAGGCCCCAGTCGCTGCCGTGGAGGCGGTCCATCGGGGCGGTGCGCTCGACGGCGGCGCCCGCGACGCGGCCCGTGGCGACGATGCCGTAGCGGTTGGCGGGGCGCTCGGGGCGTTTGGCGCGGAAGTCGATGCCGTCGAGCCCGTCGGGGGGGATGCCCACCTGCCAGGCGAGGTGGCGGGCGTACTCGGTGGACTTCATGTGGCCGCAGAACAGCGCGATGCAGCAGACGATGGCGCGGTCGACGTCGTCGTCGTGGTGCGCGAGCAACCGCATCGCCTTGACGAAGCAGGGTACGCCGACGAAGGCGTACCGGCCCGGATGTTCCCGCAGCCAGGCGCTCACGCGCGAGATCTCGACGGGGTGATAGCGCGACTTCGCCGCCGCGCGCACCGCCGCGGCGTCGGTGGAGACCTGGTAGCGAAAGAGCGCGCCCTCGGCGTCATCGCGGGTGGCGCCGACGTGGACGACGCCGTCGATGTCGCCGCGCTCGAGCAGGCGCAGCAGCAGCCAGGTGACGATGCCGCCGGAGCTCGACTGCGCGCGCTGGCCGGCGTCGGTGACGGCACCGGCGTGCAGGGCGCGGAAGAAGCCGAGGCGCGGGTCGCGGGCGGTGTCCGGCGTGGCGTAATGCTCGGCGGCGAGCGCGTCCTCGTCGGTGGTGCTGTAGAAGGGGCAGACGGCGCCGAGGTCGGCGCCGTCGGCGGGTTCCACGTGCCCGGGGTCGCACTCGGGGCGGTAGAGGCCGTCGGCGTCGAGGCGCATGGTCAGCGGCGAGTCGGCCACGGCCGCACAGGCGCCGCAGCCGATGCAGTAGCCGCCGGCGACGACGTGCTCAAGCAGGGGGTGGACGCGCCAGGGAGCCGTCATCGCTGTCGCTTGGTGCCCATGGCGAGATGGCCTGACCACGAACCGCGACAAGCACTCAAGGGCACGAAACAATCAGAGGAAGTGGTGCGTGTCGCGGTGCCGCGTAGCGGCGGGTCCTTCTCCGGGGACCGCTCAAGCCCGCCAGGGGCGCCTGGCGGGCTTGGCGCCTTGGCGAGAGGCCAACGCGACCACGAATTCGCGGGCGAGGCCGCTCTTGCGGCGGGGGCGCAGTCGGTCATACGAGGGCGCGCCAGGTGCAGTGCACCATGGCCACGCCGGTCTTGATCTTCTCGCCGGGCGTGAGCTCGGTGCGGTATTTGCTGAAGAAGCGCCATTTGCCGCGCAGCAGGGTGCGCAGGTCGGTCAGGCGCGGGCCGCGGTGGGCGTGGACGTAGGCGATGCGCTCGGCGCTGACGGCGATGCGCCCGCCCTGGCGCACGACCTCCCACAGCATCGCGCGATCCTCGGAGGCGGGCAGACTGCAGTCGAAGCCGCCGACGCGGCGGAAGAAGTCGCGCCGCACGGCCATATTGCTGCCGACGACGCCGGGGTTGCGATAGAGCGTGGTCCGCAGGCCGTCGGCGGGATCGGGCAGCCGCGCGAAGCGGCTGCCCGTGCGCGAGACGTAGCAGAGCCGCCCGATGTGCATGACCGCATCGGGCTCGGCGGCGATGGAGGCGCGCAGGTCGGCGAGATAGTCGGGCGACCAGCGGTCGTCGTCATCGAGGAAGGCGATCCAGGGCTGGGTGGCGTGCTCGACGCCGATGTTGCGCGCGCGGCTGGCGCCGCAGTAGGGGTCGGTACGGATGTGCTGCAGCGTGAGATTCGCGTCGAGGCGCGGGTAGCTGCGCGTGGTGCCGTTGTCGACGACGACGACCTCGTCCGGCGGCTGTGTCTGCGCCTCGAGCGATGCGAGCGCGTGCGGCAGTAGCACGGGGCGGTCGCAGGTGGGGATGACGACGCTGATCACGGCGCGCCCCCGGCGGCGACGGCGGCGAGCTTGCGCCGGGCAGCGGCGGCGTCGGCTTCGCCGTCGCGGAGGTAGCGGGCGGCGCGCGCGGTGAGATCGTCGCGCGCTTCCAGGGCGCTGTCGACGGCGCGTTCGACGGTGGCGGCGGAGAAACGCTCGGCGGGGAGGTGGTGGCCGGCATCCCCGTAGACGTCGTGATCGAGCGCGCCGGCCTTGCGGCTGTAGCCGAGCGCCACGGTCGGCACGCCCTGGGCGTAGCCGGCGATGGCGAGGTGCGTGCGCGCGCTCACGAGGCAGCGGCAGTAGCCGACGATGTGCTTGTACTGGCCCGCGCGCAGATCCGGCGAGACGAGGTGCAGGCGCTCGGCCGCGCTCGGTACGAGGTCGAGGTCGGCGATCAATTGCCGCAGGAAGGCGTAGTCGCCCGTCTTGCCCGTGGCCGGGGGGTGCTCGACGTGCGGTATGAGCAGCACGCGGGTATCGGCGCGCGCGAGCAGGCGGCGCAGCAGTGTGCCGGCGGCGCGGGCGAAGGCGCCCTCGCCGGCGCGGCGCGCGAGCAGCGGGCTCAGATTGACGCCGATGAAGGCGCCGTGGCTGTGCAGCGATTCGGCGAGCGGCGAGGGCTCCAGGGGCTCGGGCGCAAGGGCGAAGGCGGGGTCGGGCATGGGCTGGATCGCGTCGAGGCCGAGATCGTCGCGCAGATACGCGGCGGTGGTGCGCTCGCGCGGGGTGATCAGCGCGAACCGGGCGAGGCCCACGGCCAGGGCGCGCTCGTAAGCGGGGCGTTCGGTGAAGGGGCCGACGGACGCCCCCCAAAGGACCACGGGGCGGCCGTGGCGCGCGGCGCAGTCATCGATGCCGGCAGTGGCGGTGGGGATGCCGTAGTCGAGGGTGTAGTTGTCGCCGCCGACGGAGATGACGAGGTCGCTCTGGGCAATCGCGTGCTGCCAGGCGCGCGGGACGGGCAGCGGCCAGAGGCGGCGGTCGCTGCCGAGCACGCCACGGGTCTGCAGGCGGCGCAGGGCGCGTTCGGCGAGGCCGGGGCGGCGCTCGCTGTGCGCGAAGGGCAGGCCGCTGTCGGCGAGCACAGCCTGATCGTGCGCGGGCGAGCGTGACGGCAGTGCGATGGCGTCGCAGTCGATGCCATCAGCCACGGTCCGCCCGGTGGTACGCACGATCGCCTCGCAGCCGCGGTTGTGGCAGCTGTAGTGGTTGGTGAAGAGGACTCTCATGCTCCGGTCGCACGATGCTTCGGCGGCTACCGGCGGCCGGCCCGCCGTTCGGCCTGCGGCCAAGCGGCCACCGGCAGCGCCGCGCGGCTGCCGCCCCCCCTGTGCTGTTGGGTGTTCACGATGCGCGCGTAAACGAGCAAGGATACAGGGTGGGAGCGATTGTGACGAGCGCTGTGGGGCTTTCGCCAGGGGCCACGAGAACCACGAAAGGCACGAAAGGCACGAACGGCACGAAAGAGTGATGAGGGGATTGCGCGCGTCGCAGGGCAGCGAAGCGGCGGCCCCTTCTCCGGGGGCCGCTCAACCCGACCTACCGGCGACGTCGTCGCGGTGGCGGTGGTAGCGGTAGAGGCTGTAGGCGTTGGTGACGAGGTAGCGCCAGGCGAGGCGGCGCGGCTCGCGGGCGGCGCGGTAGAGCCATTCGAGGCCCCGGTCCTGCATCCACCGGGGCGCGCGCGCGGCGTCGCCGGCGAGGAAGTCGAACAGCCCGCCGCAGGTCTTGAGCCAGGTCACGCCCGCGAGTGGGTCGCGCCAGCGCAGGCACCAGCGCTCCTGGCGCGGGCGGCCGAGGCCGACGAAGACGATGGCGGGGGCGAGTTCGCGGATACGCGCGACCACATCCGCCTCCTCGGCGGAGCCATCGGCGAAGTAACCGTGATGCCAGCCGGCGATGGTGAGGTCGGGCTCGGCCGCCCGCGCCCGGGCGGCCGCGCGCTCGACCGTGTCGGCCCGCCCGCCGAGGAAGAACACGGAGGCGCCGTCGCGCGCACAGGCGGCGGCGAGGTCGTGGTAGAGATCGGTGGTGGCGACACGCTCCGGGAAGTGCGCCGACGTGTAGCGGTTGCCGGCGCGCACCACCGACATGCCGTCGGCGTGGACGATGTCGGCGGCATCGAGCGCTTCACGGAAGGCGGGATCGCGGTGGTAGTACCACACGCCCTCGCCGTTCAGCGACAGCACGACGCGCGCGGCGCCGCCGGCCACCCGGTCGGCGCGGAAGCGCGCGACCATGCCGGCGCGGTCGAGCGCGTCGACGGGCACACCCCCGACCCGCACCCCCCGGGGCGGCTGCGGGGACGGGGGTGGACTGGAAGTGGAGACCGGCGCCATCGCGCGCAATGTACGCGGTGGCGCCGGTGGGTCAAGGGGCCCGGCGCGCGGGTGGGCCCTGGGCGGCGTGTCAGCCGTTTCCAGCCATATCGAAGTTGTTGCTCCACTGGCCGACGCCGATCAGCTCGAGCGGGGCATCGAACTCCGCAGCCTCACCGCTGATGGCGGTGTCGATCTCGTCACCAGCCAGGTTCTCCGATTCCAGGGCGAATCCCTCGCCATCACCCTGCCAGTGCTCCTCACTGTCGACATCGATCAGGCCGAAGCCCGATTCGTCATCGCCCCGGTTTTCCTCGAAAGTGCCGAGCGTGCCGTTATCGCCACCCCGGCCCGGGCGGAAAGGGGTCAGACCCCATAAAAATGGATCATCAGTTGACGCGGGTGTTTGGGTTGGCTAGCTTGATCTCAAAGCAACGGAAAGGGGTCAGACCCCATAAAAATTGATCATCAGTTGACGCGGGTGTTTGGGTTGGCTAGCTTGATCTCCAAAGCGATTGTTCAAGGGCAGGCTTATGCGTACCACAGTAAATATAGACGAGCAGTTGCTGGCTGCGGCCAGAGCGCGGGCTGTTGAGCGCAAGGTGCCGCTTTCTTCGGTGCTGGAGGATGCCTTGCGAGAATCGCTCGCCAAGCCGCGCGGGGGTCAGGAGCCCGTTCGTCTGGTGACTTCCGGGGGAAGTGGCGTGAAGCCGGGCGTGGATCTGGATAACCATCGCTCGTTGCTGGATATCATGGACGACTAGCCGTGTTGCTGATGGATGTGAATGTCCTTGTGTACGCACATCGTGAGGATGTTCGTGAGCACTTGGCCTATCTTGGCTGGCTGGAGGAGGTGATCAACTCGGGTGTGGCCTATGGCTACTCCGAGTTGGTGTTGAGTGGTTTTGTCCGTGTCGTGACGCACCCCAGGGTTTTTGAACAGCCGAGCTCCCTGGCGTGTGCACTGGAGTTTGCGGAGCAGGTGCGCGGTGCAGAGCACGCCATTCGTTTGTCGCCCGGGAGTGCCCATTGGGTCCTGTTCCGAAAGTGCATGGAGGACATTGATGCACAGGGCAACGATATACCCGATGCCTACCATGCGGCACTGGCCCTGGAGTGGGATTGCGAGTGGGTCACCACAGACAAGGGATTTCGCCGTTTCAAGGGCCTGCGGGTACGTCATCCGCTGCGATGATTGAAGATGCCCAGGAAGCCCCGTTTTTTCGTCCCCGGTATGCCGGTGCACGCGGTGCAGCGTGGCCATGACCGTGGGGCTGTCTTCTTCGACGATCATGATTACCTCGAATATCTGCGCTGTTTGCGGGAGGTCGCGCAGGAGGTGGGCTGCGCGGTGCATGCCTATGCGTTGATGACCAACCATGTCCACCTGCTGTTGACACCCGAGCGAGTGGATTCGGCAGGGAAGCTGTTCCAGGGAATCGGCCGCGTCTATGTGCGCTATATCAATACCACTTATGGGCGGCGGGGCTCGCTATGGGAGGGGCGTTACAAGAGCCACCTCGTGGACTCACAGCGCTATCTGCTGGCGTGTATGCGCTATATAGAAATGAATCCCGTGCGAGCCGGGATGGTTGCCTCACCCGCGGATTACCGCTGGACCAGCTATGCGGCGAATGCCCTGGGCGTGGACAACGCCGTCCTCACGCCTCATGAGGAGTATGCCGCACTGGGTGGCACCGCTGATGATCGACAGGCGGCCTATCGGCAGTTGTTTGAACACGGCGTGGACAGGGATGAACGGTCGGCCGTTCGTGCCGCTTTGCAGACGGGCACGCCACTGGGTAATGATCGGTTCAAGGCGCAGGTTGAAGCGATGGTGGGCAGGAAGGTGGGCTTTGCCAGTCGTGGCAGACCGGCCGCGCGTCAATGACGGGCCGCTGTCAGGCCCGACCGATATTGTCCGGTTAGGGGGAGCAGATCGAGGTCATCCTGGTGTGTGCTGTGGGCACATCGCAGCGGCGAACTCTCCTCCGGGAACTGCTCAAGCCGTCGATGGGGGAAATGGGGTCGGGGCGGCGGCGAGGGCTGGCGGGCGGGCGGGCGGCGGCTTCGCCGTGGATGAGGCGGATCTCGCGCAGGGCTCAGGGATGGCGCGGATGAAGGCGATGAGGTCGTCGCGGTCGGCGTGGGCGGAGTAGCCGCTGACGGTGGCGACGCCGGCGGCGATGGTGCGCTTGCGCCCGCGCACGCTGACGCTGCCGCCCTGCCCGGCTTGCTGGATGGCGTAGCCGACGGGGTCGGAGTCATTGCTCCGTGTGGTGTGCTTATCGCTTGTCGCGGGATTTTCGAGAGCTATCCTTAGAAGAATGCTGAAGGGTGCAGCAGCACCGGGCCAGTGTTCACTCGTCGTCTGCGGCGCGCAGGCGGCGCACTTCCTCGACTGTCAGCCCTGCCGCCGCGGCGATCTGTTCGTCATCGAGCACGCCCAGGCGGATCAGGTTGCGCGCCGTCTCGCGCCGCGCCTCCTCGCGACCTTCCTGCCGACCTTCCTGCCGACCTTCCTGCCGACCTTCCTGCCGACCTTCCTGCCGACCTTCCTG
>SLKC01000145.1 GCA_007134775.1 Ectothiorhodospiraceae bacterium | reverse complement strand
CCCTCCTGGCGGCCCTCCTGGCGGCCCTCCTGGCGGCCCTCCTGGCGGCCTTCCTGGCGCCCCTCCTGTATCGCGCGCTCGCGCGCCTCGGCCACTGTCCTCTCGATCACGCCTGCCATCGTTGCACTCTCCTGCGGATACCGCCTTTCGTACTCCGCTCGCTCATCTGCTTCGAGTCTACCGTAAATGTCGATGAAGTCGGCATACTTCGTCCGCCGCTCGCCATCGCCCTCGAGCTCGAACAGGCCCCGCACCGCTGCGGCAAACGCGTCGAGCTTCTCCGCGCGCGTGCGCCACGCCATGTTCGGCAGATTCAGCCGCGCCACGACGTTGTCGCTGTCGCGATAGGCGCGGTACGCCAGCCGCGACAGCCGGCACGCCAGGTAGCGGAACGTGAGGTAGACATCGTCGTCGCCGCCGATGCCGAGCTGCTCGGGCGCGCCGCCCTCGTCGAGGAAGATCACCACCGGCACGACACGGTCGGTGCCGCACAGGACGGCGAGATCGAGCACGTAGTGCGCCAAACGGTAGATGTCGAAGCGCCGCGCCCGGGTCTCCTCCTCGACGACGAACAGCAGTGCCGCGCGCCGCCCGTCCGGCCACTCCACCAGCAGCGGCACGTCGAGCTCGCGGAAGCGTTCGCCCAAGCGCTCCTGCAGCTGCTCCTGGCGCAGCGGCGTCACGCGTACGCCGTGGTCCAGGCGCGCCGCTTCGTCGGCGGCGAAGAACGCGAGCGCATCGCGCGGATAGTCGAGGATGAGATTCTTGAAGTGCTGGTCGTGGCCCATCCGCTGGACTCCCCATCATCCCTGTGTTGGTGCGCTTGCGAGTCTGCCTGCCTCGCCATGGCCTCGCAAGACGGGCCACGGCGGCCCGACATGGCCGCCGGTCGCCGGTGCTGCAGTAAACCCTACGTAACCAGCCCGACCCCAGCCCCGGGGTAAAGCCCGGCGCTGGGGCCCGGCCTTACCGCAAGGGATGGGTCAGTGGCGGTGTCCGCCCGGGGGCACGCCGGAATCACCAGAAAGGACCCCGCCCCCGATTACGTTCACCCCGGCGCAATGAAAAAGAACAGACTTGACCCCCGCGCTTTTTGACCCCCGCGCTTTTCCCGCGCTTTTCCCGTTTTCGCGCGATTCACTTCTGCTCGCTATTCGAAGGATTCAAAACGGTGAGATCGAAGTACCGACCGTAGCCGGCATCGCGCGTGATCAAGGCATGACCGGACACGGCTGCATGGGCGCCGATCAGGAAGTCAGCGAGCATTCGTTGCTTGTGACCACCTCGACCCCGGTAGCGCGAAAATGCCTGCGCCGCGACATAGGCGGCGTCCCAGGGAAGGTCTTCGCGCAGGAACAGATCAGGGGGAACGAGCTCGTCAAGTTCCTCCCGGGTCGGTATCCATACCGCGACTTCGGCGTAAATGATCGGGTTTATGACCAAAGACCCAACGTCGGCACACTCGGCGAGCACATCCCGGGAGCGTTGACCGAACTTCTCATCAGCTCCGATGACATCAAGCAGAATGTTGGTGTCAACAAGCCAGGTCTTCATTCACGCAGCAGTTTCATCAGCTCATCGGTAGACCGTTCGAGCCGTTTGCGTCCGTACAGGGATTCAACACGGCTACGCCGGCTGCCCGCGCGGCGCACCAGCTCCACTCGCCCATCGCGCACGATGAAGTCCACCTCTGCGTCCGCAGTAAGTCCGAACCGGTCACGAATGTGCTTGGGGATAGTGACCTGCCCGCGTTCGGTAATGCGCATGCCAAGAATCCAGTAAGAATACGGATTCTTATTCTAGATACTGGGGCGCTACGCAGCAAGCCGAAGGGCCGACAGGTGGCCATGCCGGCCGGGCGCCAACAGGCGCCGGGATCAACAGCATGGGCAATAGCCGCCACTCGAAGCCCATCTTGCCACTTTTATGGCACAAGTATGGCCCGACCCGTTGCTGGCCGGGCCATTGAGACGGGATGAGAGAATAGGATCAGGTCAGAAGGTCAGCGGAAAATGACTCCGACCCCTTTTCTCCACCCCCGGCGCAATGAAACAGAACAGACTTGACCCCCTTCCCGGGCGTTATCACATCTCCAGTAATGGCTCCGACCTCTTTTGGGCTCGTTGACCTTGACCGCGGCGCGGTGAACAAGAACAGACTTGACCCCCTTGATTTTAGATACTGGGGCGCTACGCAGCAAGCCGAAGGGCCGACAGGTGGCCATGCCGGCCGGGCGCCGGGATCAACAGCATGGGCAATAGCCGCCACTCGAAGCCCATCTTGCCACTATTTATGGCACAAGTATGGCCCGACCCGTTGCTGGCCGGGCCATTGAGACGGGATGAGAGAATAGGATCAGGTCAGAAGGTCAGCGGAAAATGACTCCGCCCCTTTTCTCCACCCCCGGCGCAATGAAAAAGAACAGACTTGACCCCTTCCCAAGGGATGGGTCAGTAGCGGTGTCCGCCCGGGGGCACGCCGGAATCACCAGAAAGGACCCCGCCCCCGATTACGTTCACCCCCGGCGCAATGAAACAGAACAGACTTGACCCCTTCCCTTTTCCGACCCCTTCCGAGGCACTGGGAGGCACTGGAGGCACTGTGTCGCAAGCAGCGGTGAACAAGAACAGACTTGACCCCCTTCCCTTTTCCGTCAACACGCTGCCGAACAAGAACAGACTTGACCCCCTTTCTTGGACCCCCTTCCCTTGACCTCCCCCCTTTCTTGACCCCCTTCCCCTGAACAAGAACAGACTTGACCCCCTTCCCTTTTTTTAAATGACTTCGACCGTTTCCCGGAATAAAATGGCCCGACCAGTTGCTGGCCGGGCCATCGACGCAGGATGAGAAAGAAGGGTCAGGTGAGGCGGTTAAGGAGAAATGACTCCGACCCCTTATTCCTTATTAATCTTCCTCTTCCTCCTCCGTCGCAATCACTGTGATTGCGGCTTCACTGTCGGCAGGACCTTCCAGCGTGCACTCGACGGCTTCACCGGGCTCGCCAGCGCCGCAATCACCATTACCATTATCATTATCGCCTGAAATGTCGTAGTCGTCGTCGTCGATTGGCTGCTGCAAGATGTCGTTCACGTCGAAGTCATCGGCATTTTCTCCGACGGTAATAGTTTGATTTTCCTCGACTTCGACGTACTCATCAGCCGCAGCACCATTATCTGCCGCGTCAAGATCAGTTAGCGACGCGGCGTAGTTGATGGCGAAGGCCGAAGAGATGGCGCCGGCGACGCCCTCGGTAGCAGCCTGCTCCGCCTCGTCCTGCAGGTCGATGAACCGCGGCAGCGCCACCACGGCCAGCGCGCCGAGGATGACGATGACGATGATCAGTTCGATGAGGGTAAAACCCTTCTGTTGTGGTCGCATTGTGGTACCTCTCTCTTGGTTGGGTTGTGGGGCCGCAGCCCCGGTCGGCGGCCGGGCCGCCCTCCCGCCGCAGCGGGGGTTCGGTGCGCGCCTTGCTCGGGCTCGCTGTTGAAGAAATCGTAACAGATTTCATGCCGCTGCGCCGGTGATCGCGCCCCAGTGCAGGAGCAGCGCGACCAGCAGGGCGCCGGCGGCGATGGCGACGGCGATGCCGCTGGCGCGCGGGTGGCGCTGGAACCAGGCGTCGGCCGGGTGGTACTCGCGGTCGAGTGCCCGGCGCCAGGCCTGCGGTGCGATCCAGCGGTTGGCCCACTGCTCGACGCCCTTGAGGGCGCTGGGCCGGACCAGGATCACGGTGCCGAGGATCACCCCCGCCATCGCCCCGATCCAAAGCAGGAATCGTGCCACTTCGGCGAGGATGAGCGCGATCTCGCGGTGGTCGGCGCCGACGCCGGCGACCCAGGCGGGGCTGTCGTAGCCGAAGGCGAGGAACCAGAGGATGAAGGCGGCCAGGGCGATGACGACGATGCCGTAAAGGTGGTGGTAGCGGTAGAGCCAGGAATCCATGTTCCACGGGCGGTCCAGCGCGCTCACGGCCTCGTCGGTGTCGAGGCGGCGGTCGAGGCGGGCGCGCAGGCGTTCGACGGCGGCGGGGCGCACGGCGAGGGCGATGCCGAAGGCGGTGGCGGCGGCGAGCAGCAGGGCGAGGGCGAGCAGCAGGCCCGTGACGGTGATGGCGAGCAGTGTGTCCATGGCGGGTGGGCTCCTCGGGCCGGTGACGTGGGTTGTTATCAGGTGACGCTGCGCGTCGGTTCAGGGCCAGTCGATGGCGCGCGTGACCTCGAGCTCGAGGGCGGTACCGTTGTCGCCGCGGGCGACCACGCGCCAGCGGCCCTCGGGATCGTCGCCCGGCAGCGCGTCGGCGTAGCGCGGGCGGTAGACGATCTCGCCGGTGGCGGCGTCGTAGCTCCAGTCACCGGGCCCGATTGTGGTGGCATCGGCGTCGGGGTCAACATCGGTGACGGCGCCGTCGAGCACGGGCTCGGCGGCGAGCAGTTCGAGCGCGTTGCTGCCCTCGAGCGCGGCGATCTCGTCGCGGCGGTCATCGACGACGAGCTCGGCGAGGCGGATATGGAGCGCGGTGCGCAGGGCGGCCTCGGTGCGCTCGACGGCGGTGCGCTCGATATCGACGCGCAGGTCGACCATGCGCTGCAGGAACACGACGAGGAGCACGCCGACGATGATGACGACGAGGGTGAATTCGAGGAGGCTGAGGCCGGTTTGATTCGCTTTCACCGGCCGCTTGCGTGACTGGCGAGGGTTCAGACCGCGAGCGGGTTTCACGCCAGGACGCCAAGCACGCGAAGAGGAAATTCCTTCCTGGCGTTCCTGGCGCGCTTGGCGTGATTCCGGTTCGGCACGGCTTCGATGGCGTGCCGAGCTGTGATCTCGCGGAGGCGCAGGGTACGCGGAGGGGGTATTTTCCTCTGCGGACTCCGCGTCTCTGCGAGAGGCCAACGCGGAGCGGAGTTTTAGACCGCGAACAGTTCTCACGCCAAGACGCCAAGCACGCGAAGAGGAAGTTATTTCTTGGCGTTCTTGGCGCGCTTGGCGTGATTCCGGTTCAGCACGGGTTCGATGACGTGTCGATCTGGAATCTCGCGGAGGCGCAGAGCGCGCGGAGGGAGCATTTTTCTCTGCGGCCTCTGCGACTCTGCGAGAGGCCAACCCCGAGCGGGGGTTCAGAACGCGAACAGGTTTCACGCCAGGACGCCAAGCACGCGAAGAGGAAATTCCTTCCTGGCGTTCCTGGCGCGCCTGGCATGATTCATGTTCGCCACGGCTGCCACGACATACCGAGCTGAAAGCTTGCGCCGGCGCAGGGCACACAGAGGAAGCATTTTCCTCCGCGGGCTCCGCGCCTCTGCGAGAGACTTCCTGCCCTGCGATCCGGGAAATCGACATGCCGGTCATCAACCGAGCGCGGCGCTGCCGAGGTCCCACATGGGGAGGAAGACGCCGAGGGCGAGGAGGAAGACGAGCACGCCGATGCCGACGATGAGGATGGGCTCGATGGTGGCGCTGAGGTTGCGCACGTCGTAGTCGACCTCGCGCTCGTAGAAGTCGGCGACCTCGTCGACCATGTCGTCGATGCGGCCGGTCTCCTCGCCGACGAGCAGCATCTGCAGCACCAGCGGGGTGAACACACCGGCGCGGCGGGCGACCCGCGACAGGGCCTCGCCGCGCTCGACGCCGGCGCGCATGTTGTCGACGTGGGAGCCGATGTAGCGGTTGCCGACGGCGGTGGCGACGATGTTCATCGCCTCGAGGATGGGCACGCCGGAGCGGTAGGCCATGGAGAACGCACGCGAGAAGCGCGCCAGGGTGGCGCGCAGGAGGATGTCGCCGATGATGGGAAAGCGCAGCTTGAGGCGGTCCCAGCGGTAGCGGCCGCGGTCGGTGCGGACCCAGGCGCGGAAGGCGAAGACGGCGCCGATGACGGCGCCGAGCATGAGCAGCCACCAGTCGGCGAAGAAGCCGGAGACGGCCATGAGCCCGCGCGTGGCCAGCGGCAGCTCGGCGTCGAAGCGGTCGAAGACGTCGGCGAAGACGGGGATGATCCAGGTCATCAGGATCCAGATGGCGACGCCGATGGCGATGATGACGAACATCGGGTAGCGCGTCGCCGTCTTCACCTTCTGCACGGTCTCCTTCTCGCGCTCGAGGTACTCGTGCATGCGGCCGAAGGCCTCGTCGAGGCGGCCGGAGGACTCGCCGACGCGCACCATGGCGACGAAGAGCGGGCTGAAGACCCGGGGGTGGCGCGCCAGCGCGCCGGCGAGGTCGCGGCCGGCCTCGAGGTCGGCGATGATCTCGTCGACGGTCTCGCGCAGCACGGGGTTGCGCGTCGACTCGCCGAGCTGGGTGAGGCCGCGGATCAGCGGCACGCCCGAGCGCGTCAGTGCGTAGAGCTGGCGGGCGAAGAGGATGAGGTCGTCGCGCCCGGGCTCGTCGAGGCCGAGGCGGCGGCGGATGCCGGGGCCGCCGGTGGCGGCCTGCTCGGTGATCTCGACGGGGGTGACGCCGCGGTCCATGAGCACGCCCACGGCGCCGTCGAGGCTGGTTGCCTCGACGGTGCCGCTGGTGCGGCTGCCCGTCTCGTCGCGGCCGGTGTAGCGAAAGTGCGGCATTCAGTCGTACCTCCGGCGGCCGTGCGAAGGATCTCGCAAAGGCGCGGATCGACGCCGTGCGGGATGAATCTCGCCAAGCCGCCAGGCACGCCAAGAAAGCTGGAATCGCGCTTGCCGTTTATGGCTTGCGTTCCGCGTCAGGGGCGTGCGAACGCCGTGCGACGGAGTCTCGCAGAGGCGCGGAGCACGCAGAGAACAAACATACGAAGTTTCTCTGCGCGCTCCGCGCCTCTGCGAGATTGCAATCCGAGTTCGTGATCGAAACCGCAACCCCTGTAGATCCACTGCTGGTTGCCGGACGATCCAGTCATTGCTCTTCTTTGCGTGCCTGGCGCCTTGGCGAGATTCATATCGCACGGCGTTCGGAGTTGCGGTGATGTCCGGGTGCGGGCGGGTTGCGATTCGCGAGCAAGCTCGCTCCCACCAAAGGCAACCTCCTTGCCCGCGTGTCTCTGCGCGCTCCGCGCCTCTGCGAGAGTCCCAGCGCACGGCGGCAAACCTCACGACTGCGCCGCCCGCTCGACCCGAGCCGCCTTGATGTCGAGGGTGGCGGGGTCGACGGTCTGCTCGACCTCGCCGGCGACGCGCTCGGCCTCGGCGATG
>SLKC01000186.1 GCA_007134775.1 Ectothiorhodospiraceae bacterium | reverse complement strand
GCCAACGGGCGCCGAATCGCCATCGGTGAAGGGTGGGGTGTCCACGGCGGGGTGTTGCGCGGGTGGATCGCGTCCACTCGGTGGCGTGATCCTGCGAAGGAGGCGGTTGGAGTTCCTATCCTTCCGCGACCGCGGCATCCAGAGTGCCCTGCTCGCCGCGCGCCTGCATCATGCGCGCCGGCTCGCTTGCCGTGCGGTCGTTACGACCACCGGCGTAGCCGTGCCGGGCGATCCGCAACACTCATACCGCAACATTCTGAAGACGGGATTCGACCCCCTGTATCAGACGGAAACCATGGCGCCGGCACGGTGAACCCGGGGGTTCGGCGCCGAAGAGCGAACCACATTCGCAGACCGCACAGCGCGAAACCGCGTCGATCCACGCGGCTGAACAGCCGCATTCGGTGCGCGATCGGACGCCGGGCTGCCGTCGCCGAGGGCCTTCGGCGCTCGGAGCGCGCCCGTTCGCGGGTTGCTCGCATCGACTCGCCGGCGCGATACTGCGATGCAGTGGTGTTGCCCCCGACACGGCAAACCGGCATCAAACATGCGCCAGAAAATCGACATCATTCGCTCGCGGGACGGCGTGCGCCTGGCCTGTGCACAGTCCGGCAGCGGGCCTCCCCTGGTGCGCGCCGCCACCTGGATGACCCACGCCGAGCATGACTGGCACGGGCCCGTCTGGCGGCATTGGTTACGGTTTCTCTCCAGCCGCCACAGGCTGATTCGCTACGACCAGCGCGGCGTGGGACTGTCCGACCGAACCCCGGGCAACGTCGGCTTCGAGGAATGCGTCACTGATCTCGAAAGCGTTGTCGATGCCCTGGGGCTGCGGCGCTTTCCGCTGTTCGGGATGTCCCAGGGGGCGGCGGTCGCCATCGAGTACGCCGTACGGCATCCGGAGCGCATCGAGCGCCTGGTGCTGTACGGCGGCTTCGCGATTGGCTGGCAGGCGGCGCCGGACAACCTCCGCCGGATCTGGGCGGCCCTGCAGGAACTGGCCGCGCTGGGTTGGGACGCCGAGCACTCCGCCTTCCGGGAAGTTTATGGCCGCCTTTTTGCCCCGGAGAGCGATGCCAGTCAACGCGAGTGGTTCGCTGACACCGCGCAGAGAACCATGTCCGGGAAGACCGCAGCCCGCATCATCGCCATGCTTGGCAGGGTGAACGTCCTTCCCCGGCTCAGGGAGGTGCGCTGCCCGACCCTGGTCATTCATCCCGAACGCGACGCAGCGGTGCCGCTGGAGGCCGGTCGCACCCTGGCCGACGGTATCCCGGGGGCCGAGCTGGCCATTCTCGACAGCTGCAACCACATCCTGCTGGAGCACGAACCGGCGTGGGAACGCTTCCAGTCCCTGATGAACGGCTTTCTACCGGCTGCCGCTGACCCACCCTGTCCACTTCCGGAGGGCGAGCACCTCACGCGACGGCAGCATGCTGTGCTGGCGCTCCTGGCCGAGGGGCTTTCGAATCACGAGATTGCCGAGCGATTGGATATCGGTGAGAAGACCGTGCGTAATCACGTCAGCATTATCCTGGACAAGCTCGGCGTGCACTCCCGGGCTCGTGCCATCGTTCTCGCGCAACACCACCCGCAGCAGCCCCATTCCTGACCCGGGGCGAATGTCCCGACTGCAATCACCCACGCCCCGCCAGAGCGGGACATCTGCCTCATGCCCGGACGTGGCCACTCGCGCACTCTGGCGTTGCACATCAACGCTGCCATCCGCGCCAAGGATCGGGACCAGCCCGTACTGGTCAGGTGATCCACGACGGGGGCGCTGATTGCGAGTTGAAAGCCAACCAGGAGAAAGACCATGGTCAAGACAGCATCCAGCAAGATCATCGGCTGCATAATGGCATCGGGCGTCTTGTTCGCCGGAAACGGATACGCCTCATCCAACGGTTCTGAGCAGAGCCTGGAGAACTCGAGCAACGTCCAGGAAACGGAGGTGTGCTTTACTGTGCGGAACCCTGGGGACTCGCAAGACTCCGAGGTAAGCGGCACCCTGTTCCACACCGAGCATTACACGAGCACATCGACCGCGCTCTTCCTGCTACACGGCATGGTCGCCGAACGAAGCGTCTGGAACGGCGGCGGGGCCGAACTGCCGGGCCTCCCGAGCAAGGCCACACTCTTGGCAAGAGAGGGCTACGGCGTTTTCGCCATTGACCGACTCGGACACGCCGAGAGCCCCTATGACGGCAGCGGCTTCCAGCTCACCTCTGATGGAGCCGTGGAACGGGCGCACCAAATGGTTCAGCAGATCCGTTCCGGCGATTTTGAAGTCTCGTCCGGGGCTTGCAATGATCGAGAAGCCAATACCGAACTGCCCGGCGCAGAGAGCGTCGTGCTGATAGGTGCCAGCTATGGCGGCATACTAGTTTCGTCGTACGCGACGCGCTACGACGATATCGATGGCATCGTGCAAATGGCCGTTAGTAACCAGGGCATTTCCTTACGCTTTGATCGGCAACTCCAGGAGTTCATCCTCCCTCAAATAGAACAAGACCAAGATTACGTGAACTTTTTCGCGACGGACGAGGCCGGCTTTTCACACGACTGCGAAGAGTTGATGATGTATCCGCCAGGCACCACGCCTACCCATCTCGAGCGCATTTGCGGGCAGAAGTACTATGGGAACCTGGAGGAGAGAACCACACCCTCCGGTGAGTTAGCGTCAGCAGGAGACATGATGGAGCAAACGACGGAGGATATCGGCAACGTCGGCCCGATGCCCGCGCTCCTGGTCTTCGCGGACCGAGATGCCATGTTCACTTCCGTTGAATGGCGCGGCCCCGGCGGGGACGAGCCAGATGTCGTGACTCCGGAAATCGAGATGTGGGAGAACTCGTGCAACTGCGACGTGTCCGTCGTGTTTCAGGATGACGCTGGGCACGCCGCCTGGTTCCACGAATCCGCGCGTGACGTGGTCGACGATATCACCGACTGGCTCGCGGGCCACGGCCTTTGATTGGAGCAGAGCCATCATCCCGGTATGGGGATGGTGGCCTCTGCGCAAGCCGCTGCACACACTCTACACTCTCGACGAATCTGCCATCGGCCTGTACATGGCCGACGTCGCGCCCCTCACCCGCGCACTCCACCGCGTGGTCGACGCCGGCCATGGTGTCATCCTCATCAAGCACAGTCTCGACGTCATCGCCGATGCCGATCAGCCGATCGATTTGAGGCCCGAGGGCGATGACAGTAGCGGCCATGGTTGGTCGCTGAGGAGGCGCAACGGTTGCCGCCGTGTCACCGTGCTGCCCGTCCTGCAGCCTGCCCTGGTTGCCGCGCCCGGGAGTCCAGGGGTATAGTAGACCGGTCGGTCGGTTTCCGGAGGCGCTCATGGAGACTATCCGGGACAGGTTGCTGGAAGCGGGCATGACTTTGCTTCTGCAGCGCGGCTACAACGCCGTGGGGCTCCAGGCAGTGCTGCAGGCTACCGGGACCCCCAAGGGCTCGTTCTATCACCATTTCCGCAACAAGGAAGACTTTGCCCTCCAGGCGATCGACCGCTACATGGAGCAAGTCCACGAGGGGCTGGATGCCGCGCTGTGTGACCCGGCCCAGCCCCCGCTTGCGCGGGTCCGTCGCTTCTTCGAGATCTCGCGTGAGAAATACCGGGAGGAAGGTCATCTCGGCTGCATGCTGGGGGGGCTGGGCCAGGAGCTGTCCGGCGTCAGCGAGGTATTCGCCGGCAAGATCGATCAGTGCTTCAGGGACATCGCAGAGCGCCTGAGCGCGTGCCTGACCGAAGCGCAGCAACGCGGAGAGCTGGCGGTGGATGAGGACCCGCAGGAGATGGCGGAGCTGTTATTGAACTGCTGGGAGGGAGCCGCTCTGCGTAGCCGGCTCCGACGCGACCCTCGCCCGCTCGATGACATGCTGGAGTTCTACTTCGCGCGCGCCCGCGCTGATTGAGCGCGAGCACCAGCGGGCGTCGGGTTGGTTTCACACGGGGCGGGCGGACGCAGTCCACGGAGACAGGTCGCGGGGGGACAATGGATCCCAAACCAACTGTTCGGTTCTGCCACGTCCACAGTGGCTCCCGGATCGCCTACGCGTCTCTCGGTTCCGGCAGGCCACTCGTTTCGCTGCCGGGTTGGTTGTGTCACGTGCGCGAACTCTGGAACCACCCGGCTGCGGCAAGCGCCCGGGCGCGGCTGTCCCGTCACCACCAGCTGGTCTGGTACGACCGCCTCGGTTGCGGCCTCTCGGATCGCAGGGATGTGCAGCTATCCCTGGAGAGTGACGTGGCTCAGCTCGCGGCGGTCATGGACGCCGCCGGCGTCGCGCGGGCGAGCCTGATCGGCTACTCATCGGCAGCAGCCGCCGCAGTGGTATTTGCCGCCCGCCATCCCGAGCGGGTCGAGCGCCTGGTTTTGTACGCCCCCTTCGCCCGCGGCAGCGCCGTGACCACACCCGAGCGCTTCGAGGCCCTCAAGCATCTGGTGCGCACGGACTGGGGGCTCGGCTCGCGCGGACTGGCGGCGATGATCGTGCCCACGGGCAGCTCCCGGGACATCGAGTGGTTCGCCCGATACCAGCGGATGGCAGCGAGCGCCGCCATCGCAGAGGCGCTTCTCGACCATATCCGCTCCCTCGATGTGCTGTCATGGCTTCCCGAGGTGCAAGCTCCGACGATGGTCATCCATCATCGTGATGATCATGCCGTACCGTTGCGAGCGGGACAGGAGGTCGCAGCGCTGATCCCGGAGTGCACGCTGAAGGTACTCGACGGGGGCGAGCACGACCTGTACGTCCGCCATTCCGGCTCTGCCGTCATCGATACGATTCTGGCGTTCCTCGCCGGTAGCGACGCCGGCCACTGCCGCGAACGCACCAGCTCCGAATCCCTGAGCGACCGGGAACGCGAAGTGCTCGGCCTGATCGCCGAAGGCCTGTCCAACAAGTCCATATCCAACGCACTCGGTATCAGCATCGGCACCGTCGAGCGCCACGCCTGCAACATCTACGGCAAGCTGGGTGTCCGCTGCCGCGCCGAAGCGGTGCGCTCGGCGCTGACCATGAGCCTCGCCACACCACATCAGTCGCCGTAGTCACAGGCTCGACTACAGGTTTCCCGATACGGCCTGCTGCAGGGTTCCCATGATGTCCGCTGGGGCAGCGGCGGGCACGCTGGTGCCCACTAGCCCTGGCCTGGAGGATTTGCAATGACGGCTGAAATCGACGAGCGCGAGGCGCAAGACACCGCCGACACCGGTTACGACCTGGAAGGTACCATGCTGGAGATCTGCTCCTGCGGGGCACCCTGTCCCTGTTTCATCGCCGAGGACCCCGACGGCGGCGAATGTTTCGGCGTGATTGCCTTCCACCTGGAGCGCGGTCGCGTGGGCGACATCGATGTCTCGGGCCGCACGGTCGTGAACATCGCCCACATCCCCGGCAATGTCCTCGCCGGCGGCTGGCGCTCCGTTCTCATCATCGACGACGGCGCCGCCGATACCCAGTTCGACGCGCTGGTGGACGCCTTTTCGGGACGGCTGGGCGGTGGCCTCGCCGATCTTGCCAGTCTGGTCGGCGAGCTCGTCGAGGTCCGGCGAGCCCCTGTCCGGCATGCGATGGATCAGGCCGACGGACATTTCGAGGTCGCCGGCATCGTCGAAGCGGAGGCGAAACCGATCCAGTCCTCCCCCGATGGCACCACCGCAACCATGCACGACAGCGCATTCACCACGGTGAGGGGCGCACCAGCC
This sequence comes from Ectothiorhodospiraceae bacterium, assembly GCA_007134775.1. Classification (GTDB taxonomy): domain Bacteria; phylum Pseudomonadota; class Gammaproteobacteria; order XJ16; family Halofilaceae; genus Halofilum. Next base: position 1,620 of record SLKC01000186.1, on the reverse strand, counting down.
TATCTGGGCAAATCGGTGCACTACCGCGTTGATCTGCCCGATGCCGGCATGACCTGGTCCTTCGCGGGACGGAATACCATCCAGACAGCCTGGCACATGGAGCATGCGGGATGACCCGGGCCGCCACCCCTCCGCATCCATGGGTCGCGTCACCGCTGCTGATCGGGGCCATCGCCGTTGCCTGGGCGCTCGCCATCGGCTCGGAGCTCACCGGGCGCATCCAGTGGGTGCACCACCATCACCTGCTGGTAGCCGACATGACGGTCGTGGCCAGCGCAGCCCTGTTCCTGGTGGCGTGGCAGGTACACATCGCGGCGATGATGCTGCCCTCGACACTCCCCATGTTCGGCCTGTTCCATCAGGCCGCGAGCGGCCAGCGCCACCCCGCGACGGCGCGCGCTGCTTTCGTGGCGGGCTATCTCGTGGTCTGGACGGGGTTCGGCCTGGCCGCTGTCAGTGGTGACGCGCTTGCGCATACCGCCAGACATCTCGAACTGGGACTCCCGGAACGCAGCGGGTGGCTGGCCGGCGGTGTCATCGCCCTCGCCGGCGCGTTCCAGTTCTCTCGCCTGAAGGACCGCTGCATGGAGTACTGCCGCCACCCGTTTCAATTCCTCACGCGTTACTACCAGCCCGGTACCATCGCCGCTTTCCAGCTCGGACTGCGCCACGGGCTGTTCTGCCTGGGCTGCTGCTGGGCGCTGATGCTGGTGATGTTCGTGGTGGGGATCGCGAACCTGGCCTGGATGGTGCCGCTCGCGCTGTTGATGCTCTACGAGAAAGCGGGCCCCGGCGGTGACCGCGTGGTCCGCCCCGTGGGCGCGCTGCTGGTCCTGCTGGGCGTGTTCGTCATCGCCGATCCGCACTGGTTGCCGCAGCTCGGCATCGCGCACTGACCGCGTGATGGTCTTGTCGATTGCGCAGGAGCGGCAGCGCAGAGCAAAAACGATGACGTTCGTCAATGCAGCGCCCCGCAGCCGGCAGTGACAATGCTGACAGTCCGTCAACAGGGGGGGGTTGGCGGGCGCGGGAAAACCAATCCGGGGGTCAGGCTGATCTTCGCAGCACCGGGTTGCACTAAAACAACGGTAAGCTTCCCCGTGGGAAATGGGGTCCGAGTCATTCCCTGGAGTCAGTGTCCTGCCGATCCGTGAAGCAGGCCCCTTATACGACAAGGCTTGGCTGGCCCACCGCCTGTTAGGGCTAGGGCTACAAGCGCGCAGAGATGAACTTCCTGCCCCGACGTCTCCGTGCCCTGCGAAGTCTGCGGCGGCGACCGCCTCACCCCGGAGACGCTGGCGGTGACCTTCGGCGGCAAGCACATCGGCGAGGTGCTCAAGCTCAGTGTCGATGAAGCCGTCGACTTCTTCAGCGCCCAGCTGAAGATCCACCATGCCCTGGAACTCATGCGCGCCGTCGGCCTGGGCTATCTCATCCTCGGTCAGCCGAGCCCGACGCTGTCGGGTGGCGAGGCCCAGCGCGGGGAAAGGGGTCGGGGGAAAGGGGTCGGTAGCGGCCTGGCAAGGCTGCTCATTCGAGCGGGTGGGACTCCCGCCCGGGTAACCGCTAGCCACGGGCCCGGTATCGAGCCTTGCAGTCGGTCCGGCAACGGGCCGGTTG
>SLKC01000034.1 GCA_007134775.1 Ectothiorhodospiraceae bacterium | reverse complement strand
GAGGAAGGCAGTGGTCTGGAACGCGACGGCGAAGAACAGCCAGATCTGATAGCGCCCGTCTCGAAGGAATGACTGGACGGGATCGGTGTCCGGATTGAAAAGCGACAACAGAAGGACCCAGGAAGCAGTCATGAGAAGCAGTGGAAATGCACCGAACCGGTTCCAGGTGGCAGGATTTTCCCTGGAGAAAGCAAGAACGACGCCAAACAGAAAGAACGGAAGGTAGTAATAGAAGCGACCATCTGTAAAGCGACCATCTGTCTGGACCAGAGGAAGATACAGGGTGAAATCGAACACGCCTCGATAGGAAAGTGACAGAGTGGCCTGACCGAGAAAAACCAGGAAAAGTATGGACACTGGCCAGAGCAGGGACCGTGGACCAGGCAGGTTCACTTGAGGCATCCGCCTCATCAGTCGTGTAAGAGGCCACCCGAGCAGGAAATAGTAGAAGAGGTGGACCAGGAACCAGAGGTGGATGGTCCAGCACCCATTGACCATATCCGCAATGGAGTCGCAATCCGCAGGGTTGAGCTGAATACGGTCGTGCTCCGCGCCCAGCAACCTGAAAGCGAGAATCTGAAGCAGGTTGAGAGCCAGGCCAATGCTGAACAGTGGAATCAGTATCCTGCGTGATCGGGAGCGAAAGAATGGTCGACTCTGGGAACGCGACAGGACAAGGGCAAACAGAAACCCGCTAAGCAAGAAGAAAGCGGGCATTCTGAAGGCATGAATGGCAAGGACCAGATAGTCAAAGAAGCGCGACACCTGCTCCGAAGCAACCAGCCAGAATTGATCAGTGATGTAGACAAGACCGCCGTGAATTACGATCCCGAGTATCATCAGGGCCGCACGCAGACTGTCCAGATGCGTGTGTCGGACACTGTCTCCATTCACTCCCGTCCCTGCCATGGTGTTTCCTGCGTATTGCGCTCCCTGGTTGCGGCCTATTGATGCGGGCTATTCCCCGAGTTCGTACCCGACAGGGGCCGAAGCGTTTCCTGTATAACGAAAGGGCTTTGGGCGGGAGTACGAGCACGTGGACCACGAAACCAACGAAGTCGGTGCAGGAACGGTGTATCCGGCGGCAGTTCACCAGCGCCGAGGAGTAGCGCTTGTTGCCCGAACATGATGATCCATCGCGCGGCGCGGGGGCGGCTTGACACGTTCCGATCTCCTCCCCGAATCGTCAACAAGGAAGACTTGGGTTGGCACGATCACCCCCTGCCAATGCTGCTAGTGTGCATGGTGGGTAACGCCCGGACATTGACCCCTGTCAACGCCGGCTGCGTTTCGGTGATGGATGCAGGTCTGGAGCTGGAGTGTGCGGCTGCGTGAGCAGTCCCCCGCTACTACTTCCGCAAGTCGTACCGTTGACCCCGGGAGGGCGGGCCATGGCCGCATGAGTTCCACTTGTGGCGTCGCTTATAAGTGGGGGGATTACCCCTGGCGGGGACATGGGCAAGGGGGCGCAAGCCCCCTTGCCCACTCGGTTGGCGGGTGACACCTGGTTCAGTTGGCAGCGCTGCGGGCTGCCTCCAGCCAGCCGTCAACAAGATCCCGGTTGTTCTCGATCCACTGGCGGGCGATGGGCTGCACATCGGCGTCCGTGAGATCCTCATCGCCGATCTGGCCGTCCACCTCGCTGATCCAGTCCAGAGGCAGGCGGGCCTGGCGGAACAACTCGGCCGCGGCCGGGTTGGCGTCGAGGAAGTCATTGTTGGCGGCCACCTGGATATCCGCCGCGACGAAGCCCATCTCGATGGGGTCGGTGACTGCGCCTTGCACACCCTCGGCCCGTTCGGCTTCATCCTCGAGAATTCCCGGGGCGTTGATCCACATCACGTCCTCGCCGGGAACGAGTGCCAGCAGCCAGGCGCTGGGACCCCAGGTGTAGTACAGCGCCGACTCGCCGGCGTCGATCCGTGACAAGGCCTCGGCGAAGTTCGCGGAATACCCAGCGTCCACATGGTTGATGTAGTCACGGAGTTCGAACTCGTCGAGCATGGCGTTGATGCCCTCGTGGCACCCCCACCCCGGAGGGCATCCATAGAGTTCGGCGCGTCCGTCACCGGTGTGATCGAAGGCTTCACGGACCTCCTCACGCATGAAATCGTCGATGCCGGTAATGTCGTATTCCTCGATGGAGGGGATGTCCACCAGATAGCCCTGGATCCCGCAGGCGGTGCAATGCGGATCGAAGATCGTTGCCACGTCCCGGAAGCCATCCGGCAGCTGCGGATTGTGCAGAGGGAACCATCCGTTGGGCCAGTAGTCGGCGTCACCCTCGGAGATTGCCAGGTAGGCCACCGGGTTGGACAGGGAAATCGGCGTCCGGACGTCGTATCCCAGTTCCTCCAGGAGTTCGACGAAGACCCAGCTCACCGGTATGGCCGATGTCCATGTGGCCACGGCCGGTTGAACCGTGACGCCCTCGCCGGGGCGATCCTGGGCCACGGCCGTGCCGGTGCCCGTCAGCATGACCGCCGAGGCGGCCAGGACTCCCGCTGCAATGCTGAGCCGTCCGGGAAGAATGTGTGCGATGTTCATGAGTCCACCCTCCGAATGAAAGTGGTGTTCTGGTCAATATCGGCAGCCCCTCGGGCTGCCGGCGTTGAACGCTTCATGGTCAGTCTGTTGCTCGTCTGCTCATGTGTGGTTCCTCCTGCTGTGTTTCGTATCCCGCTTCGACGTCAACGGTCCTTCAATCGGACCGTCGTTCCCTTGACCCCGGGCCTTTCTCCCCGAGGCCCTGCGTAATCCGGTCCAGAACCATGGCGAGAAGGACGATACCGATGCCGCCGACGAACGCCTGACCAATGTTGAGGCGTTCCAGACCGGCATAGACCTCCAGACCCAGCCCGCCGGCGCCGATGATGGCCGCAATGACGACCATGGATAGCGACAGCATGATCGTCTGGTTGATGCCGGCCATGATGGTCGGCATCGCCAGGGGGAACTGCACCTTCTGGAGAATCTCTCGGCGGCTCGAGCCGAATGCCACTGCGGCCTCCACCAGGTCCGGCTGAACCTGGCGAATGGCGAGATTGGTCAGGCGAATGACCGGCGGCATGCCGAATATGATGGTCGCGATCAGTCCCGGGACGTTGCCGATGCCGAACAGCATCACCGCTGGCACGAGGTACACGAAGGGAGGCGTGGTCTGCATGATGTCCAGGATCGGTCGCATGATCTCGTAGAAGAGATCGCTGCGCGAACAAAGAATCCCCAGGGGCAGACCGATGATGACGCTGAAGAGTACCGCCGTGGTGATCAGGGAGAGGGTCACGATCAGCTGATCCCATACGCCCATGAAACCGATCAGGGCGAGTGCGATCACGGCGAACAGACCCACCTTCCATGACGCAGCCCGCCAGCCGATCAGAAACAGGGCTGCAAGAAAGATCGTGGGCGGCACTGATGACAGGGCCCACTGAACGGTTTCCATGACGGATCGAACGGGCGGGCTGATGTACGCGCGGAAGAATCCGCGGAACGTGGATACGATCCAGTTGACCGCGTCGGTAAGCCAGGCGCGGACGGGGATGTCCAGCAACTCGAATGGTGCAACCAGAAGGCCGCGAAGCAGTTCCAGTAGCTCACTCATGGTTCACACGCCTCCCTTTGTGTGGTCCCAATGACCGGATAGCATCAACTGTTCGTGACGCTCAATCGAGATTCTCGCTCGTCGGCGACGGACGCTCCGTTGCCACTGGAGACCCCTCGTTTTTCAAGGATCGCCGTGATCAACTCGGACTCATCAATCAACCCCATGACCCGCTTGGAGTCATCGGTAACGACTACCGGCAGGCTGGTGTAAGAGCGACACCGAAGGATATCCCGGAGAACGCACGTTTCCGGACAGATCACCAGGGTGTCATCGCGACGTGTCGAACTTTCGCCCATTTCCCTGGCGGCGTTCTCAAACGATTGCAGTGTGACATCATTGTCGTCGAATCTGACCTCGGTGAGCTGGCCCTTTTGATCAATGCCGTATTGAATATTCCTTTCCTGGTCCTTCCTGTACAGATAACGGATCCCGTTTCGCTCTCCCGTTTCCTCGAAATGCTGGTGATTGAAGGGCAGTGCGATCGTCCTTGCCGTGATGACGCCGGTCGGGTCGGCGTGTTCAACGAAATTGGCGACGTACTCAGTACGCGGGTTCACGAGGATCTGCTCCGGAGTTCCGATCTGGACGATCTCGCCCGCTTCCATGATCGCGATGTGGTCACCGATTCGCATGGCCTCGTCGAGGTCATGGGTTATGAAGAGAATGGTCCTGGAGAGCTCGTCCTGGATCTTTTTCAGCTCCTGCTGCATATTGACCTTGATCAGCGGATCAAGGGCGGAGAAGGGCTCGTCCATGAGCAGGACCTTGGCCTGGGTGGCAAGGCCGCGGGCGAGACCCACTCGTTGCTGCATGCCTCCGGACAGCTCGGCAGGGTACGTGTCGGCCCAGGACTCCAGTCCGACCATCTCCAGGACCCGTCGCCCGATTTCCTCGCACTCCGCCTTGTGCCGGCCCTGGGATCTCCAGACCGTAGATCACGTTGGACAGGACCGTTCTGTGCGGGAAGAGTGCAAAATGCTGGAAGACCATGCTCATCTGGTATTTCCGCATCTTCCTCAGGGCTTCCTCGTTCAGGGCGGTGATTTCCTGTTCGCCGTAGTCGGGATCATTGAGGAAGATCTTTCCGGATGTCGGCTCGAACAGTCGATTGACGCAGCGGATCAAGGTGGACTTGCCGCTTCCCGACAGGCCCATGATCACGAAGATCTCGCCCGGTTCCAGGGAGAAGCTCGCGTTGCTGACTCCGACAATGTGGCCCGTTTCGGCCTGAATCTCATCCTTGGTCTTGCCTTGCTCGAGAAGCGGGAGCACCGAGGATGGGTTGGGGCCGAAGACCTTTGTGACTGCCTCTGCTCGGATCAACGATGGGTCTCCTCCGTTATTGGTTTCCCTGCAAGCGAATCGAACCTGCACGCGAATCAGCCGGAGACGCGGGAGTACCACCGTGGTGGGCGTATGCGCCGGAGCGGAACGTGCCCCTCCTCCCTCGCCTCCGAGGGCCGCCATGCCCCTGGCGCCGCCGGCTCACCTGCTGGTGCCGCCTGCCCAGCTGCCGGCAATGTGCTCGGCGGTACGGATCATCTGCGCGGCATAACCCCACTCGTTGTCGTACCAGCTCATGACCTTGACGAGATCTCCGTCGACGACATGGGTCTGGCTGAGGTCCACGATCGATGCGCGCGGGTCCTGGATGATGTCCGAGGAGACGATCAGCTCTCGCGCGACCCCCAGGATCCCCTCGTAACGGCTGCTGGCCGCCTCCTCCTCGAAGATCGTGTTGATTTCCTTGACGCTGCTCGCGCGCTCGGTGATCAGCGTGATGTCGACCAGCGAGCCGACCGGTACCGGGGCCCGGATCGCGAGCCCGTCGAAGCGGTCCTTGAACTGGGGCAGGACCCGGGCAGTCGCCTCCGCCGCGCCGGTGGTGGTGGGGACGAAATTCAGCGCGGCGGCGCGCCCCCGACGCCACTTCTTCGCCGGCGCGTCGACCACCGGCTGTGAGATGGTATAGGCGTGGATCGTGTTCATGATCGCCTTGGCCACACCGACACGGCGCCCCAGCACCTCCAGGACCGGCGCGGCGCAGTTCGTGGTGCAACTCGCACAGGAGACCATGTCGGCGTCGAAGGCCTCGTTGACGCCGAAGACCATGAAGGGTATGCCGTCGTCCTTGGCAGGCGCAGAGAGAATAACCTTCTTCGCCCCGGCATCCATGTGCTTGTGCAGAGCCGCCCGGGTCGTGAATCTTCCGGTGCAGTCGAGCACCAGGTCGATCTTCATCTCGGCCCACGGCAGGCGCGCCGGATCCTCCTCGTTCAGCACCCGATAGCGTTCGTCGCCGACCCGCAGCTCGTCGCCGTCGCTGCTCACCGCTTGCGCATATCGACCGTAGAAGGAGTCGTATTTCAGCAGGTAGGCCAGGTTGTCGGCTGCGGCCACATCGTTCACCGCCACCAGTTGCAGCGCGGGCAACTCGTGGGCGAGTTTCAGGGCGGCCCGGCCGATGCGTCCCAGTCCGTTGATCGCGACTCTCGTCGTCATGTGCCGGCTCCTTCACCTGCCGACCCGCGGCAGCATCCTCCATGGAGGGACACAAGCTAGCAGACCATACGGGGCGGTCCATTGACGCCGGTCAACCAACTTACACTGGCGGTGACATCCGGTGTGCGGATGAAACTCGCCCTGCGCGACCGCTGTGGCAGCAACCTCCCGCGGGAGGGATATCCAGAGGAAACACTCCACGGCCTGTGCTGGCGCGCCTGACGGCCGCGTCGCGCCATCAGCGCACCCGGATCATCTCCGCGCGCAAGTCGTCCGGGACATGCTCCTCGAGGATCACGTGCAGGACCGGTCCGGCCCCATCGGCCTGGCTCGGTCGCTCGTCGAGGATGGCATTGACGCTATCGGGCGTGAGCACCCACATGGCGCCGGTCAGCGGGTCGACGATGAACCAGCCGATGAGCCCGCCGAAGAACAGGTTGCCCGCCAGGTACCAACCGCTCGGCCGCGAGCGGATGACCACCTCCTCGCTGCTGTAGCCCTCCTTGCGGAAGGTGACAGTGTAGGTCTCGCCGCGAAAGTAGCCCGCAGACCTGTCGAGTGTGGCCGTGAATGGTGTTTGCTGGCGCTCGACCAAGCGATTGTTGCGATTCCTGATCTCGACCATTGCCTCATCCGGCGTCGAATTGACGCTTACCCGCTCGTCGGAGCCGCTGACGATGGTCGCGCAGCCGGAAGAGAGCATCAGCACACCGCCGATCAGGGCGGCCAATCCCCAGTTCCTGTGGTTCATTGTTCGCCTCCTGCATGATCAGCCGAACCTTTCCGGAAATGTCGCGAGAGACCCCGCCCCTGATCCGGCGGTACCAAACGCGGCACGCGGCCGTACGCGGTCGCGTCGACACGTCCCGCACCGATCACCCTAGCAGCCTATCGGACTCAGGCCCATCTCCTGCGGCGAGTGGGCGTGCAACCCATTGATCGGCACTCCATGGCCCATCAGCGTTCATCCGCCGGTCGAGCAGATCCAGTAAACGCCGCAGCAGGTATGCTTGCGTTGATGGCCATCAATGTGCGCGGTGAGCGGTTGGGTATACAAGGGAAGGCGTGCCGGATGGATATGTCGCACCGACTGCTTTGAAACCGGCTCATCTGAAGTATCAAGGAGAGGCGCGGCAATGCGAATACGCAATGAAGGCACGGGCACAACAACCCATCCGCCACGCCGGGTACCGTCGGTGGGATCCGGCCTGGGAGCATTACGCGACGAGATGAATCATCTGATGGAGAAGTCACCCGAGGCGAAGAAGCAGCGCCGGAAAATCGACATCAACCCGGGCTGAGCAGGCATTACAGCCCATGTGGTCGCGCCGTCCGGCATGAGCAGATTGCCACACTGGAGCCACTTCGAGCACGGTGCCGACATCGGCGTCCGTGGCGAGGGCCGCACACTCGAGGAGTCCTTTGAGCAGGCGGCACTCGCGCTG
>SLKC01000115.1 GCA_007134775.1 Ectothiorhodospiraceae bacterium | reverse complement strand
CGACAGCGGCCTCGCGTGCCGACATCCCGCATACTTTTGCCCAGACCATGGACTGCCTGGGCCGACCTTGCGCCGCTGCCGAGATCACTGAGCCTCCCGCCCACCTTGACTGGCAAGCTGAACAAGCAGCCGATTGGGATTTCGAAACCGACTACGCGATTGCGCGCAACGGCTTGCCCTCAGCGGCGACCCTGCTTGATCTTCTGTTGGCGGAATCTGGTGCGGCCTCGCGCAATGACACTGTCACCTGGCAGGGGTTCGAGTCTCGCGAAGGGTTGCCCGAGGGGACACCGTTTGTCGACATCGTCATCGAAACCGGCCTGGGCCAGGACGCCCATATCGCGGGGCTGTTGCGCGAAGATCACCGGATGGATCACGAAACCCGCACGCAGTGGATCCACCTGCGCGCAGTGGCCACCACACCCGACGAGATGCCGGTCGTAGAGCGGTCCAGGGCCCTGATTTCGTGGTCCAGTCTGCATCTCGACTGAATCCTTGACGGATGATCGCGACAGCGCTCGTGGACCGGGCGGCAGACCGGCGTGATCCGAGCCATTGTTGCAGTGTCGGTTACTGTCGCCGAGACTTCCCACCCGATCCGAGCGTTGCGCGGGATGAATGACCATGAACCAAGCGGTTGTCCGAGGGACAGGCGAGCGCGTTGCCCCCATGCTGCTGGCGCTGGCGGCGCTGCTCTGGTCGGGCAACTTCATCGCCGGCCGCGCGCTCGGCGACAGCATCTCGGCGATCGGGCTCAACTACCTGCGCTGGTCACTGGCGCTGCTCATTCTGCTGCCGCTCGCCTACGCCGAAATCCGCCGCTCGCGGGCGGCCATCGTGGCGTCGTGGAGATTCCTGCTGGCTCTGGGCCTGACCGGTGTGGCTGCGTTCCAGATCTTCGTCTACAAGGCGCTCGAAGACACTGCGGTCACCAACGCGATCCTCGTGCTTTCCACTGCACCCGCCGTCATCATGCTGTTCGCCCGCATCGGCCTCGGCGAATCGATCCGGACGCTGCAGTGGCTGGGCATCGGCGCCTCGTTCTGTGGCGCGGTAGTGCTCATCACCCACGGCGACCTCGGCGCGTTGCGTGACCTGCGGCTGGGCGCCGGCGAGCTGTGGATGCTGGCGGCGGTGCCGACCTGGGCGCTCTACTCGGTGCTGCTGCGCCGCCGCCCGCAGTCCTTGCCGCAGCGCAGCCTGCTGGCCCTGAGTGCGCTCATCGGGCTGGTCTGGATGACGCCGCTGGTGCTGGTCTCGCCCGGGGTGCTGGTGGTCGACTGGAGTGTGGAGGTGGTCGCGGGCGTTGCCTATGTCGCCCTCGGTGCCTCCGTGGCCGCGTTCTTCTGCTGGAACCGGGGGGTTCAGCTGATCGGGCCGGGACGGGCAGGGATCTACCTGCATCTGATGCCGGTGTTCGGGCCGCTGCTCGCGTTCCTCCTGCTCGGCGAAAGCCTGGCCGCCTACCACCTTGCCGGTGCCGTGCTGGTGTTCACCGGCATCGGACTGACCCAGTTGGGCGCTCGCCGCGCCTGAATCCGCGGCGTTGCGGGTCAGTCCCGGACGCCGGTCCCCTGCGTGGGCCCGTCTGTGTCGAGTGGCCGGCAATAGGTCTCGCGCAGACCCAGGCTGCACAGCAGGCCGAGGCCGTTGGCGGCGAGCAGGCTGGAGAAGGCCAGTGCATAGGCGGCCGCAGCGTATACGCGGGCACCAGCGACCGTGTCGCCAGTCCACTGCAGATCCAACAACTGAGCACGCCGACAGGCAGCTGGATGGCGGCATAGGTGTAGAAGTAGAACGCTGAGAGGCTGCCGAGCGCGGCGCCGCCGACGGCGAGGTCGCGCATGAGTTCGCCGGTCATGACGCTGGGCGCCACGCGCTGGGCGAACGCGTAGGCAAAGAACGTCGTGCCCCGCCGACCATTGGCCGGTGGCGAATCGTCCGGGGAGTGCGATTGTCTTTCGGTAACCGACGCAGTGCTCGGGTTTGGAGGTAGCGGCGAGCGGATTGAGGCGCGAACCAATGGAGCACCCAGCGTCCAACAGCCGGGGCCCGAGCGACCAGGGAGCGCAAGCCCCCGTGGCCGCTCGGTTGGCGATGATGCCTGATTCAGTCGGCAGCGCTGCGGGCTGCCTCCAGCCAGTCGGCAACCAGATCCGGGTTGTCGTCGATCCACTGGCGTGCGATGGGTCGCACGTCGGTGTCGGTGAGATCTTCGTCGCCGATTCTGCTGTCCACCTCGCTGATCCACTCCAGAGACAGGCGAACCTGGCGGAACAGCTCGGCCGCGGCAGGATTGGCATCGAGGAAATTATTGTTGGCGACTACTTGGATATCCGCCGCGACGAAGCCCATCACGATGGGGTCGGTGACGGCGCCGTCCACACCCTCGGCCCGTTCGGCTTCATCCTCGACGATGCCTGGGGCGTTGATCCACATCACATCCTCGCCGGGAACCAGTGCCAGTAACCAGGCGCTGGGGCCCCATGTGTAATACAGAGCCGATTCACCGGAGTCGATTCGTGACAAGGCCTCGGCAAAGTTGGCAGAGTATCCGGCATCTACATGGTTGATGTAGTCACGGAGTTCGAACTTGTCGAGCATGGCGTTAATGCCCTCATGACACCCCCACCCCGGAGGGCACCCATAGAGGTCCGCGCGACCGTCACCGGTGTGATCGAAGGCTTCGCGGACGTCGTCACGCATGAAGTCGTTGATGCCGGTGATGTCGTGTTCCTCGATGGAGGCGATGTCCACCAGGTAGCCCTGGATGCCGCAGGCGGTGCAATGCGGATCGAAGATCGTTGCCACATCCTCGAAGCCATCAGGTAGTTGTGGATTGTGCAGAGGGAACCATCCGTTGGCCCAGTAGTCCGCGTCACCCTCGGACAACGCGAGGTAGGCCACCGGGTTTGACAGGGAGATCGGGGTTCGGACGTTGTATCCCAACTCCTCGAGGAGTTCGACGAAAATCCAGCTTACTGGTACGGCGGATGTCCATGAAGCCACGGCCGGTTGAATGGTGACGCCCTCGCCGGGGCGGTCCTGGGCGAGGGCCGTGCCTCCGAACAGGGATGCCGAGGCGACCAGGAATCCCGTCGCAATCATGTGCCGTCTGGGAAAAATGCGTGTAATGTTCATGAGTCCACACTCCATATGCTAGTCATGTAATGGTTATTGTCGGCAGACCACCAGCGGTGGTGCTGCTGGGGGTTCCGAAATCAGTTGTACGCTTGCTTTGCTGATGGGCTGGTCCTCCTTGTGTGTTCCTTGTTCCGCTCCAAAGTCAATGCCCCTTCACTTGGACCGTTTCTCCTTTGCCCCCGGCCCCTTCTGCCCGAGGCCCTGAGTAATCCGGTCCAGGACCATTGCGAGAAGGACAATTCCGATGCCGCCGACAAATGCCTGACCAATATTGAGGCGTTCCAGACCGGCATAGACCTCCAGACCCAGCCCCCCAGCGCCAATGATGGCCGCAATGACGACCATGGAGAGCGATAGCATAATGGTCTGGTTGACGCCGGCCATGATGGTCGGCATCGCAAGGGGGAATTGCACCTTCGTAAGAATCTCTCGGCGGGTTGAGCCGAATGCCACTGCGGCCTCCACTAGATCCGGCTGCACCTGCCGAATGGCGAGATTGGTCAGGCGGATGACCGGTGGCATGCCGAAAATGATGGTTGCAATGAGTCCCGGGACGTTGCCGATGCCAAACAGCATCACTGCGGGCACCAAGTACACGAAGGGTGGCGTCGTCTGCATGATGTCAAGAATTGGCCGAATGATCGTGTAGAACAGGTCGCTGCGGGAGCTAAGGATCCCGAGGGGCAGGCCGATAATGATGCTAAAGATAACCGCCGTGGTGATCAGGGAAAGGGTCAGGATCATCTGATCCCAAACGCCCATGAAACCAATCAGCGCGAGTGCGATCACGGAGAAGAGTCCGACTTTCCAGGACGCAGAACGCCAGGCAACGAGAAACACTGCAAGAAGAAAGACCGTGGGTGGAATCGAGGACAAAGCCCATTGGATGGTCTCCATTACGGATCGAACTGGAGGGCTGATGTACGCGCGGAAGAACCCTCGGAACATGGAGACGATCCAATTGACAATATCCGTGATCCAGGCTCGCACGGGGATGTCCAGTAAATCGAACGGTGCAGCCAGGACGCCACGCAGCAAGTCCATCAGCTCATTCATGGTTTACCTTCCTCCTGGCCTGGCACCTTTACGGTTCAGAAACATCAATCGTTACCATGGGCAACGTGCGCTTCTCGCTCTGTGGTCACGGACTCATTGCTGCCGCTCTCGATTCCACGCTTTTCCAGGATCGCCGTTATCAGCTCCGGTTCATCGATTAGCCCGACGACTCGCCCGGAGTCATCGGTGACAATTATTGGGAGACTGGTGTAGGAGCGGCATCGAAGGACATCTCGAAGAACGCACGTGCCTCTGCAAGTCACCAGGGTGTCATCGCGACGTTCGGATTCTTCGGCCATTGCCTTGTAGGCATCCTCAAGTGATTGCACTGTGACATTCCTGTCATCCCATCGGACATTTTCGAGTTTTCCTTGATCATCAATGCCGTACTCAATGCTGCGTTCTCCGCCTTTTCTGTGCAGATACTGGATCCCGTTTCGTTCATGGGTTTTGTCGAAATACTTGTCTCTTAGAGGTAGTGCGATCGTCTTCGCGGTGATCACTCCGGTCGGATCCGCGTGCTCGACGAAATTGGCGACGTATTCGGTGCGCGGGTTAACCAGGATTTCTTCGGGAGTGCCGATCTGAACGATCTCACCCGCTTCCATGATCGCGATGTGGTTGCCGATTCGCATGGCCTCGTCGAGATCATGGGTTATGAAAAGGATGGTCCGGGCGAGTTCGTCCTGGATTTTTACCAGTTCCTGCTGCATGTTGACTTTGATTAAGGGATCAAGGGCGGAGAAGGGTTCGTCCATGAGCAGGACCTTCGCTTGGGTGGCGAGCCCTCGCGCGAGGCCGACACGCTGCTGCATTCCTCCGGAGAGTTCCGAGGGGTACGTGTTGGCCCAGGAGTCCAGTCCGACCATCTTCAGGACTCGGTGGCCTTCTTCCTCGCGTTCCGCCTTGTGCTTGCCCTGGATCTCCAGCCCGTACACCACGTTGGAGAGGACGGTTCTGTGGGGGAAGAGGGCAAAATGCTGGAATACCATGCTCATTTGGTATTTACGCACTTTCCTCAGGGCTTCCTGATCCAGGGCGGTAATTTCCTGTTCGCCGTGGTCGGGATCATTGAGGAATATTTTTCCGGATGTGGGCTCGAAGAGTCGATTGACGCAGCGGATCAGCGTGGACTTGCCGCTTCCCGAAAGACCCATGATGACGAAGATCTCCCCTGGCTCCAGGGAGAAGCTGGCATTGCAGACACCGATAATGTGGCTGGTTTCGCGCTGGATATCATCCTTGGATTGTCCCTGCTCGAGAAGCGGGAGCACGGAATGTGGATTGGGACCGAAAATCTTGGTGACTGCCTCTGCTCGGATCAAGGCCGGACCTCCTTGGTCATTGGCTGCGCCATTAAAGAATGAGACCTCGAAACGGAGCATCCGCATCGGCGGAATTGCCACTCCGGTGGCGTCATATACCGGATAAGGACATCCCCTTATTCCGTGCGAATGCGTGGGCCGCAGCGCCGTGGAGGGAGCCGCTCAGGTGCCCGCCATGCGCTCGGCGGTCCGGACCATCTGCGCGGCATAACCCCATTCGTTGTCATACCAACTCATAACCTTGACCAGGTTGCCGTCGACGACGCGGGTCTGGCTGAGATCCACGATCGATGCGCGCGGGTCCTGGATGATGTCGGAGGAAACGATCAAATCACGCGCCACCCCCAGGATCCGGTGGTAACGGCGGGTCGCCGCCTCCTCCTCGAAGATCTTGTTGATCTCGGCGGCGCTGCTCGTGCGCTCGGTGATCAGCGTGATGTCGACCAGCGAGCCAACCGGTACCGGTGCCCGGATCGCGAGCCCATCGAAGTGGTCCTTGAATTGGGGCAGGACCCGCGTGGTCGCTTCGGCCGCGCCGGTCGTGGTGGGGACGAAATTCAGGGCCGCGGCGCGCCCCCGGCGCCACTTCTTCGCCGGCGCGTCGACCACCGGTTGCGAGATGGTGTAGGCATGGATCGTATTCATGATCGCCTTGGTTACACCGATCCGGCGCCCGAGGACCTCGAGAACCGGTGCGGCGCAATTCGTCGTACAACTCGCACAGGAGACCACGCTGGCGTCGAGAGCCTCGTTGACGCCGAAGACAACGAAGGGTATGCCGTCATCTTTGGCAGGTGCAGAGAGGATCACTTGCTTCGCCCCGGCTTCGATGTGCTTGTGCAGATCCGCGCGGTTGGTGAATTGTCCGGTGCAGTCGAGCACTAGGTCGATTCCCATCTCGGCCCACGGCAGGCGCGCCGGATCATTCTCGTTGAGTACCCGATAGCATTCGTCGCCGACCCGTAGCTCGTCGCCGTCACTACGGACCGATTCCGGATGGCGACCGTAGAAGGAGTCGTATTGCAGCAGGTAGGCCAGGTTTTCGGCGTCGGCGACATCGTTCACCGCCATTAGGTCCAGTGCGGGGAACTCGTGAACGAGCTTCAGCGCGGCGCGGCCGATACGTCCCAGTCCGTTGATCGCAACTCTCGCTGTCATCTGTCTGCTCCTTGACCTGCCGAGTCGCGGCGGGAACTGCCACGCTCAGGACGAAGCTAACAGCCTATCGGGGTCGATCTATTGACGCCGGTCAATGAAACGCGTCGACCGGGTCGATGTCGTGGATGAGTACTTCGGCCGCAGGCGCGCAGCCTCGACGGTGAATGGTGTGACGTGCCGCCGCATGAAGGCACGCTGGCCGTCAACCTCGGTGAGCTGCTGGAGCGCTGGTCCGGCGGACCGATTCGCGCGATCGAGCGTCGGGTCACGGGGCCGGGCGCGAACGCCACGGTGTGGGTCTGCGGCGGTTCCAACTTCCTGCCCTCCGAGCCTTTCGCCATCGGGCGGGCCTGCGCGGTTGAGGGCAATTTCGACAGCCTGGGGGTGATGGCGCTTCTCAATGCTTCAGCGCTGGCTCGCCTGTGCCCGCTAGTTGTTGTAACTGGGCGATGTCGCTCGGCAGCCCTGCCAGGCACCTCACTTGTGCGGGTAGGAGCTGGGTGCATTAAGCTGCCACCTCGCGCCGCAGGGGCGGGCGCTGGCCGTAAACACCCCAGCGCCAGAGCCACTCGGCGGGGCCCATGCGGTAGTGGCGGAACCATGCGGGTGCGATGCTCAGGAGCAACACCCATACCGCGGCGACCACGAGAAGCTGTTCCCCACGGTCGAGTTCGCCGAAAAGGCTGAGCCTGTGCCCGAAGAATACGGCTGTGCAGAGGGTGCTAGTGAGGAGGTAGCAGCTCAGGGCGCCGCGGCCGACGCAGCGCAACCGCTGCATCAGCCCGACGCATGCACCCTCGCGATGCGTGAACGACTTCGAAACATCGCGCTGGCGGTGGAATCACCGGTGGCCGTGGGTGCGGTTCTCGGGCTCATCGGCCCATTCGGCACCTTGTTGTAGTATGAGCGTGGTCGGAGAATCCTGCAGGTTGCTGCGACCCAACCCGGGCGGTGAATAACCAGGGTCCGGCAGCGCTTGGCTGTGGGTCAGATGGAGGTTTCATGG
>SLKC01000134.1 GCA_007134775.1 Ectothiorhodospiraceae bacterium | reverse complement strand
TTCATCTCCGCGATCCGGCCCTGGTGGAGCACGATGCCGCCGATGAGCTGCACATCGAACGGGCGCATACCGAGCACGCGATCCGCGGCTTCGCGGACGACAGCGAAAGCTTCCGGAAGCACATCATCGAGCGTCTCGCCACCCGCGAGACGCTCGCGGAACGCGTCCGTCTTCGCGCGCAGCGCGGCATCATCGAGCGCCTGCATCGCCTCGGCGTGGCGATTGGTTTCCCGCACCAGGCGCTGCGTCGGGCGGAGCATGCGCTCATTGCGCGTACCGAATACCTTGCGGACGATCGAGCCGATCATGAGTCATCCTGCAGTGATTGGGCGGGAGAGCGGCTGCTTACAGCCCGGTGGCACATACCGCCGGTCCGGCCCAACGCGACCTGAGACCGCGTCGAAACCGGCCGGGTTCCATTACCTGGGACCACGACACGGCCCGGGATGGCCACGGACGGTACCGGGGCCTCGCGCACCGCCACGGAATGGTACTGGCCGTGGCCCCCAATTCCAACCAGCGCGCAGCCTACCGTTTCGCGGATGCAAATGGCGCGGGGTCCTTTGGCTGCCCATCCTTGCGGACCTCGAGATGGACGTGCGGCCCGGTCGAGCGGCCGGTCATACCGACCTCGGCGATGGGGTCGCCGGCGCGCACGACTTCGCCGACACGCACGAGGTTGCGCTTGTTGTGCGCGTAACGCGTGGTATAGCCGTTGCCGTGATTGATCTCAATGAGGTTGCCGTAGGCACCGCGCCGGCCCGAGAACGTCACCACACCACCGGCGATCGCTTGTACCGGCTCGCCCTCGTGGGTGGCGAAGTCGGTGCCGCTGTGGAATGCGTCCCGGCCCGTGATCGGGTCCTCGCGATAGCCATACGATGACGAGATCCAGCCGTCATCGATCGGCCATCCCGCCGGGGTCGTCTCAACCCGGAGTTCACGCTCGACCAGGAAGCCCTCGACGACGCTGAGCTTGCGCTTGCGATCCTCGACGCCACCGGCAAGCCGATCGGCCTCGCGCCGGATCTCCCGGAACCCGCTGGCGGGCTCGGCGTCGCCCTGCCCCGAGTGCAGCAGGGGCCCGCCCCTACCCCCCACATCGAACTCCATCTCGCCGAGATCGAGGTCGGCCACATCCACGAGCTTGCGCCCGAGCGCGTCGACCTCGCTGATCTTGCCGCGCAGATCGGCGAGCCGGTTGCTCAGCGCGGCGACTTCGGCCTGCTTGTCCGCGCGCAGCTCCGCCATCTCCTCTTCCTGCTCGCGCAGCTCCGCCTGCCAGGCCAGCCGCGCCGCGCTCTCCTCCTGTATCTGGCCAAAGCGATAACCGAGGCCGGCTGCGGTCCCCACCACGAGCACCCCAAGCAGGGCCACGAGCGCAAAATGCGCAGGTCGATGCAGGGAGCAGCTCAGCGAACGGCGACTGAAGCAGGCAAGGAGCGTGATATTCATGCAAAATCCCCCGTATGCGCGATCTCTGTGGCGTCATCCCCTCCCATCTGCGCCGGCGCGCGGACGCCCTGGGCGAACTCGATCACCACCTCGCCCGGTGCCTGCCCGCCGAGTGCCGGCCACACTGCCGTGTCGCGGGCGTGGAGGGCAACACGCTGATACTGATTACCGACTCACCGGTATGGCGCTCGAGGATTCATTTTCTTGCGCCCGAGATTATCCGGTATTTCGGCGAGATCGACAAACGGGCGATCGAGCGCCTGCGCGTACGTGTCGGGGTGCCGGAGCACGCGAAGCCTCGGCGCGAGCGCCGTCCGCCTCCCAGGGTACGGCCACCGGCGGCCGCTGCGCGTGCGCTCGCCGGTCTCGCCGACACCGTTGACGACGCGAGTCTGGCCCGTTCCTTGCGGCGCCTGGCGGCACGCGGCCAGCGGGAATCGGATTGAGGCGCGGCGGGGCGGCGCTCAGACCAGCGCTTCCGCCGAGTCGGTATAGGAGATGGGTGCGAGGCTGGCGTCGTCGAAGGTGACTTCTTCCCAGGCCGACTCGTCGGCGAGGAGGCTGTGCAGCAGCGCGTTGTTCAGCGCATGGCCCGACTTGAAGCCCTGGAACGAGCCGATCAGGCTGCGTCCGAGGAGGTAGAGATCACCGATCGCGTCGAGGATCTTGTGCTTGGCGAACTCGTCGTGATAACGAAGCCCGTCCTCATTGAGCACCCGATAGTCGTCGACCACGATGGCGTTGTCGAGACTGCCACCGAGGGCGAGATTGCGCTCGCGCATCGCCTCGATATCCTTCATGAATCCGAAGGTACGCGCGCGACTGACCTCCTTGACGAAGGAGGTGGTCGAGAAATCGATGAGCGACTGCTGGCAGACGCCGTTGAACAGCGGATGGTCGAACTCGATGGTGAATGCGACCTTGAAGCCGTCGTAGGGCTCGAACCGGGCGAACTTGCCGTCTTCCCCCTCGACCTGGACCGGCTTGCGGATGCGGATAAAGCGCTTCGCAACCTCCTGCTCCGTGATCCCGGCCGACTGGATGAGAAAGACGAAGGGGCCGGCACTGCCGTCCATGATCGGCACCTCGGGCGCGCTGAGATCGACATAGGCGTTGTCGATCCCAAGCCCCGCCATCGCTGACAGGAGATGCTCGACCGTCGAGACGCTCGCGCCGTTCGCCACCAGGGTGGTGTTCAGGGTGGTGTCGCCAACATTGTAGGGATCGGCGGGGATCCGTACCGGTTCGGGAAAGTCCACCCGGCGGAAGATGATCCCGGTATCGGGTGCCGCCGGCCGCAGCGTGAGGTAGACCTTCTCGCCCGTGTGCAGGCCGACGCCGGTCGCCCGGATGACATTCTTCAGAGTGCGTTGGCGAATCACTGGGGAGCGGTCTCCTGGGCCTGGTTGTTGGCATTATGCAGGCGCAATTTAGCCCCTTATTATAAGGCCCGGTCGACATACGAAACAAGCTGCACCACGCGCGCGCAGGCTGCTGCGGCCGGTCCACCGCGGGACCGGCCGCGCCTCAATCCGCCTGGCGCCGCAGGAATGCGGGGATGTCGAGGTAGTCGATATCGTCGTCCTCGCTCCGGGCACGCCCGCCCTCCGCCGCTGCTCGATTGCGATTGCGCACCACGGCCGGGCGATCCATATCCGTGTAGTCGACCTGACCATCGGCCGTGCGCGCCACGGCACGAGGGCGTTGGCTCTGCTGCGGCTGCGGCGCACCCAGGCCCGTCGCCACGACGGTCACCCGCAGCTCGTCCTCCAGCTCGGGGTCGATCACCGTGCCGACAACGACACTGGCGTCCTCGGAGGCGAACTGCTTGACGGTCTGACCGACCTCCTCGAACTCGCCGATGGCCAGGTTCATGCCCGCGGTCACGTTGACCAGTATACCGCGCGCGCCGGAGAGATTGATGTCCTCAAGCAATGGGCTGTTGATCGCGGCCTCGGCGGCCTCGCGGGCGCGCTCCTCGCCGGTGCCCGTGCCCGAGCCCATCATGGCCATGCCCATCTCCGACATCACGGTCTTGACGTCGGCGAAATCGACGTTGATCAGCCCCTGTCGGGTGATCAGCTCGGCGATCCCCTGGACCGCGCCCTGCAGCACCTCGTTCGCCGCCTTGAAGGCGTCGAGCAGGCTCATGTTCTTGCCGAGCACGGTGAGCAGCTTCTCGTTGGGGATGGTGATCAGCGAGTCGACATGCTGCGCGAGCTCGGTGATACCGTCGACGGCGACTTTCATCCGCTTCTTGCCCTCGAAGGGGAATGGCTTGGTCACGACCGCGACCGTGAGGATCCCCATCTCGCGGGCGAGTTGCGCCACCACGGGCGCCGCGCCCGTGCCGGTGCCACCGCCCATGCCAGCGGTGATAAACAGCATGTCGGTGCCGGCGATCACCTCCTGGATCCGCTCGCGATCCTCGAGCGCGGCCTGGCGGCCGATGTCGGGATGCGCCCCCGCACCGAGCCCCTTGGTCATGTTGACCCCGAGTTGCAGCGTGGTCCCCGACTGGACGCTGTTGAGCGCCTGCGCATCAGTGTTGGCACTGATGAAGTCGACCCCGTCGATGCCGGTACGGACCATGTGGTCGACGGCGTTGCCGCCACCGCCACCGACGCCCATGAGCTTGATTTTGGCGTTCTGGTTGTACGAGTCCATCAACTCAAACATCTCTCTTGCCTCCTCACCCGGCCCTCGAGGCCGGCTGTCAGATCACTGTCGAATGTCGTGCCTGCGTCTTCCTGTTGCCGCGCCTCGAGCGGCTCGCTGGGCCGCCGGCGACGCGCTTTCAAAATTGCCCGTTGAACCATGACCGCATGCGGGCCAGCAGCCCGCCCGTGTTGTCCTCGTTGAGCGCGAGATGGCCTGTCGACTGGCCGCTGTGACCGCCGAAGTCGAGTAGACCGACCCCGGTGGAATGGATGGGATTGCGCACCACGTCGGCGAGACCGGAGACGCGCTGGGGCATGCCGATGCGCACCGGCATGTGAAACACCTCTTCGGCGAGCTCGGCGACGCCCTCCATCTTCGAGCTGCCGCCGGTAAGCACGACGCCGGCCGCCACGAGATCCTCGAATCCGGTGCGCCGCAGCTCCGCCTGGACCAGGGCGAGCAGCTCCTCGTAGCGCGGCTCGACGACCTCGGCCAGGGTCTGGCGGGCGAGCCGGCGCGGATCGCGATCCCCGACCCCGGGGACCTCGATGGTCTCGTCCGCGCTGGTGAGATTGCGCAGCGCGCAGGCGTACTTGACCTTGATCTCCTCGGCATTCTGCGTCGGCGTGCGCAGCGCGACGGCGATGTCGTTGGTCACCTGATCGCCGGCGATCGGGATGACCGCCGTGTGCCGGATCGAACCCTCAGTGAATACGGCGATATCGGTGGTACCGCCGCCGATATCGACCAGGCAGACGCCGAGCTCACGCTCGTCCTCGGTCAGCACGGAGTGGCTCGAAGCAAGCTGCTCCAGGATGATGTCGTCGACCTCGAGCCCGCAGCGGCGTACGCACTTGATGATGTTCTGTGCGGCGCTCACCGCGCCGGTGACCAGATGGACCTTGGCCTCGAGGCGCACGCCGGACATGCCCACGGGCTCCTTGATCCCCTCCTGGTCGTCGATGATGAATTCCTGGGGCAGCACATGGAGGATGCGCTGGTCTGCCGGGATGGCCACGGCCTTGGCGGCGTCGATGACCCGGTCGATATCGCCCTGGCCGACCTCGCGGTCCTTGATCGCGACGATGCCGTGCGAGTTCAGGCTCCGGACGTGGCTGCCGGCGATGCCGGCGTAGACGGACTGGATCTGGCAACCCGCCATCAGCTCGGCCTCCTCCACCGCGCGCTGGATCGACTGCACGGTCGACTCGATGTTGACCACGACGCCCTTCTTCATGCCGCGCGAGGGGTGGGAGCCGATGCCGATGATCTCCATGCCGCCATCGGCGCCGATCTCGCCAACGATGGCAACCACCTTGGACGTGCCGGCATCGAGGCCGACGATCATCCGCTTGTCCGGTTTCTTCGGCATTCAGGCACCTCCTTCGGTGCTCGCGTTGGCCTCGTCGCGCCAGGCGATGGCGAAACCGTTGGGATAGCGCAGATCCACGGCACGGACCTGCTCGCGCTGGCCCGCCACGGCCTGGTACCAGACGCGCAGCAGGCGATCGAGGCGTGCATCGATGGAAGAACGCCCCAAGCGGAGCTCGATGCCGTCATCGAGCTCGACCGTCCAGCTCCGGCGCTCATCCTGTTTCACGGCGGCGACGGCCAGGCCGACGCTCTGCAAGCGCAGATCGAGTGTGGCGAGGTAGGCCAGCATCTTCCCGGCCTGTCCGCTGGGCCCCACCAGCCGGGGCAGCCCTTCGGCGGTGATCTCATCCGGACGGAAGACCTGGCCGCGCTGACTGACCAGCGCATCCTCGTTCCACACGGCGGCAGCCGCATGCTCACGGATCTCGACTTCGATCCGGTTCGGCCAGACGCGACGCAGCGTGGCGTCGCGTACCCAGGGCAATTCGATCAGCTCACGGCGCAGGGTGCGCAGCTCGGTGGCGAAAAAGCCCGCCTGTACGTGGGCCGTCACGAGCTGCTCGAGTTCGCCACCGTCGGTATGGCGCATCTCACCATCGATGCGCACGACCTCGACGGGCCAGTGCACCGTGCGCAGCCAAACCGCTGCGACACCGGCCAGCGCTGCCAGCAGCAGCGTCAGGACGACGGCGCGCCACGCACGGTTGGGCAGCCAGTTCCTCGCGTTCATGGCCCCTCCCCCGGCTCGCCGGCGAGCGTCTGCGCGAGGATGTCCACGACCAGCTCGTCGAAGCCGATACCGGCGTGGGCCGCCGCCATCGGCACAAGGCTGTGATCGGTCATGCCCGGTGCCGTGTTCGCCTCGATCAGCCAGGGCTGGCCCACGCCGTCGAGCATGAGATCGACCCGCCCCCAGCCACTGCCACCGAGTGCGGCGAAGGCGCTGCGCGCGAGCTCGCGGCAGCGCTCCTCGACCATCGGCGCCAGGCCACTGGGCAGGTGGTACTGCGTCGTACCCGCCTCGTATTTCGCGGCGAAATCGTAGAAGGCGCGCGGCGTCTCCAGGCGGATCGCGGGCAGCGCGCGCTCGCCGAGCAGCGACACGGTGACCTCCTCGCCCTCGATGAAGCGCTCGGCGATGACCGGGCCGAAGTCCGCCGCCGCGCGCCACGCCGGGACCAACTCGTCGGTGCGCCGCACCTTGGTCATGCCGATGCTCGACCCCTCCAGCGTCGGCTTGATCATCAGCGGCAGACCGATGCGCTCGCCCGCGAATTCGGCGTCGTCCGCACTCGCCAGGATCTGCCACTTCGGCGTCGGCAACCCCGCCCCGGCCCAGAACTGCTTCGTGCGCAGTTTGTCCATCGCCAGCGCCGAGCCGAGCACTCCCGTACCCGTGTAGGGCAGGCCGATGATGTCGAGTCCGCCCTGGATGCAGCCATCCTCGCCGCCGCGTCCGTGGAGGATGAGGAAAGCGCGATCGAAGCCGCCGCTGGCGAGTACTTGCAGGATGTCGCGCCCGGCGTCGACGCCGTGGGCGTCGACGCCGGCACGCTGCAGCCCCGCGAGCACGGCGGCCCCACTCTTGAGCGAGACACTGCGCTCGGCCGACCAGCCGCCGTAGACCACGGCGACCCGCCCGAAGCGTTCGCTGGTCCACCCCGCCGTCATGCCGGCTCTCCCACGATGTGTACCTCGCGTTCCAGGCGCACGCCGCTGTCGCGCTCCACCGTCGTCCGGATCTGCTCGATCAGGGTCTCGACCTCGGCTGCGGTGGCCCCGCCCTCGTTGATGATGAAATTGGCGTGCCGGGCCGAGACCCGGGCACCGCCGACGCGCAGGCCCTTCAGCCCGGCGGCTTCGATCAGGCGGGCGGCGTGGTCACCGGGCGGATTGCGGAAGACCGAGCCGCAGCTCTTCGCGCTGGTCGGCTGCGTCTCGCCGCGCTCGCGCAGATAGCGCCGGGTCAGGCGGCGCGCGGCCTCGCCGTCACCGGTTTCGAAGATCAACCGCGCGCCCGTGAACCACTCGCCGGGCGGACCGGCCGCGTGGCGGTAGCCGACCTGGAAATCCTCCGCGAAACGCTCGCGGCGCACGCCGCCGTGGTCGACGGTGGCGACCATTTGGACGTGGGCCCAGGTCTGCCCGCCCCACGCGCCCGCGTTCATCGCCAGCGCGCCACCGACGGTGCCCGGGATGCCGATGAAGAACTCCGCGCCGACCAAGTCGCGATCGCTGCAGAAACGCGGCAGCCGCGCGCACGCCACGCCTGCACCCGCGAAGACGCGGCCACGGCCTTCGT
>SLKC01000109.1 GCA_007134775.1 Ectothiorhodospiraceae bacterium | reverse complement strand
GTCGCGAACACGGCCAGCACGTCGATGATGTGACCGAACCAGCCCCAGACGCGATCGCCCAGGATCGGGAAGAAGGCGGAACGGATGGTCAGTGGCAGGCCGCGATTGAAGCTGAAGAAAGCGAGTGCCAGTGCGACGACGGCGTAGATCGCCCACGGGTGCAGGCCCCAGTGGAAGATGGTAGCCGCGATCGCCAGTGTCCGGTCGGTTTCGCCCTCGACCCCGAGGGGTGGGAAGAGATAGTGCGTCACCGGCTCGAGCACGCCGAAGAACATCAGGCCGATGCCCATGCCCGCTGCGAACAGCATGCCGAACCAGCCGAAGTAGCCGAATTCCGGCTTGGCATCCTTACCACCCAGGCGGATGTTGCCGAGTGGTGTAACCAGCAGGATGATGCAGAAGATCACGAACAGGTTGGCGGCGTAGATGTAGACCCAGTCAAAGGTCGTCTCAAGCCAGGTTCGTGTGGCGCCGAGCGCTTCGGCCGCCGCATCCGAGAACAGCATGGCCAGGGCCACGAAGATCACGGTGCCGAGCGCCGAGATGAAAAATACCGGATTGTGCAAATCGAGGCCGAACGGCCTCACGTTGTCCTGCCCGACCTCGTAATTCGTTTCTGTGATCGAGGGATCGGGCTTCTGGTCGTTTTGTTCTGTCACGGTTATTCACTCCCCTTTAGAGTCAGGCTCGGAGTCCTGCATGGCAATGGCTTGCCACGCCCCGCCCGTTCCGTTCCCGGAACGGCTCGCTTGTATTGGATGCTGATTATCAGGAGATGACCCCGGCGTTACTTTGGCTCATTGCTGTTTATCCGTCAAACGAGATCACCTCCTTGCTGGGCGCCGGTGCGCGTTCGGCCGCCGGTTACCGGTCGGCGAGGGAAAGCGACCGTGAATCAAGTGGTTCCGGCCGCCGCCCGCGTTGGAGCGTAGATAACGCAGGGCGTTGAAGCAAGCCCGATATCAGCCCTGGGTGAGTGCGCGTACCCGACCGGCGAGGTAGACCGAGCCGGCGACGAGCACGAGGTGATCGGGCGCCGGGGCGCTGCAGGCCCGGGCTAGGGCCTCCCCGGGATCCTCAACCTGCTCAAGCGGTGTCTCCGGCCAGCGGGCGCGCAGCTGGTGGCCAAGCTGATCGCTGGCCACCGAGTAGGTCGCGTCGGCACGTGTGACCACGGCCAACGTGGCCAGGCTCATCAGCGGATCCGTGACCGCCTGCAGGTCCTTGCTGGCGGAGAGCGAAAGGAGCAGGGTCACGCGTGCGGGGCCGAGTTCGCGCACGGTCGCGGCGAGTGCGCGGGTCGACTCCGGCGTGTGCGCGCTGTCGATGACGATCCAGGGCAGGGTCGAAAGGGTCTCGAGTCGGCCGGGGAGTGCGATCCCGGACCACGCCCGCCCCGCGCGCTGCAGCTCGTCACGGCTGGTGAGACCCAGACGCAGAACGGCGGCAGCGGCCAGGGCGGCATTGCCCGCCATGCGCTTGCCGGGGAACGGGCAGGGCAGCCGCAGGGGGCCAGCGGGGCCGGTCAGCACGAGCCGCTCGCTCTCGCGCCGCCACTCGATCTGCTCCGGGCCATCGCTGGCCGTGCTCCCTTGCGGTCGCACGCAGGTCACGGGCGCGGCGGCCGCGCGCGCCGCTGCATCGAGCGCGGGTAGCGCTTCCGCGGCGAGTTCGGCGCGGACCAGGGGAACGCCGGGCTTGATGGCACCCGCCTTCTCGCAGGCAATGGCCGCGAGTGTCGATCCGAGTCGCTCGACGTGCTCGAGTTCGATGCTTGTCCAGACCACCAGGGCGGGCGTGATGACGTTGGTCGCATCGGCACGCCCGCCGACGCCGGCTTCGACGATGCACCAGTCGCTGTCCTGCTCGCGCGCCAGCCAGAAGGCGGCGACGGTCAGTGCCTCGAAGAAACCCGGGCGCAGGCCGCGCACCTGTGCTGCGCGGCGCACGGCCTCGATGGCCGCGAGTGCGGTCGCGCCGTCGGCCTCCCGGCCGTCGATGCGCAGGCGCTCGGTCCAGCGCTGCAGATGGGGGGAGGTGAATGTGAGCGTGCGCTGGCCGAGACGCCGCAACAGCGCCTCGATCAGCAGCGCGGTCGACCCCTTGCCCTTGGAGCCGACCAAGTGGATGGCGCGCAGGCCGTGATGGGGGTTGCCCAAGGCATCAAGGAGGTCCCTTGTAGCCTGCAGCGGATCGGGACCGCGCTCGCCGTGCGCCGTTACCGCCCGCGGCAACCCCGCGAGCCACGCCCAGCCCGCTGCGCGTGACGCCTCGTCGGCGGTGTGTTCAGGGTTTGGGGGTGTCGACACGGTATCGCCGGCAGGTGGCTTCGTCTGTGTTGTCTGGCAGGCGGGCGATGATGATCACGTCGATACCGTCGGCCGTGAAGGCCGCGCCGTCGATGATCGTTGTCACGGAGTCGCTCCCGTTCGCGCTTGCATTCCAAGCAGTATAAGTGGATCGAGTCGGGGCGCTTGCCTGCGGTCGACCGCGATATTGGCTGTCACGACCGCACGGTAGGGCGCCAGGATCGGCCATCACCTCATGTCACGGGGGCGGATTCGCTGAAACCGCGTTCTCGCATGCATGATTGTGGCTACGATCTTGATATAGGCTACGTTAAAGTCGCTTGTTTCGGAGTGGCCACGGGGGCGAATTGCCGCAGGAAATCGAGCGCAAGTTCCGTGTGCGGGATGATCGCTGGCGCGCAGCGGCCCGTGATGCGACCACGCTGCGCCAGGGATTCCTGGTGACGGAGCCCGGGCGCACGGTGCGTGTGCGGGTGACGGACACCGCGGCGCTGCTGACGATCAAGGGGCGCAGCGAGGGTGCGCGGCGGGCCGAGTACGAATACCCGCTGCCGCGGGACGAGGCGGAGGAGATCCTCGATACGCTGTGTCTGCGCCCACTGATCGAGAAGACCCGCTACTACGTCGAACATGGCGGCCATATCTGGGAGGTCGATGAATTCTGCGGCGACAACGCGGGGCTTGTCGTCGCCGAGATCGAAGTCGATGACGAGCAGGAGGCGTTCGCGCGCCCGCCCTGGCTCGGCGAGGAGGTCACCGCGGATCCGCGCTACTACAACGCGCGCCTGATCCATCAACCCTACTGCGAGTGGCCGGACGGGCAGGGGCCTGACGGCTGAGCCCCAGCGCTCGTACCGCGGCGTTCGCAAGCCGGATCGGCATCAGCCCCGATATCGAATCCCACACAATGGATGGGAGGCCGATGACGACAAGATTCGAACACCCTGAAGGCGTCCATTTTCGGCACGCATTTACGTCAGTGAAGATCCACCGATGGCAGTTCGGTGCCGTGATGCTGCTGATCGTTACCCTGCCCGCATGGGTCGTCATTGACTGGTTCCGGCAGGCCGACTCAGCCATGGGCGTCCTTGCAGCGCTGGTGAGCGCTGTGTCCGCGTTCGATGCCATTGACGTTGCGACACTGCTCTCGTTCGTCCTTCTTGTGATTGGCCCGGTTCTGTTCGCGTGGCGCATGCATGTGGCCGTTCGGGATGCGTCACTCGTTGTCCACGAGCGCGGTCTGAGCTGTCGTCCCCCGCATGCGAGCCTCCTGCTGCGCCGGCTGCCGGCGGGTGGGCGGCCCTGGCAGGTGGGCTGGCGCCAGATCCAGCGAGTCGAGCTCGTACGGCCCGCGCTGATGCAGGCAGGGCCGGCGGCGGCCGCCCATTACCGGCTCCGCGTGGTCGGCTCCGGTGGTGAGCGCGAGGTGGCACCATTCCTTTGGGTGCGCGAGGACGGCCCCGACCACCGACCGGAGTTGCCTTGGTACGGCATCCTGCGGGGGCGTGGATGGCGCGACTTCGAGCTGTCCGATGCCGAGACGGTCGCCGCGCGGGTTCGGGAGGCGCCCCTGGTTCGTGAACTGGCGGAGCGCGGCGTGCAGGTCGACGAGGTACGGCAGCAGACGCAGGGGGTCGAGCGGGCAGTCGTCGATGGCGTCGAGCGCCTGAGCCGCTACAACCTGATGGAGCACAAGGGACTGGCGGCGCAGTTGACGATCGCCCTGGTAGCGGGTGGCTATGCCTTCATCGACGGGCTGCTGCTGCAACACTTCACCCCGCTCGTGGGCATACCCTGGTGGCTGCTGGTCGTGCTCGCCCTGGCCGCGCTGTCCGTGATCGCTGCAAGCAGCCGTTCCGCGCCGCGTGTCGAGCGCGGCGTTGTGGGTGCGCTGTGTCTGGCCACCGTGGTCGCAGCGGGCTATCCGGGCATGCTGCGCGTGAACGCGTTGACCGCCGAGCCGGTCGTTGCCGATTACACCCAGACCGCACCCGGGCGCTTCGCCCCGCCGGCCGACCGCGCGGATCTACCCGAGATCCGTCTCGACTACATCGAGATCGAGGAATACTGGGAGCACGTCGCCGGGCAGCCGCACGAGTTCCGCCTCTATCGCGGGGTAGGGGATTTCTGGCAGCTCGATATCATGGATTTCTACAGCCGCACCGGCGACTTCTACGACCGCCTCAAGGAATAAGCCCGAATGGCCGATTTCCGGGACTGATGGAGGAATCCCTTCACGCGGATCAATGCCCGCCCGTCCCTCTGCGGGCATTTCATCACGCCCGGCCGGCGGTGTTGCTGCAACGCATCGGCCGGGCGTGGTGGTGGTGCGACCTACGCGTCGGGGATGTCGACGCCGTTCTGCAGGCAGGTGGCTGCGACCGTGTTATTGAGCAAGCACGCGATCGTCATCGGACCAACCCCGCCGGGTACCGGCGTGATCGCGCCCGCAACCTCGCTCGCCGAGTCGAAGTCGACGTCACCGACGAGGCGCGTCTTGCCGTCGTCGCCCTCGATGCGATTGATGCCGACATCGATCACGGTTGCACCCGGCTTGAGCCAGTCGCCGGCGATCATCCGGGGGCGGCCCACGGCGGCGATGACGATATCAGCGCGCCCGACCTCACCGGCGAGGTCGGTCGTGCGCGAGTGCGCGATCTCGACGGTGGCATTCTCACGCAGCAATAGGGCGGACATCGGCTTGCCAACGATATTGGAGCGCCCGACCGCCACGGCGTGCTTGCCCGAGAGATCGCCGAGGCGGTCGCGCAGCAGCATGCTGCAGCCGAGCGGGGTACAGGGGATCAGGCCCGGCAGGCCCGTCCAAAGGCGCCCCACGTTGACCGTATGGAAGCCGTCGACGTCCTTGTCGGGATCGATCGCGTCGAGCACCCTCTCCGCATCGATCTGTTGCGGCAGGGGGAGCTGGACCAGGATGCCGTTGACCTGGGGGTCCTCGTTGAGCTGCTCGACCAGGCGCAGCAGCTCCGCTTCGGTCGTGCTCGCATCGAGGCGATGCTCCCAGGAGTGCATCCCCGCCTCGGTGGTCTGGCGCCCCTTGTTGCGGACATAGACCTGGCTGGCGGGGTCCTCGCCGACAAGAACGACCGCGAGTCCGGGGGTGAGACCGTGCTCCGTCTCCAGCGTCTTGACCTGGCGTCCGATGCGCTCGCGCAGTCCGGCCGCGAAGGCCTTGCCGTCGATGATGTCCGCCATTTCTTGTCTCTCCACGGTGGGTCGCAAACCCATCAGCTTAATCGACTGCGCACTGTACGCTTGCTCGCGCGCGACGGCGACATTGGCGGCCACGACCGCCGTGCGCATACTCGCCGGATGGACCAAGCGTTCGGCACGCGAACGGCTTCGATAACATCGCGCCAACATCGGGACCACCTCTTCCGGGGCCTTGCTCACAGGCCACGGCGGCGGCGAGAGGCCGCAGAAGGCGAGCGACGAGGACAACCCCATTCATGCTGACGCCCCTGCTGATTACGCATCTGGCGACGATTCGCGATCTCACCGGCGCCGAGCCGAACCCGGGTGGCAGGGTCGTCGTGCGCCTGCGGGCAGCCGGCGAACTGGGGCCCGTGGGGACGATCACCCCGCCATGATGCCGCGCGCGCGTCACCCTGATCGATGATGCGCTGGCGGCGGATGCAGTCCGGGGAGCGGAGTCGCGACGGTGGCGATGGCGGCCATCGGGCCGCAGAGGTCTTCGCGGCCTTCCTGCGTCTCGGGCTTACCAGCTTCGGCGGGCCGGTGGCCCATCTCGGCTTCTTCCGCCAGGCCTTCGTCCACGAGCGCGGCTGGCTGGATGAGCGCAGCTATGCCGAGCTGGTCGCGCTCTGCCAGTTCCTGCCCGGTCCGACGTCTAGCCAGGTCGGATTCGCCGTCGGTTTGCATCGCGGCGGAGTGCTCGCCGCCTGCCTGGGCTCGTTCGCCTTCACACTGCCGTCCGCGGCCCTCATGGTGGCGCTCGGACTCGGCGTGGCCGCCGCGGATATCGGCGACTGGGAGCCGCTGTTTCAGGGCTTCAAGGCCGCGGCGGTCGCGGTGGTCGCCTGGGCGCTGTGGGGGATGGCGCGCACGCTCTGCCCGGATGGGCGCACACGCCTGCTGGCCCTGCTTGCCTGTGGCGTCGTGCTCGTGGCGCCGACACTGGCAGGGCAGCTCGCGGCGATCGCCCTCGGCGCCGCGGCGGGCGGCGCCGTGATCCAGTGGCGCCCCGACGAAGGCGGCGCCCCGGCGCCGTTGGCCGTGCGGCTCGGTCGCCGGGGCGCGACCGCGGCCGCGGTCGCGTTCGCGGGGCTGCTTGCCGGCCTGCCGTTACTCGCCGCCCTGGTCGGCGGGGTGCCGCTCGTGCTGGCCGATGCGCTCTACCGCGCCGGCGCCCTGGTCTTCGGCGGCGGTCACGTCGTCCTGCCGCTGCTGCAGACGGCCGTCGTCGAGCCGGGGCTGATCGACACCGAACGCTTCCTCGCCGGTTACGGCCTGGCGCAGGCGTTGCCCGGGCCGCTGTTCGCTTTCGGCGGCTACATCGGCGCCGTTGCCGGTGGCCTGGGCCTCGCCCTGCTGGGCACGATCGCGGTCTTCCTGCCCGGTTTTCTGCTCGTGCTCGCCCTGTTGCCGCTGTGGGAGCGCTTGCGCGCTGATCCCCGCGTGCGCCGCCCGCTGGCCGGCGTCGATGCCGCCGTCGTCGGCATCCTCGCGGCCGCGCTCTGGGATCCGGTATTGCGCCACGGGGTGACGACGCCGGGCGATGGCCTCATCGCTGCCGCTGCGCTGGCGCTGCTGGCGTGGGGACGGGTGCCGGTGTGGGGGATCGTGGCCGGCTGCGGCCTGGCCGCGTTCGGCGCTGCAACCCTTTAAGAGGTCGAGCCTCGTGGCAGCGCCACGGCGATGGGGGTGCGCCTTGCAAGCGCTCGGGGCGGGCACTATCGTAGCGCGCAGTGTGGGCCGTGAGGCACTGAGCGCACGCATCCACGCCGTCTGCCGCGCCAACGACATGTCCAGCGGCGTGCATATTCGCCTGGTGGTCTCCCGCGGCGAGAAGACGACGCCCTATCAGAGCCCGGCGGCGAATCGTGGCGGCGCGACGGTCGTGATCATCCCCGAGTGGAAGGAGCCCGATCCCGCCGTTCTCGAGCGCGGCCTCGCCCTGTTCACCGTGCATGTCTACCGCGGTGCGCCCGACGTGCAGGTTCCGATCTGGAACTCATTGTCGAAGCTCAACTGCATCACCGCACAAATGACCGAGCGGTCCGCATCTCTCGCCCATTCTTGAGCTTTCCGTGCCTTGGGTGGTTCCTTTTTCGTGTTTTTCGCGGTTGTGGTGTCTAAGCGCCGACGGGTCCACCGTTGAACTCGGCCATCGCATCGAGCAGCGTATCCCAGAACCAAATCGCCGAGGCGCTGTCCGCGAGCAGGTGGAAGGCCTGCTCGCGGTCGCGGATGACGATACAGGTCAGCCGTGCGACCGAGGTCTGAGCGACGGCCCCGACGGGGAAGGCGTG
>SLKC01000123.1 GCA_007134775.1 Ectothiorhodospiraceae bacterium | reverse complement strand
GCTCGATAAGCCTGTCGCGCCATTGCTGCGCGAGATACGGCACGCCGAGCTTCCAGCCCACGGCGAGCACCGCAATGTCGCAGCCCACGCGCTCGCCCCCCGTGAGCACCACCTCGTCGCCTTCGTATCGCTCGAAGGTTCCCCGGATCGGCCGGATGGAGCCGTCCGCGAAGCGCTCGAACATTCCCGGCGTGACGATCGGCACCGAGCAGGAAACGTCCTTCTCGATCGGCTCTTCGGGCACCATGTTCCATTTGCGCAGCCCGAGTTGCCATTTCAGCACCGCCTCGAGCCCGCGGAAATTGGCCCAGATCAGCGGCCGACACGCCGCAGCGACGGCGCGCTTGACGGGGCCGCGGCCCCAGCCGTTGAACTGCATCTCCTGCGCGCGGATATAGAGCAGGTTCTTGAAGTTGATCCCGGCGATGAAATACGGGAGGCGCCAGACATTCTCGCGATAGACCAGCGTGACCTGCCGCGCCCCGTGCCGCGCCGCGCTCACGGCGATGTCGGTGGCCGATTTCGACCCGCCGAGCACCACCACGCGCTGGCCCTGCATCATCGCCGGATCGGTGTATTCCGACGAATGCAGCACGCGCCCGCCGCGGGCCTCGAACGCCTCCTGCCCCGGATGGCTGATGATGTTCTTTTCCGAGAACTGCCCGGTGCAGACCGCGACGAAGTCGAAATCCTCCGTCCAGTCGGCCCCGCCGGCCTGCAGGGTGAGCGTCCAACCCGGCGCCCCGTCGGCGCGCCGGTCCATCGCGACCACCTGCGTGTTGAGCCGGAACAGCCGCGCGAGCCGGTGCCGCCCGGCATAGGCATGCAGATAGGCGTGCACCTGCGGGCCCTTGGGCCATTCGGGATAGTCGTCGGGCATCGGCAGGTCGGTGAAGCGGTAGAGCTCCTTGGGCGATTGCGTCTGCACATCCGGATAGGAGCGCGACGGCTCCCAGACGCCGCCGAAATCGTGGCTGCGCTCGAATCCCACCACGCGGTGCCCCTTTTCATCGAATGCCTTGGCGGCGGCCAATCCGCTGACGCCACCGCCGATGACGGCGACCTTCTTGCGTTGCACCATGATCCGCTCCTCAGGCCTCGGGCGGCGGCAGGAAATCGACCTCGTGCTCGGCCGAGATGCGCACCAGCTCCTCCGGGTCGGTCAGCCCGTCGAGCTTCGTGAACAGCTCGTAGAGCTTGCGCGACGGCGCCACCCCGAAGACCACGTCCGCAGGGGCGCCGGAGCGGTTGAAGATCCCGTGCGCCACACCCATCGGCATGCGCACCACGTCCCCGGGCCCGGCCTTGTAGACCTCCTCGCCGAACTCGACCTCGAGCTGCCCCTGCCCGACCACGATCCACTCGTCCTGGGTCGGGTGGATATGTGGCGGCACGAAGGTGCCGTCGGGGATCGCGGCGTGCCAGATGAAGGCCTGCGGCGTGTGCAGCTTGGGCGTGTAGATATGCCCGACCACGTTCCAGGACTGCCCGTCGAGTCCCTCGGCGGCCGGCGTCACTCCTTCTATGCGTGTCATAGTTTGTCCTCCCGTCGATCTGTTGGAGCGCGAAGCATACGCGACGGCAGAGGAGCCCGTTATCCGGATTGCGCAGAAATCCGACGGCCGGCCGGGGTTTGCGCATCTTCGCGGATCGCCTATTCTGGGGCCATGGATCGGGCGCCGGACGCTTCGCAGGCCGACCCCCTCGCGGGGCATCGACTCTTCCAAACGCGCGACGTCGATGCCGCGCGCGCCGAGGTCGCGCGGCGCTTTTGCGCTCACCGGCTGTCACCCCGGGCCCGGCGCGACGCTTTCGAGACATGCCACAACCGCGCCGCGGGGCGCGGTGTTTCGCTCAACCTGCTGCGCTACGGGACCGAGGTCGAGATCGATCCCGGTGCGCTCGAAAGCTTCTATCTCGTCCAGATTCCCCTTCGCGGCACAGCCACCATCCGCCACGGCAACAGCGAAATCGCCACCGGCGCGGACACGGCGAGCATCCTGAACCCGACGCTGCCGACGCGGATGACCTGGCACGGCGGATGCTGCAAGCTATTGGTGCAGATCGACCGCGCGACGCTGCACCGCCGGGCCGAACAGTTGACCGGTTACAGCCTGCGCCGTCCGCCGGTCTTCGCACCGGCGCTGGACAGACGATCCGCCGCGATCGGGCACTGGCTTAGGCTTGTGCGCGGCTGCGTCGGTGCGGCCGAGGAGCGACGTGCCTTCGTGGGAGCCGGGTCAGGGCATCAGGACGTGATCGAGGCGGACCTCGTCTGCGCACTGCTCGCCGCACAGCCCAGCACGATCAGCCATTGCACCGCGCCGCCGCGCACGCCAGCACCCCGTCAGATCCGTCGCGTTCGCGATTTCATCCACACCCATCTCTCCGAGCCGATTACCGCGACAGCCCTCGCGCGGCACGCCGGGTGTAGTATCCGAAGCCTGCAGCAGGGCTTTCGGATGCATCACGGGTGCAGCCCGATGACCTATCTTCAACGCGCGCGGCTCGACCTGGCGCGGCACCTGCTGGCGACGGCGCCACCAACGACGTGCGTGGGACGCGTCGCTGACGAGGTCGGTTTCGCTCATGCCGGCCGCTTCGCAGGAGCCTATCGCGCCCGTTTCGGGGAGACCCCGCGCGCAACCCTGGCGCGCGGCCATCCCGGATAAGGGCGGATCCCATAGTGTACTGCGCCTGGCGCTCGCTACCTGTTGCCTCGGATTTCATCGAGAGCGCTCCGGGCGCGATACGTAACTCGATTGCCTCCACGAACATGATGACGATTAATGGCAGGGGGAGCCGAGGCTGGGTCTGCTTCTTGGTCTCGCCTAGATGGACCTCTGGTCAGTTGAGGCGAGCATGCTCGCGCTCGGAGGTTGCGCGGCTGTCGAGTTCTTCGCGGCTGACCCGGGCCCAGCCAACCGCCTTTACCACGCTCCAGCCGCCGCGGCTCGACGGACGGCGCCAAGCAGGGACCGGCATCCTCTGTAGCTCCTGCAGCGCCGCGTCGAATGTCGGAACCTGAACTTCTCGGCCCTTCTCACCGATAGTGAAGCCGCCGCTGCGCTCCAGGCCTGGGTGAAAGAGCGAGCCATCTCGAGCCTCGGGCACGAAGACCGGCCGCTCGTAAGGTTGAGGTGCGCTGATCGGCAGCGCTTGGTCGTCACTGGGACGCTGTGCACGCCAGATGGATGGCAGAAAGCTCTCACGCCCGTCGAGCCATGCCAGCGCCTCATGGGCAGGGATGAGACCGCTCTCACGATGAAACATCGGACTCTTGCCGGTGACCATGTTGCGCATCCGCCCGAAGGATACACCGCCGAACAATGCGAGCGCATCGGGTTCCACAGGACGCAGATGATCGAGCGCCCACCGGTTGCGCGCGAGCAGGATCGTCTCCTCGAGCTGGCGCGGCCGCTCCTCGCCGAGCCAGGCCTCGAGGGGGCAGTGCTTCAGGAATGCATCCGCCTCGGCGACCAACTCCGCGAGACGCTCGGCGATCCGGTCGGTGTCTTCCTCGGCCTGCGCGGCGAGATCGATACCGTAACGCGCATAGGCGGCGAGATCGTGCAGCCTTGCCCCGAGCGGCCATTCAGAGAATGCTCCGCTCTCCGCATCCGCGAGGCTCTCGCGCCAGTCGCTGCTGTCGTTATGCAGCGGACCGATGATTGTCGCCATGCCCGCATCGACCGCAGTCACATCCACGATACGACCGAGAAAATCGCCGGCCGCACGCACCAGCGCGACCAGGGTGACTGCGGGGTCGATGTCATGATCGAAGCGGTCGTGAAACACGGTGATCCGCGCGTCGATATCCATCGTGTCTTGCTTTGCGCGATCCATGATCAAGCTCCCAGGATGCGGATTTTTCCGAGCAGGGCGGCACGGGCCGCATCGAGCCGCTCGGCGTTGGTTTTCGCGGACAAAAGCGCGCGAGGCTTGCGTCGCAGGAAATAGGCGACGCGCTCGGCGCTGGCGCCGCTCGGATGCGGCAGCCCTGTCAGGATTCGATCATCCGGGATCCCGACCCGCGGCGCCAACCATGCGAGGGCCTCGCCAACCTTGGGGCCGAGCGGAACATAGATTGCATCGGGCAGGGCGCGCATCTCGGCGGCGAGATGCGTCTCCAGCTGTGCGCGCAACAGCGGCACGGAAAGCATACCCGGCGTGCCGGCATAGTTCCTCCCGTCAAGCAACACCGGATAGCGCAATGCCGACGTGAAATGCGCCAGATGCGCCGCACTGCCCCAGAGCGCCCCGGTCGAGGCCACTCCGAGAAGCTGCGCAACGCCGATGTCGTCGAGCATCGCGACGAGGTTGGCGCGCATTGGTCCGGAGAAGCTGGCATGCACCTTCGCAGCCGCGAGGGCGGCAGGCGGGTCTTGCTCCGTATGCAGATGACGGCGGTATTCGTGAAGGGCATTCGCCATCTGCTGGCGCCCCGGTGTGATCCCTACGATCACAATGCGCGCCGAAGGGTTCACATGGTCGAACGGCGCCCAAGCGACATCGATGCGCTTGCCGCGATAATCCGCGGTGTCCATGCGCAGAGCGGCGGGGGCCTCGATCTCGCGGTCGAGCCCGGTGTCGCTGATGGTTTCGAGGAGTGGGCGGAAGCGGGCTTCGATGGTGGTGTCCATGGTCTTTCCGATCAATGGAGGGGCGGGCGTGCGGCGAAGGCCGCGGTGATCACGCGGCCGCGTGCGGCTACGATGTAGGCCTTTCGATAATGGCTGAGCGCCGGGGTTGCGCCGCGGCCCAGCTCGCGTCGGATCTGGCGCAGGCTGACGCGCGTCAGCGCGAACTTCTCTGCGCCGTCGCCCGCGTTACGGGCTTCACCATACTCCAGTATCAGACTGATGATCTCATCCGGGATCACGCGCTGCGCTGCGCGCTGCCTGGCGTGGAGGGTCATTTGATGGCCCGGAGTGCGCATGAGCGTCGCCTGTTTGTTAACGATGCACACTTTTAGGCCGGATCGCCTCCCGGCGCAAGCGAAATGTTAACTTGTGCTAGCACGCGCGACGCTAAGTGCCCAGCACCGCTTGTCGCGCACTGCTGGCGCCCCCTCAAGGCGCAAGCGTCAGCAGATTACCGTCGCTCATCCGGATACCTCGGCGCGCCGAGCCAAGACGAAGGTTATGATGTGCGTTGGTCTTATCGCCTGGCTGCGCAGAGAAGAGGGGTTTGACACGCGATAATGCTTTTTATCGCGATCTCTGCACCGCGCGCTCATCGCGAGGCTACGCGGTGACGGGCCGTCCTGTGAAGGCGTCGCGAGCGTTCATCCCCGAGACGGTAGTCGCCGCGGCGCGCCGGCATTGAGCGCGACTGGTGGTGTGAGCGACTTCGCCATCGGCGCGCCGTCCGGACGGCGCGCCTGACGGTCCAAGACCGCCCGAGTGCTCATACGCGATCACTATACATATTGTCGGCTATACTTTCAATAATAAAAGAAAAACACAGTCTGATCAGAGCATGATCAGCGCGTTCTCATATTATTGTTGACGATCATGCGGTCCTGCTTGCTACCTTGCGACGGCTCGCGAGGCGCTCCGGGAGGGCCGGTTCGCGGCGGGTGTGCGCCCGATCGGGACGAGCGCGCAGCGATCAGGCCTCGGTTCGGAGGCGCAAATCTGGGAGGAGATGTCATGTCCACAGACAACGATCACGATGCGGCTGATGAGCAACCGCAAAACACCGGCGGATTGAAGCGGCGCCAGCTGCTCGCCGGCGGCGCGGCGGCTGGGGTCGGTGCGACCGTGCTCTCGGCCCCGAGCGCGGCCGAGGCCTCGGAAGCCGGCATCGAGTGGGATTACGAAGTCGACGTGCTAGTAATCGGGGCGGGGTGCGCCGGGCTGCCGGCTGCGATCCGAGCCAGGGATCTGGGCGCGCAAACGGTGCTCGTGCTCGACCAGAACTACGATGTCGGCGGGCGGATGCTGCACAGCGGCGGCTGGGTCTCGCTGGGCGGTGGCGACCCGGTCCAGGAGCGTGACCGCGCCGGCGAGGCGGACCCGGAGGGCTTCGTCGAGGTCGATCCGCAATACGACCCCGAGCAGCTCGAGGATGATCCCGACCTTCTGTTCACCGACATGACCGACTGGTCGATCATCGATCCGGCGGGGCAGAACCCCTACCGTTTCAACGAGCGCGATCTCAACCGCGCCTGGGCCGACAACTGCCCGGCGACGCGGCAGTTCTGCATGGAGAACTATGTCCGCTTCGGCCGCATCGACGGCACCCATGGCGGCGGCGGGCTATCGCGCCCGCGCGCGGCGCGCACGATCATGCGCACGGGCAATTCGACCGATTTCGCCGCGGGCGTCATCACCGAAGAGGATGCCGGCATCGCCGATCTCGAGCGCACCAGCACGCTCGCGCCGGTGAAGATGGCCAACGCGACCCTGCAGGCGGGGCCGGGAACGCTGATGAACGGCGTCGCGCTGGCGCGGCCGCTCGAATACTCGGCGCGCGAGAAGGGCGTGCAGTTCATGCTCAACCGGCACATGGACGAGCTGATCCGCGAGCAGCCCTTCTCGGGGCGCGTGCTCGGCGTGCGCGCCAGCTACACCCCGCGCCACAACCCCGATACGGGCGAGCGGCTCGAAAGCTACTGGCAGCAGGGCAATATCGACGAGCGCCGCGAGACGATCACGATCCGCGCGCGCCGCGCGGTGGTGCTCGGCAGCGGCGGCCATGCCGGCAATCCCGAATTCCGCAGCATGTTCTACCCGGCGATGCGCGAGCCGGCCTTCGTCACCAGCGGCTGGTCGCTGCTCGGCGATGGCGGCCAGGATGCGAGCGGGATCATCGCGGGGCTGCGCGTGGGCGCCAATCTCGCTGGAATGCAGCAGAACCTGTCCTACCCGACGACGTTCCACATCTCCTCGCGGATCGGCACACGCGATGCCTACACGGCGATGTATCCGGGCCACCCGACCTTCCCGTTCCGCCGCTCGACCGGCTACGATATCGGCAGCGCGGGCTTCGAGGAGCTGATCGCCGTCAACCAGGTCGGCAAGCGCTTCTACAACGAGGCGCGGCTGCAGCATCGCATCAACATGTCCCGCTTTCCCGGCGGCGCCGATGTGGGCACCCCGAACGAGGGCATGGATCATGTCCCGACCGACTGGCGCAACAGCCGCCCGGAATGGGTCCGCGAGATGTATGATTACAGCGCCGGGATCGACGCCGCGCTGGCGATCAACGAGGGGTCCAAGCCGCCGCACTACTATTCCGGCCCGCTCTGGGCGATCTTCGACCAGGCCGCGGTGGACCGCATGGGATGGGAGCTGCGCTACCCGTATGTCAGCGACGAGGACGGCTATTTCTTCAAGGCCGACACCATCGAGGAGCTGATGCGCAAGATCAATGCGGGTCATCCCTTCCAGCGTGTGCCGATGACCAACCTGTCCGAGACCGTGGCGCGCTGGAACGGCTTTGCCGAGAATGGCGAGGACGAGGATTTCGAGCGCCATGCCGACGCCCCGATGAACCCGATCGAGGAGCCGCCCTTCTACGCGGCCTCGATCATGGTGATCTGGCACGATTCCTATGGTGGGCTGCGGATCAACGGGCGCGCGCAGGTCGTGGACATGCAGGGGCAGGTGATCCCCGGGCTCTATGCCGGCGGCGAGGTCGCGGGCGGCGTTAACAAGCACGGCCTCGGGCGTGGCCTGGTGCAGGGCTACATCGCCGGCACCAGCGCGGTGCGCGACCCGGTCTGAACAGGGCGGCCCGGCGGCTCCGTGCCGCCGGGCGCGCCGCATCTCGTCAGGACGACACGGGATCCCATAGATGAGCGACACAGACACCGCGATGCGGACCGTTCCGCATATC
>SLKC01000159.1 GCA_007134775.1 Ectothiorhodospiraceae bacterium | reverse complement strand
TGGCGCGGGCGACCGCGGCGCCATCGCGGCCGAAGCCGACGCCGAGCGTGGCGCCGGCGCGGCGCTTGCGTGCCAGCAGGAAGGGGATCATCGCCGCCGTTGCCTCCGCAATGTACCGGGTGCGCACGCCTGCCGCAGGCGCGCCGTCGCTGCTACGCTGACGCGGTCATGGGACTGCCCGCCGTCGTGCTCTACCAACCGGAGATCCCGCAGAATGCGGGCAACATCATCCGTCTGTGCGCCAACACCGGCGCCGCGCTGCATCTGATCGCGCCGCTCGGCTTTGATCTCGATGACCGGCGGCTGCGGCGCGCCGGGCTCGATTACCACGAGGCGGCCCGGGTTCACCTCCATACCTCACTTGAACAGTACATCACAAGCACCTGTGTGCAAAGAGTTTTCGCCTTCACCACCCGGGCCGGCACGGACTTCGACCGGGTCTGCTACAGGGCGGCGGACGCGCTGCTGTTCGGCCCCGAGAGCCGTGGACTGCCCGCTCCGATACTCGCCGAACAGCCCGGCATCACCGCGGTGCGCATCCCCATGCTGCCCGATTCTCGTAGCATGAATCTTGCCAACTCGGCGGCCGTCGCCCTCTACGAGGCCTGGCGTCAGCAGGGGTTCACGGGGGCGCGCTGACCGCCGCTGGGCGGCCGCGCGGAGGCGCGTTCAGGCGGAGGGCACCTCGGCCTTGGGCACGCGCTCGAGCAGGCGGGTGACCGCCTCGCGTGGGGCGAGCCCCGCGTGGAGGACGGCGTCGACCGACTCGACGATGGGCATGTCGACGTTGTGGTCGCGCGCGAGGGCGGCGGCGGCGCGGGCGGTGCGCAGGCCCTCGACGGCCTGGCCGATCTCGGCACTGGCGGCGTCGACGTCGAGGCCGCGGGCGATGGCGAGGCCGAAGCGGCGGTTGCGCGACTGGTCGTCGGTGCAGGTGAGCACGAGATCACCGAGGCCGGCGAGGCCGATCAGCGTCTCGCGCCGCGCGCCCATCGCCTCGCCGAGGCGCATGAGTTCGTTGAGGCCGCGGGTGATGACTGCGGCGCGCGCATTCGCG
The DNA here is from genome assembly GCA_007134775.1 of Ectothiorhodospiraceae bacterium. GTDB lineage: Bacteria > Pseudomonadota > Gammaproteobacteria > XJ16 > Halofilaceae > Halofilum. Next base: position 6,890 of record SLKC01000159.1, on the reverse strand, counting down.
CCGAAGCCGAGCCCGTCGGCGGCACCGCAGGCGATGGCGAGCACGTTCTTCAGTGCGCCGCCGAGTTCAACGCCAATCAGGTCGGGGTTGCTGTAGGCGCGGATGCCACCGCCGTGGAACCAGTCGACGACGCGTGTGGCGAAGTCGGCATCGCGCGAGGCGACGGTGAGCGCGGTGGGGAGTCCGGCGACGACCTCGCGGGCAAAGCTCGGGCCGGAGATGACACCGTGCGCCGGGGCATCTTCACTCCGTTCGGCGGCGACGACCTCGTGGAGCAGCAGATGGGTCTCCGGCTCGACACCCTTGCACGCCCAGATGAACGGGCGCGCGGCGGCGGGGCCCATCGCGAGGGTGCGCAGCAGTTCGCGGAAGGCGTAGCTGGGGACCGCGAGGATCAGGCCCTCCCCCGCGCACGCCGCGGCGGTGAGGTCGGTGGTCGCCCGAATCCCCGCTGGGAGTTCACACCCGGGCAGGTAGCGCGGGTTCTCGCCGCGGGCATTGATCGCCTCGACGACGGCCGCATCGCGCCCCCAGAGGTGGACCGCGTGGCCGTTGCGCGCCAGCGCGCTCGCCAGCGCCGTGCCCCAGGCACCGGCGCCGAGGACCGCGAGGCGCCTGGACTCCCCCGCGGCCATCGCGCTCAGCGATCCCCGTCCGCGGCGGTATCGGCGGCGGCTGCGTCCGCGCCACCTTCCTGCTCGCGCCGTTGCTTTTCGCGCTGGAGCTGCTGGGCGAAGAGGGCGTCGAAATTGACTGGCTGCAGCGAGACCTGCGGAAACCCGCCCTTCTGGACCAGGCCGGCGACGACCTCGCGGGCGAAGGGGAAGAGGATGCTCGGGCAGTAGGAGCCGATGGCGTGCGCGTGCTCCATATCGGGAAAGCCGGAGATCTCGAACAGGCCGCCCTGCTTGACTTCAACGAGGAAGGCGGTCTGCTCGTCATCGGCCGACGTCACGGTGACGCCGAGGACGATCTCGTAGAGGTCCTCGCCAACCCGGCGGTTCTCCGTGTTGAGCTGCATGCTCACCTTGGGCTGGATCTCGCTGTCGCGCGAGAAGATCCCCGGCGAGGCGGGCGATTCGAACGACACATCCTTGAGAAAGAGCTTCTGGATGCGGAAGCGGCGCTCCGAGCCGTCGCCCGTCGCGCCCGCGGCGGCGTCGCCGGTACCTGCCTGCGTACCCTGTTCCGGGGTGTCCTTGTCTTCACTCATGCTGGGACCTCTTGCTGCTGAATGGCGTATGTACGGCCCGCCTCACTTCTCGCTGCCGACGCGGATCGGCATCTCGGCCTTGCGCCACGCCGGCATGCCGCCGTCGATGACGTAGAGCCGCTCGAAGCCGTTATTGCGCAACTTCTTCGCGGCCCGCTCGGCGTCGAAGCCACCCTCGTCGTAGAGGATGACGGGGCGCTGGCGGTACTTCTCGAGCTGGTGGACCGACTGGGTGATCTCGCGGTCCGGGATCGTCTTCGCGCCGTGGACATGGCCGGCGTCGTAGTCCTTGCGGGCGCGCACGTCGATGACCAGGCCGTCTTCGTCATTCTGCAGGCGCGTCGCCTGCAGCGGGCTCAGGGGGCGGCCCACGCGCGTCGCGCGCTGGTACTCCATGAACACGATCAGGGCGACGGTCAGGGCGAACGCCCCCATGATCAAGGGGTGGTTCACGATGAACTCGGGGACACGCTCGATAAAGGTTTCCATGCTCTCGCGTCGGCAGGCGTCGGGGGCAGTGTCTGCAGCCGGACGGGCCCGTACCGGCTGCTCAAGACCGGGAGTATAACCGGGGCCCCCGGCGTCTTGAAATAGTGGGGACCCGTCCGAGCGGGCGTACTACAATGCCGGTATGCGTCATTGCGTTCGCCTCCTGCTGGTCGCCGCCCTGCTGAGCACGCCTGCTGCGGGTGCCAACGAAACGACCGAGCGCGAGCAGCGCGAGGCGGAATTGGAAGCGGTGCGCGGGGAGATCGAGGCGGTACGCGAGGCCCTTGCCGCCGACCGTGAAGCGCGCGATGCGGCTGCAGCCGAGGTCGAGGCGCTGGAGCGCGAGATCGCCAGCGTCACTACACGGATCGAGGCGGTGATGCAGCGCGTCGAGGAGCAGCGCGAGCGCCTCAGCGCGATCACCGCGGAGCGCGCCGAGGCGGGCGAACGCCTGGACGCGCAGCGCGAGCGCCTCGCCGAGCAAGTGCGAGCGGCCTACCGCCTCGGCCGCGAGCCGGCGCTGCGGCTGTTGCTGCGCCAGGACGACCCGGCCGTGGCCAGTCGCGCGATGGGCTATTACGCGTACATCAATGCGGCACGCCTCGATGCGATGGCCGAGGTCAGCGCCCTCCTGGACCGGCTGGCGGCACTCGAGCAGGAGGCGGAGGCGACCGCGGCCGGTCTGGCCGGCGACCGCGACGAACTCGACCGGCGCCGGGAACGTCTCGCCGCCGCGCGGGTCGAACGTGAAGAGATGCTCGTCAAGCTGGAGGCCGAGGTCGATGCCGGCGACGAGCGTCTGGCCGAACTTGAGGCCGATCGCGAGCACCTCGTGGCCTTGCTGCGCGAACTCGGGTCGGTGGTCGCCGACACGCCGGCCAGTCCGCTCGATGCGGAGCCCTTCGCCGAACGCAGTGGTCGACTCGAGTGGCCGGTGAGCGGCCGGGTGCAGAGCGCTTTCGGCAGTGAACGTGCCGGCGGACGGTTGCGATGGCAAGGGATCGTGATCGGTGCCGGGGCGGGTAGCCGTGTCCGCGCGGTGCACCACGGCCAGGTGGTGTTCGCGGACTGGATGTCGGGATTCGGGCATCTGATCATCCTGGACCATCGCGACGGCTACATGAGCCTATACGGCTTCAACCAACGGCTGCTGCGCGGCGAAGGGGAGTGGGTGGAGCCGGGCGAAGCGATCGCCGTGGTGGGCGATTCGGGTGCACGCGATGGACCCGGCCTCTACTTCGGCATCCGCCGCGATGGTGAGCCGCACGACCCGATCGCGTGGCTGGAGTAGGGTCGGGGGTGGCTGCGACCGCCGCTCGCGCTCGTGTTAAAGTGGATGACCCTATGGCCGGGCGGTACCCGGTGCGAAAGAGTTCTCGGAGCGGTTTCTGATGTCGCCCATGATGCGCAAATTGACATTTCTCGCGCTCGGCGCCCTGCTTGGCGCGAGCCTGACACTGACCCACGCCGTCCTGGCGCAGAACGGCGGCGACAGCGCCGCCGATGTGGAGGAACTCGAGGCGCTGCCGCTCGAGAAGCTGCGGACGTTCGCGGATATCTTCTCCCATATCCAGGAAAGCTACGTCGACGAGATCGATGACGAGGAGCTGTTACAGCACGCCATCCGCGGGATGCTGGAGGGGCTCGACCCGCACTCTTCTTTCCTCGACGAAGAGGAATTCCGGGAGCTGCAGATCGGTACCTCGGGGGAGTTCGGCGGCCTCGGCATCGAGGTCAACATGGACAATGGCGCGGTACGCGTGGTCTCGCCCATCGACGACACGCCCGCCTACGAGGCCGGCCTCGAGGCCGGTGATCTGATCATCCGGATCGACGAGGAGAGCGTCGACGGCATGTCGCTGAACGATGCCGTGCAGAAGATGCGCGGCGAGCCGGGAACGCGCATCGTGCTCACCGTCATCAGCGAGGGCGCGGACGAGCCGCGCGAGGTCGAGATCGTGCGCGACATCATCGAGGTCCGCAGCGTCAGCTCACGCATGCTGGAGGAGGGCTACGGCTATCTGCGCATCGCCAGCTTCCAGTCGAACACCCAGCAGGCGCTCAACGAGCACATCGCGGAGCTGCGTAGCGAGAACGACGGCGAGGACCTGCGCGGGGTGGTGCTCGACCTGCGTAATAATCCAGGCGGTGTGCTCACCGCCGCGGTGAGCGTGGCGGACACGTTCCTCGACGACGGACTGATCGTCTACACCGACGGCCGCATCGGCGAGTCGAAGATGCGCTACAACGCGCAGTCCGGCGATGCACTCAACGGCGCGCCGATCGTCGTGCTCGTCAACCAGGGTTCGGCGTCCGCCTCGGAGATCGTCGCGGGGGCATTGCAGGACCATCAGCGCGCACTCGTCGTCGGCTCGCAGAGCTTCGGCAAGGGGTCCGTGCAGACCATCCAGGACCTGCGTGACGGCAGTGCGCTGAAACTGACCACGGCGCGGTACTACACCCCGGACGGGCGCTCGATCCAGGCCGAGGGCATTCTCCCCGACGTGCGCACCGATGGCGTCGAGCTCACGCGCGTCGACGCCGGCGAGGCCCGGCGCGAGGCCGATCTGGCCCGCCATCTGATGAACCTCGACGACGGCGGGCCTGATCGCGAGGAGGTCGAGGATGAACCGGCGATCGATGAAGATGATTACGATCTCTACGTCGGCCTCAGCCTGCTCAAGGGCCTGAGCATCCTGGGGCAGCGCTAGGCCCGTACCCCGGCGATGCGCGCCCGCGGCCGTGTAGTGGTCACGCTCGCGCTGCTGCTCGGTGGCCCGGCCGGCGTGCTATCGGTCCAGGGGGATGACTCCCTGCCCGCAACCGTGACGCTGGTCATGGACGACCTGGCCTACGATCGGGCACTGGCTCGGCGGACGCTGGCGCTGCCACGCCCCTTCACCGCGGCGATTCTACCCGAGAGTCCGCTCGCGGAGGCGGTCGCTGCCAAGGCCGCCGCGAACGGGATCGACGTCATGCTCCACCTGCCCATGGACACCGGTAACGCACAGGCCGCGTATCCGATCACCGTCACCGGTGACATGACACCGGAGCAGATCCGCGCCACGGTCCGCGCCGGCCTGGCAGCGCTACCCACAGCGGTCGCCGTGAATAACCACGAGGGCAGTGCATTGACCGGCGACCGCCAGGCGATGGCGGTGGTGATGGACGAACTCGCACGCTCGGATGACCTGCTCTTCGTCGATTCGCGCACCGATCCCGCGACCGTGGCGGAGCAGGAAGCGGTGCGTGCGGGCCTTGCCGCAACGCGGCGCAATGTCTTCCTCGATCACGATCCCGCGCCCGCAGCGGTGGAACGGGCCGTCGATGAATGGCTGGAGACCGCGCAGCGCCAGGGCTGTGCGCTGGCGATCGGCCACCCGCGGCCCGCGACGCTCGCGGTGCTGGAACGACGCCTGGGGGAGCTGGGCGAGGCCGTCGAGCGCGTGGACCTGGCCACCTACATCGAACGCTGCGGCCACCAACCCTGATCCGATCACCGCGTGGGCGGCGGATGCGCTCGCCTACTCCACGGTCACCGACTTGGCGAGATTACGCGGCTTGTCGACATCGGTGCCCTTGAGCACGGCGACGTGGTACGCGAGGAGCTGTAGCGGCAGCGTGTAGCGGACCGGGTCGGTCAGGCTATCGTCGCGGTCGACGCCAGCGCCGGGCACGGCGGCGCGCGTCGCGCCCAGCCCCGGGTCGGCGTCGCGGGCTGGATCGGCGAAGACGAGCAGATGGCCCCCGCGGGCATGAACCTCCTGGAGGTTCGACGCGAGCTTCTCGGCGAGGCGATCGTTGGGGGCGATGGCGATCACGGGCATCGCATCGTCGATGAGCGCGAGCGGTCCGTGCTTCAACTCTCCGGCGGCGTACGCCTCGGCGTGGATGTAGGAGATCTCCTTGAGCTTGAGCGCACCCTCCATCGCGATCGGGTAGTAGACGCCGCGGCCGAGGAAGAGGGCGTGCTGGCGATCGACGAACTGCTCGGCAAGTGCCGCGATCTCTGTATCCATTTCGAGCAGGCGCTCGAGGCGGGCGGGGAGGCCCCGGAGTTCGGCGACGTGGGGCGCCTCGTCGAAAGCCGCCACATGGTGCCGGGCCAGGCAGATGGCCAACATGGCCAAGGCGGTGAGCTGCGTGGTGAAGGCCTTGGTCGAGGCTACGCCGATCTCGGGACCGGCGCGGGTGAGCAGCACGAGGTCGGAGGCGCGCACCAGCGACGATTCGGCCACGTTGCAGATCGCCAACGTGGCGATGTAGCCGAGCCGGCGCGCCTCCTGCAGGGCGGCGAGCGTATCGGCCGTCTCACCGGACTGGGAGAGAGTGACGAACAGCGTGTCGGGCGGCACCACGGGGTCGCGGTAGCGATATTCGCTGGCGATTTCGACATTCACCGGGATGCGGGCGAGGCGCTCGATCTGATAGCGCGCGACGAGCGCGGCATGATAGCTGGTGCCGCAAGCGACGATGTGGACACCGCGCACGCGCGGAAAGACCTCGCCGGCGTGGAAGCCGAACGCGGCATCGAGGATGCGCTCGTTGACGATGCGCTCGGCCAGCGTTTCGGCGACGGCCCGCGGCTGCTCATGGATCTCCTTGAGCATGTAGTGCCGGTAGACGCCGCGCTCGACCGCATCGGCGGCGAGTTCGGATTCGAAAGCCGGGCGGTCGACGGACACGCCCTCGCGATCGATGATGTGACAGGCGTGGCGGGTGATCTCCGCGGTGTCACCCTCTTCAAGCTGGATGAAGCGGCGCGTCAGCGGTAGCAGTGCGGGTACATCGGAGGCGACGAAGTGCTCGCCGATGCCGACACCGATGAGCACGGGACAGCCCTGGCGGGCGATGACCAGCCGATCCGGGCGCGCCGCCTCGGCCACGACCAGGGCGAAGGCGCCCTCCAGCTCGGCGACGGTGGCACGCACGGCAGCGAAGAGGTCGCCCGCGCGTGCCAGGTGCTCGTCGAGGCGGTGGGCGATGACCTCGGTGTCGGTGTCGGAATCGAAACGGTAGCCCGCTCCCTCGAGCTCGCGGCGCAGCGCGGCATGGTTCTCGATGATGCCGTTGTGGACCACGGCGAGGCGCTCGCCGGAGACGTGGGGGTGGGCGTTGCGCTCATGCGGCGCCCCGTGCGTCGCCCAGCGCGTGTGCGCAATCCCGGCCTGGCCCGCGACCGGTTGAC
>SLKC01000155.1 GCA_007134775.1 Ectothiorhodospiraceae bacterium | reverse complement strand
GTGATAATGTGAAGATCACGGTATCGCTGATTGCGCCGATTGCGATGGAAGAAGGAGTTCGCTTCGCGATTCGTGAGGGCGGGCGCACGGTTGGCGCTGGTGTCGTCTCCAAGATCATCGAGTAATCATTCATGGCAAGCAAACAGACGCAAACCATTCGGATCCGGCTCAAGGCGTTCGATCACCGGCTGATCGATAGCTCGGCGCGCGAGATCGTCGATACGGCGAAGCGCACGGGAGCCCGCGTTCTCGGGCCGGTACCGCTGCCGACCAAGACCGAGACGTACACCGTGCTGACGTCGCCGCATGTCAACAAGGATGCGCGCGATCAGTACGAGTTGCGCACACACAAGCGTCTGCTCGACATCGTCGATCCGACGGAGAAGACGGTGGATGCGCTGATGAAGCTCGATCTCGCGGCCGGCGTGGACGTGCAGATCAAGCTGAGCTGACTGAATTGGACTGCGGCGGCGGATTTCTGGCGCCGCAGGTTTGACGCTGCTATAATACGCGGCTTGCCCGGCCCGGCTCGGATTCGCCTGAGTCGGGCCTTGATTTGGGGCACGTAAACGATTGGTGGTCGTTGGCCGCCACACTTGGGACAGGTAATCATGGCGATTGGCGTAATCGGTCGCAAAGCAGGCATGACGCGGGTCTTCACTGAAGACGGGGCATCCGTGCCCGTTACGGTGATTCAGGTTGAACCGAATCGCGTGACGCAGCTCAAGACGCCGGAGCGGGATGGTTATCGCGCCGTGCAGGTTACGACCGGCACGCGTCGCACCAACCGCGTCACCCGGCCGCTGTCGGGGCATTTTGCGAACGCAGGTGTTGAGCCCGGTCGCGGGGTGTGGGAGTTCCGGCTGGTTGGGGATGCCGAGGTGGAAGCCGGCGCTGAACTCGGCGTGGATCAATTTGAGAGCGGCCAGCGCGTCGACGTGACGGGTACGAGCAAGGGGCGCGGATTCGCCGGCACAGTCAAGCGGCACAACTTCCGTACGCAGGACGCCTCCCACGGCAATTCCTTGGCGCATCGCGTGCCGGGGTCGATCGGCCAGGCGCAGGATCCTGGGCATGTGTTCAAGGGTAAGAAGATGCCCGGGCACATGGGCAACGCACGCTCGACGGTGCAGAACCTCGAAGTGGTCCGTGTCGACGGCACGCGTGGTCTGCTGCTGGTTCGCGGGGCCGTACCCGGGGCGTCCGGAGGTGATCTCATCGTGCGGCCGTCGGTCAAGGCGGCGCGGTAGGAGTAGGAGCATGGAACTAACACTGCAAGACGGTTCCGGCACGCTGGAAGTCGCCGACACGGCATTCGGCCAGGCCTTCAACGAGCCGCTGGTGCATCAGGCGGTCGTGGCCTCGATGGCGGGTGCGCGCAGCGGAACGCGGGCGCAGAAGACGCGCGCGGAGCGCCGCGGCGGTGGGCAGAAGCCCTGGCGGCAGAAGGGTACCGGCCGGGCACGTGCAGGTACAATCCGCAGTCCGCTATGGCGTAAGGGGGGTGTCCACTTCGCGGCGCGGCCTCAGGATCATTCGCAGCGGCTGAACCGGAAGATGTATCGAGGCGCGCTGCGCTCGATCCTGTCGGAGTTGGCCCGGACGGAGCGCCTGGTCGTGGTCGGTAGTCTTGAGGTGGAACGTCCACGCACCCGCGATCTCGCGGACCGCCTGCAATCGATGGGCGGCACGGATGCGTTGCTCGTGCAGACTGATGTGGACATCAATGTCGCCCTCGCTGGTCGGAACCTGCCGCATGTCGACGTGATCAGTGTCAGCGAGATCAACCCCGTGAATCTGCTCCGGCATGAGCGGGTCGTCATGACCGCAGACGCCGTGAAGCAAATTGAGGAGTGGCTGGGATGAACCGCGAGCGGCTTTATCAGGTGATCCAGGCGCCGCAGGTGTCCGAGAAGGCGACCCATGGTGCGGATGCCAACCGTCAACACGTGTTCCGGGTCGCCTCGGACGCGACCAAGCCTGAGATTCGACGCGCTGTTGAGAAGATCTTCGATGTCCGAGTCGGCAGTGTCCAGGTCATGAATGTGAAGGGCAAGCGCAAGCGATTCGGTCGCGTCGAGGGCCGGCGTAACGGCTATCGGAAGGCGATCGTGCGATTGCAGCCCGGCTATGATATCGATTACTCCGGTTTCGACGGGTAGGAGGCAGCATGGCGGTAGTCAAGGCGAAACCGACCTCGCCCGGGCGCAGATTCCGGGTTGAGATCAAGAATCGCGACCTTCATCGCGGCGCGCCGTGGGAGCCGCTTGTCGAGAAGGGGCGTCCTGGTAGTGGCGGGCGCAACAATCAGGGGCGAATCACTACCCGTCACATCGGGGGTGGGCACAAGAGGCGATACCGGCGGGTCGATTTCCGTCGTGACAAGGAAGGCGTCCCCGCAACCGTGGAGCGGATCGAGTACGATCCGAATCGTACCGCGCACCTAGCGTTATTGAAGTACGCCGATGGTGAGCGTCGCTATATCCTCGCCCCGCGCGGGATCGGGCCGGGGGCGCCGATCCATGCGGGTCGGGATGCGCCGATCAAGCCGGGCAACGCACTGCCCCTGTCGGCGGTTCCGTTGGGTACGCGGGTCCACTGTGTCGAACTTAAGCCTGCCAAAGGTGCCCAACTCGCACGCAGCGCTGGCGCGTCGGTGCAGGTAGTCGCCCGCGAGGGTGGGTACGCCACGCTGCGCTTGCGCTCGGGCGAGATGCGCCGCGTACCGGTCGGTTGCCGGGCGACGGTTGGGGAGGTAGGGAATACCGAGAATAGCCTGCGCCAGCTTGGCAAGGCGGGCGCCAAGCGCTGGCGCGGCGTTCGGCCGACCGTGCGGGGCGTATCGATGAACCCGATCGACCACCCTCACGGTGGTGGTGAGGGGCGTACGTCAGGCGGGCGGCATCCGGTGTCTCCCTGGGGAATGCCTACGAAGGGTTATAAGACCCGCAAGAACAAGTCGACGGACAAGATGATCGTGCGTCGACGCAAGCGCAAGAAGTAAGGCGAGGACAAGACTGTGCCACGTTCACTGCAGAAAGGGCCATTTGTCGACCACCATCTCATGAAGAAGGTGGAGGCGGCCCAGGCAAGCAATAATCGGCGGCCGATCAAGACCTGGTCGCGGCGGTCGATGGTCCTGCCCGAAATGGTGGGCCTGACCATCGCGGTCCACAATGGGCGCCAGCACGTTCCGGTGCTGATCAGCGAGAACATGGTGGGCCATAAGCTTGGTGAGTTCGCGCTTACCCGTACGTTCAAGGGGCACGCTGCGAACAAGAAGGCCGGAAGGGGCAGATAATGATGCACGCGGACGCACGACTTCGTATGGCTCGGATCTCGCCTCAGAAGGCGCGGCTCGTTGCGGATCAGGTGCGGGGGCAGCCGGTCGAGGAGGCCCTGCGTACGTTGACCTTCAGCCGGAAGCGGGCGGCCGGACTCGTGAAAAAGGTGCTCGAATCGGCGATTGCCAACGCGGAACATAACGCGGGTGCGGATGTTGATGAGCTGCGCGTGGCCAGGATCTCGGTTGACGAGGGGCCGACCATGAAGCGGATGGAGGCACGCGCAAAGGGGCGGGGCAATCGGATCATGAAGCGAACCAGCCATATCAACGTGCGCGTGGCGGACGAGTAAGCGAGGACGAGCAGAATGGGGCACAAGGTACATCCGACGGGCATCCGCCTCGGCATCTCGACCGACTGGAATGCGACTTGGTACGCGGGGAATCGCGATTACGCCGATTTCCTCAACAATGATCTCGAGATCCGGGACTTCATTCGGCGAGAACTGGCGAACGCGTCCGTGAGCCGCGTACAGATCAATCGTCCGGCGCGCGCACTGCAAGTCACGATCCATACGGCGCGGCCTGGGATCGTGATCGGTAAGAAGGGCGAGGATATCGAAAAGCTGCGGGCAAAGGTTGCCGACATCGCCGGACTCGCAGTGCCGAATGTGAAGATCAACATCGCCGAGATCCGAAAGCCTGAACTTGATGCGCAACTCGTTGCCGATTCGGTGGCGCAGCAGCTTGAGCGGCGCGTGATGTTCCGCCGGGCGATGAAGCGCGTGCTGACGAATACGATGCGCCTCGGGGCGCAGGGAGTGAAGATCAGCGTCGCGGGACGCCTCAATGGCGCTGAGATTGCGCGACGCGAGTGGTACCACGATGGGCGCGTGCCACTGCACACCTTGCGTGCCGATATCGATTACGCCGACGCGAGCGCCCGAACGACGTACGGCACGCTTGGCGTGAAGATCTGGATCTGCAAGGGCGAAGTGTTCGACCTGGAACAGAAACGTGAAGCGGCGAGCGGTCGCGCCGCCGCCAAGTAAGGAGTCGCGACGATGTTGCAGCCGAAGCGAACCAAGTTCCGCAAACAGCAAAAAGGTCGCAACCGAGGCGTTGCCCAGGCGGGCACGCGTGTGAGTTTCGGCGAGTTCGGGCTCAAGGCGGTTGATCGGGGGCGCATCACTTCGCGCCAGATCGAGGCGGCGCGCCGAGCGATGACGCGGCATGTTAAGCGTGGCGGCAAGATCTGGATCCGGATCTTCCCCGACGTGCCCGTGACCAGTAAGCCCATTGAAGTTCGGATGGGTAAGGGCAAGGGTAACGTCGAGTATTGGGTGTCGAAGGTCGAGCCGGGTCGTATGCTCTATGAGATGGAGGGTGTACCGGAGCACGTTGCGCGCGAAGCCATGCGCCGCGCTGCGGCGAAACTGCCGGTGCGTACGGTGTTCGTCAACCGGACGATCATGTGATGAAAGCAAGTGAGCTCAGGCAAATGACAGTGCAACAACTCGACGACGAACTCGTCGAATTGCGCAAGGAACAGTTTAACCTGCGGATGCAGGAAGGCATCGGGCAATCCCCGCGCCAGGATCGGTTCGGCAAGGTGCGCCGGGATATCGCGCGGGTGAAGACCGTGATCAACGAAAAACTCTCCGTGGGTGACTCGGCATGAGCGAAGAGCAGGCCAAACGCGCGCGCCGCGAACGCGGTTATGTCGTTAGCGACCGTATGGACAAGACAGTGGTTGTGCTCGTCGAGAGGCGGGAGCGCCATCCGCTCTATGGTAAGTTCGTGAAGCGCTCAAAGCGCTACCACGTGCATGACGAAAACAACGAGTGCAATCGCGGTGATTTCGTTGTTATTGAAGAGTGTCGGCCACTCTCGCGGAGCAAGTCGTGGCGGCTGGTCCGCGTGCATACGCCCGCAGTGACTGCCTGATACACCGCGTAGCTGTGCACTGGCCTAACGGGAACGGGAACAAGCAATGATTCAGATGCAGACAAGCCTGAATGCCGCGGATAATAGCGGCGCACGCCGGGTACAGTGCATCAAAGTGCTCGGAGGCTCCGGGCGCCGCTACGCGCGTATTGGCGACATCATCAAGGTGAGCGTGAAGGACGCGATCCCGCGTGGACGAGTGAAGAAGGGAGAGGTGTATAACGCCGTGGTGGTGCGCAGCGCGAAGGGCGTGCGCCGACCCGATGGGTCGGTGATCCGCTTTGACAATAATGCGGCTGTCCTGCTCAACAACAAGCTGGAGCCGGTTGGCACGCGGATATTCGGCCCGGTGACACGTGAGCTCCGCACGGAACGGTTCATGAAGATCATCTCGCTGGCGCCCGAGGTGCTGTGAGGAGGTAACGCGGCAATGCGCAAGATTCGCAAGGGTGACGATGTGATCGTTACCGCCGGTCGTGACAAGGGCCGGCGGGGCACGGTTCAGCAGGTGCGCAAGGATGGGCGGCTGATCGTGGAGAATGTGAACGTCGTCAAGAAGCACCAGAAACCGGATCCGCGCCGCGGTGTCGCAGGAGGCGTCATCGAGAAGGAGGCGCCGATCCAGGCTTCGAACGTGATGCTCTACAACCCCGTAAAGGGGGGGGGAGATCGCGTGGGTATCCGGACGCTGAACGACGGGCGCAAGGTGCGCTTCTACAAGTCGGACGGCGAAGTCGTCGACGTCTAGGCGGGTAATCATGGCAAGACTTCAGGAACAATACCGGAAAAGCGTCGTGCCGGCACTGCGCGAGCAGTTCGGTTACAAGAGCGTTATGCAAGTGCCGCAGATCGAGAAGATCATCGTGAATATGGGCATCGGTCAGGCGGTGAATGACAAAAAGTTGCTCGAGAACGCGCAGTCCGAGCTCGCAATGATCACCGGGCAGAAGCCCGTGGTTACCCGTGCTAGGAAGTCCATTGCGGGGTTCAAGGTGCGCGAGGGCTGGCCGATCGGTTGTAAGGTGACGCTGCGTCGGGAGCGGATGTATGAGTTCCTGGATCGACTCGTGACGGTCGCGATTCCCCGCATCCGCGATTTCCGGGGATTTAGCCCGAAGTCGTTTGACGGCCGTGGCAATTACACGTTGGGTGTTCGCGAACAGATCATTTTTCCGGAAATTGATTACGACAAGACGGATAGCCTGCGCGGAATGGACATCACGCTGACGACGACGGCAAACACTGACGAGGAAGCGCGCGCACTGCTGCGCGAGTTCAACTTCCCGTTCCGACAGTAAGGAAGGGCACGATGGCGAAGGTGGCAATGGTAGAGCGCGAGCGCAAGCGCCAGCAGGTAGCGAAGAAGTATGCCGGCAAGCGCGCTGAGCTCAAGGCAATCATCAAGAATCCAGATTCGACATTCGAAGAGCGCATGGATGCCGTCGAGCGGCTGCAGAAACTGCCGCGCGATGCGAGTCCGGTTCGACAGCACAACCGGTGCCGTGTCACGGGGCGTCCACATGGTTACTACCGTAAATTCGGTCTCGGGCGCAATAAGCTTCGTGAGCACACCATGCGTGGCGACATCCCGGGCTTGCGCAAGGCAAGCTGGTAAGGATTCCGGAGGCAACGAATATGAGCATGTCCGATCCGATTGCCGATATGTTGACCCGGATCCGTAACGGGCACATGGCGAACAAGGTGCGCGTGGAAATGCCGTCGTCGAAAAAAAAGGCGGCGATTGCGGAGGTGCTTCGCGATGAGGGTTATATCCGCGAGTACGAGGTGGACGAGCGTGATGGCAAGCCACAACTCGTGGTGACACTGAAGTATTACCAGGGCCGGCCTGTGATCGAGGACATTCAGCGCGTTAGCCGCCCCGGTCTCCGGATCTACCGGGGCTCGCGAGAGCTCCCGCGGGTCCAGAACGGCCTCGGGGTAGCAGTCATCTCGACCTCACAAGGGGTGATGAGCGATCAGAAGGCGCGCCAGGAAGGTCATGGCGGCGAAGTCCTTTGCACGGTCTGCTGACGGAGACAGATGATGACGGAAGCGACATCGAGAATTGCCCGGCAACCCGTCGTGATCCCGCAGGGCGTTGAGGTCGAGGTGGATGGCCAGGATGTGCGCGTCAAGGGCCCTAAGGGGTCCGACGCCTACAGCGTCCACGAATGGGTTGATGTCCGCCACGAAGAGGGTCAGGTGACGTTCGCGCCGCGCCGCGGCGACCGGCCGGCTAACGCGATGGCCGGAACCATGCGCTCGCTTATGCACAACCTTGTTCAGGGGGTTACGCAGGGCTTCCAGAAGAAGCTGGTGATCAAGGGCGTGGGTTATCGTGCACAGGCCCAGGGGAAGAATCTGAATCTAACGCTCGGCTTTTCACATCCGGTCGCCTATACCGTGCCGGAAGGTGTTGCGGTCGAGACCCCGACGCCGACGGAAGTCGTCGTGTCGGGCAGCAGCAAACAACAGGTCGGCCAGGTCGCCGCCGAAATCCGTGCGTTCCGGCCACCGGAGCCTTACAAGGGCAAGGGTGTCCGATACGAAGATGAAGAGGTCATAATGAAGGAAGCCAAGAAGAAGTGACGCTAGGGCTTCCCAGCGAGTGAGTCTTTACCATGGACAAGAAAACGCAACGCTTGCGCCGGGCCCGAAGGACCCGCGCGCACATTCATGAACTCGGTATGCCGCGCCTTACCGTGCACCGTACGCCGCGCCATATCTATGCGCAGGTGATCGATGCGGCGGGCGAGCGGGTCGTGGCCGCTGTCTCGACGGTACAGCCGGAATTGCGGCAAGCGCTCGATTCGACGGGCAATGTGGAGGCAGCGACACGCGTGGGACGGCGCATTGCGGAGAAAGCGACGGCCGCGGGCGTTACCGAGGTCGCATTCGATCGCTCCGGTTTTCGTTATCACGGTCGCATCAAAGCGCTGGCCGATGCGGCACGCGAGAACGGCCTGCAGTTCTAAGAGGTAGTAGCGAAATGGCGAATCAAGAAACGGCAGCGCAGAGTGCCGACGGCCTGCTCGAGAAGCTGATCTCGATCAACCGTGTCGCGAAGGTCGTCAAGGGTGGTCGCCAGTTCGGCTTTACCGCCTTGACCGTCGTCGGCGACGGGGAGGGCCGCGTCGGCTTCGGTTACGGCAAGGCGCGCGAGGTGCCCGCTGCGATTCAGAAGGCGATGGAACGGGCACGCCAGGACATGGTAGCCGTACCGCTAAACGGTACCACGCTGCAGTATCCCCTGGTGGGGCGGCACGGCGCCGGGCGTGTTTACATGCAGCCAGCCTCCCCTGGAACGGGAATCATCGCGGGTGGTGCGATGCGCGCCGTGTTCGAAGTGGCTGGCGTTCAGGACGTGCTGGCCAAAATCCAGGGAACTCACAACCACATCAACGTCGTGCGTGCAACGGTGAACGGTCTGCGCTCGATGCAGTCGCCCGAGCAGGTCGCAGCCAAGCGCGGCAAGGCGATCGAAGAGATCCGGGGATAACAATGGCCCAGTCTGCCTCCACGAATGGACGGCTCCGGTTGACTCAGGTCAAGAGCTCGATCGGGCGGTTGCAGCGCCACAAGGCATGCCTCGCGGGGCTCGGCCTGCGGCGGATGCACCACACGGTAGAGGTCGTGGATACGCCTGAGAACCGCGGCATGATCAACAAGATCCGCTATATGGTAGCGGTCGAGGAGCTGTGATATGCGGCTGAACGAACTCAAGCCCGCCCCTGGCTCGAAGCCCGAGCGCCGTCGCGTCGGGCGCGGAATCGGCTCAGGCCTTGGCAAGACAGCCGGGCGCGGTCACAAGGGCCAGCATTCACGCTCGGGCGGCTACACAAAGGTCGGGTTCGAAGGCGGTCAGATGCCGCTGCAGCGCCGACTTCCGAAGTTCGGCTTTCGGTCGCGCCTGGCGCGCGAAACCGCCCCTGTGCGGCTGCACGAGCTCGCGAAGGCTGGTGATGAGATCGACCTCCGGGCGCTCAAGGCAGCCGGCGTAGTGCCGAAATCGGCCACGCGCGCCCGTGTCTTCCTCTCCGGGGAGATCGACCGCGCGGTAACCGTGCGCGGCTTGGCTGTCACCCGCGGTGCCCGCGAGGCGATCGAAGCGGCCGGCGGCCGCGTGGAGTAGTCCTGCATGGCACGCGCCGCTGCTGCCTCCGGGGCAGGCATGGGCGGGTTCGGCAAGTCGGCCGAACTGCGCTCGCGCCTGCTCTTTGTGCTCGTCGTCCTGGTGATCTACCGGGCGGGTGCGCACATCACGATCCCGGGCGTGGATCCGGGCGTGATGGCCACCCTGTTCGAGCAGCAGCAGGGCAGTGTCCTGGACATGTTCAACATGTTCTCCGGTGGTGCCCTGGGCAGGATGTCGATCTTTGCCCTCGGGGTGATGCCCTACATTACGGCGGCGATCATCATGCAGCTGATGTCGCATGTCGTGCCATCGCTTGAGCAGATCCGCAAGGAAGGGGAAGCGGGTCGTCGCCAGATCACGAAGTACACGCGCTATCTGACGCTCGCCCTGTGCACCTTCCAGGCGACGGGGGTCGGCATTGCCCTTCAGGGCCAGGAAATCGGTGGTCAGCCGCTGGTCTATGTGCCGGGCGCGATGTTCATGTTCACGACCGTGGTCACGCTCGCCACGGGTACGATGTTCCTGATGTGGCTGGGCGAACAGGTGACCGAACGGGGCGTCGGAAACGGGATCTCGATCCTGATCTTCGCGGCGATCGTTTCAGGCCTGCCGGGCGCCCTGGGTGGTACGCTTGAGCTTGTGGGAACGGGCGAGCTCAGCATGATTTTCGTGATCGTGCTGCTGATCATGGCCGTGGCGGTCATCGGCTTTGTGGTCTTTGTCGAGCGTGGTCAGCGCCGAATCACCGTCAACTATGCGCGCCGACAGCAGGGGCGAAAGATGTACTCGGCGCAGTCGAGCCATCTCCCGCTTAAGCTCAACATGGCGGGAGTGATTCCGCCGATCTTCGCGTCGGCGATTATCCTGTTTCCGGCGACCTTCGGCGACCTCGTTGGCGGGGCCGGCGACCAAATGCGGTGGTTGCAGAATATCGTCTCGACAATGCAGCCGGGACAACCGCTGTACATCATTTTCTTTGCGACAGCGATTATCTTTTTCTGCTTCTTCTATACGTCGCTGGTCTTCAATTCTCGGGAAACCGCGGATAATCTGAAGAAGTCCGGGGCGTTTATACCGGGCATTCGTCCGGGAGAACAGACAGCGAAGTATATCGACGGTGTCATGACGCGGCTGACGCTGGTTGGATCGCTTTACATCACCGCGGTATGTCTGCTTCCCGAATTCCTCATTTTGGGATGGAACGTGCCGTTCTACTTTGGGGGGACGTCGCTGCTGATCATTGTGATCGTGACGATGGATTTCATGTCCCAGGTTCAGACGCACCTGATGAGCCATCAATACGATAGCCTGATGAAAAAGGCGAACCTGAAGGGGTACAACCGGCGCAGTGGTGGCTGATCGGTTGGGAGTGGATGCATGGGCCTGGCGGTGCACGTCCGGCCCGGACGCCTGCGGACGATTAACGATCGAGGAGTATTGAACTCATGAAGGTTGCAGCATCGGTGCGCAAGATCTGCCGGCATTGCAAGGTGATTCGGCGCAATGGCCAAGTGCGTGTGATTTGCCGGGACGCGCGACACAAGCAGCGTCAGGGGTAATCATTCGCTCATTGTTGTGGCGGGCTTGCGTGGGATCGCGCTGTAGCGGTATACTGCGCTGCTTGCCAGAGGACTCCAGGAGATAGACCGAATGGCTCGTATAGCCGGTATCAATATCCCCGTGAACAAGCACGCCTGGGTGGCGTTGACGTCGATCTACGGCATCGGGCCGACGCGCGCGCGGAAGATTTGCAGCGATGCCGGGGTGGCGGAAGATCGCCGTGTCCGCGATCTCTCGGACGGTGAGGTCGACGCGCTCCGCAGCCAGATCGGTGAATATAGCGTCGAGGGGGATCTCCGGCGCGAAGTCTCGATGAGCATCAAGCGCCTCATGGATCTGGGGTGCAATCGCGGGGTGCGCCATCGGCGCGGGCTACCACTGCGTGGCCAGCAGACACAGACGAACGCGCGCACGCGCAAGGGGCCGCGGCGACCGATCAAGCGCTGATCGCATTGCCGCGCCTGCTAACGACCTCCGGGAACGATACGCATGGCGAAGAGCAGCAAGAGCAGTAAGGGCGCAGGGCCTGCGCGTAAGAAGGTGCGCCGCACCGTATCTGAAGGCATTGCGCATATCCACGCCTCGTTCAACAACACGATCGTGACGATAACGGACCGCCAGGGCAACACGCTCTCCTGGGCGACATCTGGCGGTTCGGGATTCCGCGGCTCGCGCAAGAGTACCCCATTCGCCGCCCAGGTCGCTGCGGAGCGCGCGGGGACGAGCGCCAAGGATTACGGCCTGCAGAACCTCGAGGTGCGGGTAAAAGGGCCCGGGCCGGGGCGCGATTCCGCGGTACGGTCGCTGAATAATGCGGGCTACACCATCAACAGTATCACCGACGTGACGCCGATCCCGCATAACGGGTGTCGGCCGCCGAAACGCCGTCGGGTCTGATCGGAGTCTCTAACGTGGCTAAGTACACCGGTCCAAAGTGCAAGCTGAGCCGGCGCGAGGGTACGGATCTTTTCCTGAAATCCGGCATTCGCAGCCTCGAATCCAAGTGCAAGCTTGATCAGCCGCCGGGGCCCCAAGCCGGACGGCGCGGCCGCGCATCCGATTACGCACTCCAGCTTCGCGAGAAGCAGAAGCTGCGTCGGATGTACGGCGTACTGGAGCGCCAGTTCCGCAGTTACTACAAGAAGGCATCGCAGCAGAAGGGATCGACAGGTGAGAACCTGCTGCAAATGCTGGAAAGACGACTGGATAATGTCTGCTGGCGGATGGGCTTCGGCAGCACGAGGGCCGAAGCGCGGCAACTCGTGAACCACAAGGCTGTCACGGTCAATGGCGTCGTGGTCAATATTGCGTCCTATCAAGTGGGACCGGGTGATGTAGTCGCGGTACGCGAAAAAGCGAAGAAGCAGAATCGCCTCGCCGAGGCCGTTGAGCTTGCGCAGCAGCGCGGGGTCCCGGAGTGGATGGATGTCGATCCGAAGAAAATGGAAGGGGTGTTCCGGTCGATACCCGAACGCAGCGATTTGTCGGCAGAGATCAATGAATCGCTGGTTGTCGAGCTGTACTCGAAGTAAGAGGTAGCATCACCTAATGAGTAATGTAATGGAATTCCTAAAGCCGCGGATCGTCGACGTTGAGGCGATTGGCGACTTTCATGCGCGTGTGGCCCTTGCGCCTCTGGAGCGTGGCTTCGGGCACACGCTCGGCAATGCCTTGCGACGGATCCTGCTTTCCTCAATGCCGGGAGCGGCGATCACGGAGGTTCAGATCGAAGGCGTCGTTCACGAGTATACAACGATCGAAGGCGTGCATGAGGACGTGCTCGATATTCTGCTGAACCTCAAGGGCGTCGCCATTCGGATGCACAGTCGCGACAGCGCGGAGCTACGCCTGAGCAAACAGGGCGAGGGTATCGTGACGGCGGCTGATATCAAGTCGGACCATGATGTCGAGGTCGCGAATCCCGATCTTGTGATCGCTCACGTTACGCCGAAGGGGTCGCTCGACATGACGCTGCATGCGCGCAAGGGCCGGGGTTACGAGCCTGTCACGGCGCGCGAGCTGGAAGAGAGTGAGACGCGCACTGTTGGAGGTCTGCAGCTTGACGCGAGCTTCAGCCCAATCCGTCGCGTCGCCTATAGTGTCGAAAGCGCTCGTGTTGAGCAGCGTACGGACCTGGACAAGCTGATCTTCGACATCGAGACGAACGGCACAATCGAACCCGAGGAAGCGATTCGGCGGGCCGCGACGGTGTTGCAGGATCAGCTGTCTGTATTCGTCGAACTCAAGGCGGACGACCAAGCGCGGCCCGAGGAATCCGGGGCACAGATTGACCCGATCCTACTGCGGCCCGTTGATGATCTCGAGCTGACGGTGCGATCAGCGAACTGCCTCAAGGCAGAGAATATCTACTATATCGGTGACCTGATCCAGCGGACCGAGGTCGAACTCCTCAAGACGCCGAATCTCGGCAAGAAGTCTCTTACCGAGATCAAGGATGTGCTGGCATCCCACGGTCTATCGCTCGGTATGCGACTGGAGGGCTGGCCGCCGGCGGATCTGCATCGCCCGCAGGACAAAGCCAGCTCCGCCTAGGCCGCTACGGCACCCGCGCGACGTTACGAGAGGAACAGAAGTCATGCGTCATCGCAAGAGCGCACGCAAGCTTAACCGGAATAGTTCGCATCGGCAGGCCATGTATCGGAACATGGCGGCGTCGCTGTTCCAGCATGAAGTGATCCGCACCACGCTGCCGAAGGCCAAGGAACTTCGTCGGGTCGCCGAGCCACTGGTGACGCTGGCGAAATCGGACAGTGTTGCCAATCGCCGGCTGGCGTTCGCCAGGTTGCGTGATGAGGCCGCGGTGGCCAAGCTCTTCAATGAGATCGGGCCGCGGTCGATCGACCGCCCCGGGGGATATTTGCGTATCCTGAAGATCGGTTATCGCAGCGGAGATCAGGCGCCGATGGCGCTCGTGGAGCTGGTCGATCGCGCCGCCGAAGATCAGGCCGCGTAGGCGAAGCGCGGCTCGATCGGCGTGACAGGGGCATCGCTGCGCCAGGGAGGGTGTTAGTCGATCTGAAGCACCGGCTGCTACAGCGCGTGGGGAGTTTGTAGGCCGTCGGTTGCGCCGGGAACTCACCCGGTGTCGTGTGGTCTCCGTCTAAGACTGCATGTTGGGCGGCGCAATGGATACCACGCTAGACTGGTTCTTGCCCTATCACTTCTACCCCGAGGTAGCGCTATTTGCGTTCGCGGGGGTATATCTCTACACCACGGGCCTGATCCGGCAACGCCGCGCCGGCGTGCAGGTCCGCGTGTGGCCCGCGATCTCGTTCTATGCGGGCGTACTCCTGATCTATGCCATGATGCACACGGGCATGGATTACCTCGCCCAGTATCTCTTTGCCGGCCACCGCACGCAGCACCTGATCATCCACCACCACGCTCCGCTTCTGTTGGTTCTGGGTGGTATGGGGCGTGTTTTTCCCTGGGCACTGTCGAGTTCGACGCTCGCGTGGCTGCGCTGGGTCGGGCGTAGTCCGTTGCTGGTGGGGCCGTGGCGCGTGGTTGCGCACCCCTTTGTTGCCGGAGTGCTCTTCGTGGGCGTGATCTTCGTCTGGATGACGCCTGAGGCGCACTTCGAGGTGATGCTCGACATCGATCTCTACCGGGCCATGAATGTCTCCATGGTCATCACGGGGGTCTTGTTCTGGAGCGTGATGCTGGATCCTTTCGGGCGGGCACGCGGCGGGTTCAGCTTCGGTCTTCGACTACTGCTGTTATGGTTCGTCATGTTACCGCAGATGTTCCTGGGCGCTTACATCTCGCTGGTCAACCATGAGATCTACGACGTCTACGATGTTTGTGGCCGCGCGTTTCCGATTGCAGCAATGACCGATCAGCGCATCGGTGGACTCCTGACCTGGGTGCCGGCCGCCGAGATGATGGCGATTGTTGCGCTCCTTGTCCTGCGGCTGTGGATGCGCGAGGACCATGAGTATGGAAGGGCTTTGCGCGAACGTCCGGCCTAGAGCGGCACACGGCCGCAATCCGGCCACCTGTGAACACGATAGGGTAGGGGATACGATGAAGTCTGAGGTGCGTGACAGTCTGCACGCGCGGTCGGTCGTGAGGCGGGCCGCGCCCGCCCTGGCCGGCGCCCTGGCGGCTGTGATCCTGGTTGCTTGTGGCACTGATCCCGAACTGCGCACGCAGGATATCTCCGGATCGCTGCCGGATCTGGAGCTGGCGCTCGAACGGGCACCCGAGGAAACCCCGGTGACTGAAGCGGATTACGAGGGCAAGGTTGTCGCCCTCTATTTCGGATTTACACACTGTCCGGACTACTGCCCGCTGACCATGGCGCGGGTCGGGGCCGCGATCGATGGAATCGATCCGGATCTCTCTGACGATGTCCGTGTGCTTTTCGTCTCGGTCGATCCCGAGCGTGATGCCCCGGAGCAGTTGGCGCGTTACGTCAGCGGCTTTGGGGAGCAGTTCGAGGGGCTGCGCGGCGACCGTCGGACGCTGCGCGAGATCACGCGGCGCTACCGGACCACGTTCAGCTACGGTGAGCCCGACGAGCATGGTAACTATGAGGTCGCGCACGGTACCGCGCTCTATGTTTTCGATCGCGAAGGTGAGGCGCGGCTGCTTGCACGCGACGATGAACCGATCGACGATCTCCAGCACGATCTCGAGGTCCTGCTGGATTCGGGCTAGGCTAGCTTCAGGCCTTCGCCAGTGGCGCGGTATGGGCGCTATCCCTCGCGGCGCCGGTCCAGGTGCGCTGGTGGCTGCCCTAGGATTTGGCGGAGATAGCGCCCGGTATGGGAGCCCTCGACCGTGGCGATCGCTTCGGGGGTGCCCGTGGCGACGATCTGCCCGCCCTGATCGCCTCCCTCGGGACCGAGATCGATCACCCAGTCGGCCGTCTTGATGACGTCCAGGTCGTGTTCGATAACCACAACGGTATTGCCGTGGTCGCGCAGGCGGTGCAGCACGCGTAGCAACTGGTCGACATCGTGGAAGTGCAGTCCCGTTGTCGGCTCATCGAGGATGTACATCGTGCGTCCCGTTTCGCGCTTCGACAGCTCGCGCGCCAGCTTCACCCGTTGTGCCTCACCACCAGACAGTGTCGTGGCGTTCTGCCCCAGCGAGATGTAGGAGAGCCCAACATCCATCAGCGTGTCGAGCTTGCGCTTGATCACCGGGATGGCGGCGAAGAATTCTGCGGCCTCTTCGACGGTCATCGCCAGGACATCGGCGATCGTCTTGCCCTTGTACTCAATATCCAGCGTCTCGCGGTTGTAGCGCGCGCCACTACAGATCTCGCACGTGACGTACATGTCGGGGAGGAAGTGCATTTCCACCTTGATGACACCGTCACCCTGGCAAGCCTCACAGCGCCCGCCCTTGACGTTGAAACTGAAACGTCCAGCCTTGTAGCCGCGCGAGCGTGCCTCCGGTACACCCGCGAAGAGTTCCCGGATCGGCGTGAACAGCCCCGTGTAGGTCGCCGGATTGGAGCGCGGTGTACGTCCAATCGGGCTTTGGTCAATATCGACGACCTTGTCGAAGTGTTCCAGGCCCTCTATGGACGCCACCGGCGCCATGTCCATGACGGAGCCGTAGAGATGACGTGCCATGTGTGGATAGAGTGTGTGATTGATCAGGGTCGATTTACCCGACCCGGAGACGCCAGTGACACAGGTGAAAAGCCCGATCGGGATCTCCGCGGTCACGTGCTGGAGGTTGTTGCCGCACGCTTGGTGCAGGATCAGTGCACGGTCATCATGGGGCGTTCGCGCTACCGGGATCTCGATCCGCCGATGGCCGCAGAGATATTGGCCGGTGAGCGACGCCGCATTCGCTTCTACCTCCGCCGGCGTCCCGGCGGCGACGACGTGACCGCCATGGATTCCCGCACCGGGCCCCATGTCGACGACATGGTCGGCGCTACGGATCGCCTCCTCATCGTGCTCGACCACGATGACGGTATTGCCGAGATCCCGCAGACGGGTCAGCGTCCTTAGCAGGCGATCGTTGTCGCGCTGGTGCAGGCCGATCGAGGGCTCGTCGAGCACATACATGACGCCGACGAGGCCTGCACCAATCTGGCTGGCCAACCGGATACGCTGCGCCTCACCCCCAGAGAGGGTTTCGGCGCTGCGTTCGAGCGTCAGGTAGTCGAGCCCGACACTGACGAGGAATTCCAGGCGCTGGCGGATCTCCTTGATGATCTTGGCCGCAATCTCGCCACGGTGCCCCGGCAGCGAAAGGTCGCTGAACCAGCGCAGTGCCTGACCGATGGGAAGCCGCACGACCGCGGGCAGCGAATGGTCGCCGACGAACACATGCCGTGCTGCACGGTTGACTCGGGCGCCGCCGCAGTCGGGACAGGAAGCGTTGCTGATGTAGCGTGCGAGCTCTTCGCGCACCGATGTCGAATCGGACTCGCGGTAGCGGCGTTCGAAGTTCGGGATGATGCCCTCGAACGGTTTGAAACGGGTGATGCTTCGACCGCGCTCATCGGCGTAGCGGAACTCGATCTCGCGGTCGCCGCTACCGTAGAGCAGCAGGTCGCGGGTCTTCTGCGGTAGCGCATCGAAAGGGGTCTCCGGATCGAAACCGGCGTCACTGGCCAGCGCCTGGATCATCTGGAAGTAGTAGGCATTGCGCTTGTCCCAGCCGCGAATCGCGCCGCCCGCCAGGCTGAGATGCGGATGCGCAACCACGCGCTCGGGGTCGAAGAAATCACGGCTGCCGAGGCCGTCGCAGGTGGGGCACGCACCAGCGGGATTGTTGAACGAGAACAGGCGCGGTTCGAGCTCGGGTAGGGAATAACCGCAGTGCGGGCATGAGAACCTTGACGAAAAGGTGACCGGCGCGCGCCCCGGTTCGTCGATCCAGGCGACACGTGCCACGCCGTCACCGAGGTCGAGCGCCGTTTCCAGCGACTCGGCGAGCCGAAGTCTTTGATCGGGCCGGGCGCGAAACCGGTCAATCACGATCTCGATCGTATGCTTGCGTCGTGGATCGAGCTTCGGCGTCTGGTCGAGTTCGTGGATCTCGCCGTCGATGCGCGCGCGGATGAAGCCCTGGCTGCGGTAGCGCCCGAGCAGGGCCTGGTGTTCACCCTTGCGGTCTTCCACCACGGGGGCCATCAGCATGAGCCGGTCCCCTTCGGGGAATCCCAGAAGCTGGTCGACCATCTGGCTGATTGTCTGTGCGTCCAGCGTTGGGCCGTGCTCAGGGCATTGCGGCTTGCCCGCACGTGCGTAGAGCAGGCGGAGATAATCGTAGATCTCCGTGATGGTGCCCACCGTCGAGCGCGGATTGTGCGATGTCGCCTTCTGCTCGATCGATATGGCCGGCGAGAGTCCCTCGATGCTGTCGACATCGGGCTTCTCCATGACCGCCAGGAATTGACGCGCGTAGGTGGACAGCGACTCGACATAACGCCGCTGACCTTCGGCGAACACTGTATCGAAGGCGAGCGAGGATTTGCCCGATCCGGACAGACCGGTGATCACGATCAGCCGGTCCCGGGGCAGATCGACATCGATGCCTTGCAGGTTGTGAGTGCGAGCGCCGCGGACGCTGATATTGCTCATCTGGAGCCTGCCGACGGGACGAGACAGTGGGTGGGGCGGCCGGCGCGCCTGCCGTGTTCCGGTTGCCGGCCAACCTGCTAATATACGCCGCGTCGCTGCAGCTTGGCAAAGCGCGTTGTCTCCAGCCTGCTATCATTCGATGTTGGCCGATGTCCACCGCACGGCGGCCCGTGGCGCACGCGCGGTGGTGTCGCGCCCGTTGATACGGTGTTGGACGAAGGGGGCGCCCCTGAAGGTGGCCACAGCGAAGGCGGCCTCGAGGCGCTGATGGCCGGCGGTGGCATGACGGTCCCCGGTCACCGGGCTTGGGTCCACGGTTGGCATGGCCGTTCACCATGGCGATGATACCCGCGGAGCGGCGCGCGACGGCGGGCCTCGCCGGCATCTACGCCCTCCGCATGCTGGGCCTGTTTATCGTCCTCCCCGTGCTCGCCCTTGCCGCACGCGATCTCGCTGGGGCGACGCCGCTGTTGATCGGCGTCGCCGTCGGCATCTATGGCCTCACGCAGGCGCTGTTGCAGATCCCGTTCGGGTTACTGTCAGACCATTGCGGCCGCCGTCGCGTGATCCTCTTCGGCCTGCTGCTGTTTGTGCTCGGCAGTGTCGTCTGTGCTCTCGCCGACAATATTGGGTGGCTGATCACCGGCCGCGCCCTGCAGGGTGCCGGCGCGATCGCCGCGGCACTGATGGCGCTGGCCGCCGATCTCACTCGCGACGAGGTCCGCACACGGACAATGGCGCTGATCGGGATCAGCATCGGGGCCGCATTCTCGCTGTCACTGTTGCTCGGCCCCCTGCTGCACGGCTGGCTCGGCCTGGATGGGTTGTTCTGGCTCGCCACCGGCCTCGCGCTGATGGCCATGGTCGTGCTGGTTGCGGTCGTCCCGGAACCCCATGGACGCCAGCCGCAGCGCGATGCATCGCCCGTCTATGCACAGCTTCGGGCCGTTGTCCGCCATCGTGAACTGTTGCGTCTGGATGCGGGCATCTGCTTATTGCACTGCATCATGACGGCGACCTTCGTCGCTCTGCCGTTGACCCTGGAGTCGGCGGGCCTGCCCGGTCCCAGTCACTGGCAGATCTACCTGCCTGTCTTAATCTGCTCCGTGGCCGGCATGGTCCCGCTGATCCTGGTCGAGGAGCGGGGGAGCCGTGTTCGCCCGCCCTTCCTCGGCGCCATCGTGTTGATCGCAGCCGGTCAGATCGGGCTGGTGTTGGGTGGGGCGGACCTGGTTGCGATCGGGGCGGTCTTACTGTTGTTCTTCATCGGCTTCAATTTCCTCGAAGCGACCCTGCCGGCACGGATCTCCCGCGTTGCACCCGCGGCGCACAAGGGCACGGCGATGGGGGTCTACGCCTCGGCACAGTTCCTGGGGGCATTCGTCGGCGGAAGTCTGGCGGGAGGCGTCCATCAGCTCGTCGGTACCGAGGCCGTCTTCGCCGTACTCGCGGTGATCGCGCTGCTCTGGCTACTGTTCTCGTTGGGTATGCCGGAGCCCAGGCGGGGCCGCAGCGTACTGGTGCGGCTCGACGCCGAGAGCCTGGCGCAGCCGGATCGTCTGGCGCAGGGTCTGGCCGCGGTGGCAGGCGTCGAGGAGGTCGTCGTGGTCGCCGAGGAGGGGGTGGCCTATCTCAAGGTCGATCCGGATGCCTTCGATGCGGCTGGCGTACAGGCCCTGGGCGGCGAGATGGCGTACTGAGGGCGCGGCCCGTTGCTGTAACGAACAAGTAATGGGGTGAACAGGTCGTCATATCCTGGCTTTCGGCGCTGTGCGATAATGCGGCCTCGTCGGTCGGAGCTTTCGATACACCGGCGCTGCCAAGAACAGGGAGAAGCCGCTCTATGGCACGAGGCATCAACAAGGTCATCCTGGTCGGAAACCTCGGCGCGGATCCGGAGACCCGATACACACCCAGCGGGACAGCAGTCACCAACATCCGCGTCGCGACGACGAAGTCCTGGCGCGACCGCAATTCGGGCGAGCAGCAGGAGCGTACCGAATGGCATCGCGTGGCGATGTTCAATCGCCTCGCCGAGATCGCCGGCGAGTATCTCAAGAAAGGCTCTCAGGTCTACATCGAGGGCGAGCTGCGCACCAACAAGTGGCAGGACCAGCAGGGCAACGACCGCTACACCACCGAGATCATCGCCAACGAGATGCAGATGCTCGGCGGACGGGGCGGTGGTGGCTCGACTGGCTTTGACGAGGGGGGCAGTGGCGCCCCGCGCAGCGGCGGTGGACGCCAATCCCAACCCCCGGCGGACGACCTCGACGACGACATCCCGTTCTAGGATAGGATGATCAACGGGGTCGTCGTGGACCTCTGTCGGTGACTCTGCCAGGCGCGGTCCGGCGTCACCTGCGCCCGGCGTTGCTGGTCTCGCTTTTGGCGTTCGCCGGTTACGGCTTCCTCCTCGGTGGGTTCGACCCGATGGAAGCGTTCGGTGCCCTGGCGGCGGTCCCGGCCACCGTTTGGGCGCTCATCCTGGCGCTGTCGCTGTGCAATTACATCTTGCGTTGGCTGCGCTGGCAGTGGCTGCTGCGGGCCAGCGGCCACTGCGTGCCGGCTGGCCGCAGTCTGGTGATGTACGTAGCGGGATTCGCCTTTACGGCCACCCCAGCGAAGGCGGGCGAAGCGGTCCGGGCCGCCTATCTGCAGGACGAGGGCGTTCCCGTCGCGCGCACGCTTTCGCTCCTTTATGTCGAACGCTGGTTGGACGGTGCGGCGGTCGCCCTTTTGGCGGTCGGTGCGGTCGGGCTATGGGTGGGGAGTCCCCTGCACGGGATACTTCTGGCCGTCGGCATCGTTGCCGCCATGATGATATTGGCCAGTCGCCGCGTGATGCGCACCCTACAACGTGTCTGTGAGCGGCGTTCTGGGCGATTCCGCGACTGGATTGGCGATCTTTTGGGCCGTATCGAGGGGCTGTTGCGACCCCACCTGCTCGCCGGTGGGTTGGGTATCGGTGTGATTGCCTGGGCCGCCGAGGGAGTGGGTCTCGCACTGGTGCTTCTGGCGCTGGATGCGGAGATACCGATTGGCCTGGCCATCGGTATCCTGGCTGGGGCCATGCTGGGTGGTGCCGTGATGCTGCTCCCGGGAGGACTCGGGGGCACCGAGGCCCTCATGATGGCGGCGCTGGTCAAGGCGGGTGTCGGTGCCGGTATCGCGTCAGCGGCGACCGTCGTCTGTCGTGTGGCTACACTCTGGTTTGCCGTTGCCCTCGGCGCCCTGGCGGTTTTCGGTCTCACCCTGCAGGGGCGCGACGCGCGCAACAAGCATGCGGGGACACCATCGTGAGCGCCATCAACGGCAAGCGAGTGCCACTGGTCGTCGATCTGGACGGAACGTTGGTGCGCACGGATCTGCTCTGCGAGGTGCTCTTCACCCTCCTGCGGCATCGTCCCTGGCGCTTCTTGCTGCTGCTGCCGGCGCTGCTGCGCGGCCGCGCGGCCCTGAAGGCGCGGGTTGCCGCCGAGATCGAATTGGATCCTCACCGCCTGCCGTGGAATGAGGCCGTCGTCGAGTTCGTCCAGGCCCGTGCGGCGACCGGGCAGCCCATTTGGCTCGCGACGGCGGCGGATCAGCGCCACGCCGAAACCGTCGCGCGCCATCTGGGGCTGTTTGATCGGATCTTCGCCAGCTCCCCCGGCCACAACCTCAAAGGATGGCGCAAGGTCGAGGCGCTGCGAAAGGTGGCGCCGGCGGGCTTCGATTACATCGGCGATGCAGGCGCAGACTGGCCCCTACTCCTCGAGGCGCGCCGCGGCTGGACTGCCGGACCGGCGGCGGAACGGTTGGCGCGGGCCGCGAGCCGCCGCGGCGCAAGGGTCGAGGCCTTGCCCGGCGATGATTCGCCGACGGGAGGGGGGATCTCCCTGGTACAACTCATCCGGCCGCACCAGTGGCTGAAGAACGCGCTCGTCCTTCTCCCCTTGGTAACGGCGCATCACTGGCACGATGCGGCCACCGTAACCAATAGCCTGCTGGCGTTGGCGGCGTTTTGTCTAGTCGCCTCCGCAGCCTACGTGCTCAATGATCTGCTCGATGTCGAGCACGACCGCGAGCATCCGCGCAAGCGCGAGCGACCGATTGCGTCGGGCGCCGTCAGCCAACCCCTTGCACTCGGTCTGCTGCCGCTTCTCCTGCTGGCCGCGACGGGGTTGGCCCTGCCGCTGCCGTGGCAGGCGGCGGCGGCCCTGCTGGCCTACTTCCTGCTTACCACACTCTACTCCGTCTACCTCAAGCGCGTTGCGTTCATCGATATCCTCACGCTGACATTGCTCTACAACCTGCGCATTGTCTGCGGCGCTGCCGCTGCCGGTATATGGCTCTCCTACTGGCTGGTGGCGTTCACGCTGTTCCTCTTTCTTGCGCTGGCGACGATGAAGCGTGTCAACGAGCTGCGGGAACTCTCCGGTGCCGCTGATCAGCGCGCCATCGGTCGCGGTTACGTCAGCGGCGACGAGCGCCTGCTGCTACCGTTCGGTATCGGCTGCAGTATGGCCGCCACGGTGGTGCTCGGGCTCTACATGACCGGCGATACGATGCGCGAGGTCTATTCACGACCCCTGTCGTTGGTTGCGCTCGTGCCCGTGGTGCTGCTGTGGCAGGGCCACCTTTGGCTCGCTACCATTCGCGGCCGGATGCACGATGACCCGCTCGTCTACGCCGTGCGCGACCCCGCGACCTGGGGGGCTGGCGCGGTGGCCCTCGGGCTGTTCGTGGCTTCGCTATGATGGTACTCGGTCAACCCTGGGGCAGGTTGCAGGGCCCACATGTCGGGCCGATCGTGACCAGCCGATCCCGGCACGATCCCTTCCCCTCGGGCGATGGGCCGTGGCTGGCGTGGGGCAATGGCCGCAGTTACGGCGACGTCTGCTGCAATTCGACCGGCACGCTGATCGAGTCGCGGGGGGCCAGCCGCATATTCGCCTTCGATGCCGCGCGGGGGCGTATCGCCTGCGAAAGCGGCGTCCTGCTGGCCGATCTGCAGCGCCTGCTCATCCCCCACGGCTGGTTCCTCCCGGTCGTCCCCGGTACCGAGCTGGTGACCGTTGGCGGTGCCATCGCCAACGATGTCCACGGCAAGAACCATCATCGCCAGGGCAGCTTTGGCGACCATGTGCGCTGGCTGGAGGTATTGCAGAGTGACGGCACTCGCACCCGCTGCGGTCCGGCGCAGTTCCCGGGGCGTTTCGCCGCCGTCGTCGGTGGGCTCGGCCTGACCGGCTTGATCACGGCGGCCGAGATCGCGCTCAAACCGCTGCCGGGCAGTGGCTGGCTCCAGCAGCGAACGCGCCGTACGCGGGACCTCGCCGAAACGCTCGCAGTGCTGGGCGAGGTCGACCGGGCGCAGGAGCATACAGCCGCCTGGCTGGATTGCCAGGCGCAAGGGCGCCGCCTTGGGCGCGGCCTCGTACTGGCCGCCGAGCATGACGTGACGCCGTTGCCGCGACCCGGACGGCGTCGGCGTCGGGGTGTGCCCTTCACACCGCCGGTGAGCCCGATGCGGCCCTGGACGCTGATGGTATACAACGGCCTCTACTACCATCTACGCCGCGGTGACTCCGGTTGGCAGCGACGCTGGTATCGCTCGGCGCTCCATCCGCTTGATCATGTGCGCGACTGGAATCGGCTCTATGGGCGAAGCGGCTTCGTTCAGTGTCAGGTGGTGGTGCCCGAAGCCGATCACGCCGCGGTACTGCGCGAACTCTTGCGGTTGGCGGCGCAGCGTGGAGAGCACCCGTCCCTGGTCGTGCTCAAACGCTTCGGTGACCGTCCCGGCACGGGCCTGCTGTCGTTCCCGCGATCGGGGTACACGCTGGCGCTCGATTTCACGTGGCGGGGGCCGCGCACTGGCGCACTCGTGCGAGAGCTGTACGATGTCGCCTTGGCCGCCGGAGGGAGCATCTATCCGGCCAAGGATGCGGTGATGACGCCGGTGCAGTTTCGGCGCGCATTCCCGCAGTATCAGGCTTTTCGAAGCTGGCTGGATCCGGGCTTCGGCTCCGATTTCGCCAGGCGGGTGAGGTTGGCATGAGCGAGCGGCACATCCTGATCATCGGGGCGACCTCGGCGATTGCCGAGCGGGCGGCCCGGCGGCTGGCGGCGCGTGGTCACTCGCTGGCCGTTGCCGGTCGTGATCGCGAGCGCCTGGAAGACATCGCCGCCGATCTGTGCAACCGCGGAGCGGCCGGGTGCAGTGTGCACGCCTTCAATGCCGAGCGCCCCGACACCATCCCCGATGTCTTCGAGGCGGCCGCCGGCCATCGCCCGGTCACCGACGTTCTCATTGCGCACGCCCTGCCGCAGCCGGGAAGCTGGCCCGGCGAGGCCGGTCTGCAACGCTATATCCGGGTGAATACGACCTCGGCGATCGCCTGCATGCACGAGGCCGCCGAGCATTTTGCCAGTCACCATGGCGGCCTGATCGCCTGGCTCTCCAGCCCGGCTGCCCTGCGCGGGCGGCGGCGGAACTGGCTCTACGGTGCGAGCAAGGCGGCCGGTGATATTGCCCTCGAGGGGATTGGCGGCAAGTACCGCGAGGCCGGGGTACGCACACTGCTGCTGCGCCCGGGGCCCACACGCACTGCGTTCAACGCGGGCCTGCAGCCGGCGGCCACCTGGGCAGAGCCACAAACCGTCGGTGAGCGCATCGGTGACCTGATCCATGCGCGCGCGAGCGGAGAGCGCTTCATCCCGCGGATATGGTGGCTGCCGGCGACGATTCTGCGCTGGCTGCCGACCTTTGTGCTCAGTCGCCTCAAGGG